>JANXRM010000418.1 GCA_025353015.1 Hyphomicrobiales bacterium
AGGGGCCCCGCCAATCCAGTTGCGGGAAGCGCACGGTCAGATAGCCGACGACCGTTGCAGCCGCAATATCGCCCAATCCGAAACGGTTGCCGACGGCGAACTCGCGCGTGCCGATCAGCCGGGCGATCTCGCGCAGGCCGCCGTCTACCTTGCGGCGCTGGCGGCCGATCCATTCGGCGCTCTGATGCTCCGGCGTTCTGTGCATTTCCCAGAACATGAGCACGAACGCGTCGCAGACGCCGTCGGCGAGCACCTCGAGCTTGCGCGCGGCCAGATTGCCGTCGACATCGCCCGGCAGCATGGACGGCGTGGGGTGACGGGCTTCGAGCCACTCGAGGATGTAGCGG
This sequence comes from Hyphomicrobiales bacterium, assembly GCA_025353015.1. Lineage (GTDB taxonomy): Bacteria > Pseudomonadota > Alphaproteobacteria > Rhizobiales > Hyphomicrobiaceae. The sequence continues at coordinate 348 of JANXRM010000418.1, forward strand.
GATTCGTAGATGCTCTCGCCGTCTTGCGTCATCAACACGGGCAACTTTTCGAGCGGATTGTATTTCGGCGTCTGCGTGGTTTTGTTCCAAGGCACTTCGGTCAGCAGCTCGAACGGAATGCCCTTCTCGGCGAGCGCGATGCGCACCTTGCGGGCGTAGGGGCTCGGGGTGGCGCTCAGAAGCTGGTACATGTGCGTATCCTTCTGGACCTATTGATTGCGGCTGTGACAGATCTTGGCGACTTATGTAGCGGCCGGCCGATTGCGGCGCTACACTCGGCTTACAATCGATCCCACTACGCTCTGGAGTTGCACCATGCTGATCAACCTTCCCGGCCGCAAAATCTACTACGATCTAACCGGTCCCGCGAATGGCCAAGTGGTTTGCTTCACACATTCGCTGGCGTCAGACGGCGGCATGTGGGCGGAGCAGATGGTGCCGCTGCTGGCGGCCGGCTTCCGCGTGCTGCGCCTCGACATGCGCGGCCACGGCGGCAGTGATCCAGTGCCCGGTGACTATACGATGGCAGCGCTGGCCGACGACGTGGCGCTGGCGCTGGATTTTCTCGGTATCAAAAAAGTTCAATATATCGGCCTCTCCATCGGCGGCATGCTGGGCCAAGCCTTTGCCATTGCGCATGGCAACCGGCTGATCTCGACACTGCTTTGTGACACCGCACCGCAATCGCCGCCCGGCGCCAAGGAAGCCTGGGGCCCGCGCGTCGAGATGGTCGCCAAGGCCAAGTCGTTGGCGCCGCTCGCCGACGGCACCATGGAGCGGTGGTTTACCGACGCCTTCAAGCCGAAGCAGCCGGGCCGATGGAAAGAGATTCACGCCACGATCGCCGGTACGACACCGCAAGGGTATATCGGTTGCGCGGGCGCGATCATGAACTTCGACTTCGTTCCGAAGCTGCCGTCAATCAAGGTGCCGGCGCTGGTGGTCTGTGGCAGCGATGATCAGGGCACGCCGCCGTCTGGCAACAAGAAGATTGCCGAACTAATCCCCGGTGGGCGCTACGAGGAGATACCGGCCACGCGGCATTTCCCGAACGTGGAGCGTCCCGATATTTTCAACCGCATCATGATGGACTGGGTGAACAAGCACCGTTGAGGCTGGGGCGACCCGCGTTTCCGCGCAAAACGTTCAAACGGACAAGGGACATTTTCATGGCAACGCCTTCGACGCGAGACCGCCTGAACTTCTTGTTTCTCAATGTCGGGCATTTTCTCGATCATCTGTTCACCCTGGTCTTCGCGACCGTTGCGGCGTTGGCGCTGAAAAAAGAATGGGGCCTCTCCTATTCCGAACTCGTGCCCTACGCGACGCCAGGCTTCATCGCCTTTGGCCTGTTCTCGCTGCCGGCCGGCCGCCTTGCCGACAAATGGAGCCGGCATGGCATGATGGTGGTGTTCTTCATCGGCATCGGCTTGGCGGCCATTGCCACCGGCTTTGCGCAGTCGCCACTGCAGATCGGCGCACTGCTGTTCGTCGTCGGAATTCTGGCGGCAATCTATCATCCTGTTGGCCTTGCCATGGTGGTCGATAGCGCCAAGGCGTCCGGCACCGGCATGGCCATCGGCATCAATGGCGTTTGGGGCAATCTCGGCGTCGGCGCAGCGGCGTTGATCACCGGCTGGTTCATCGACCACGGCGGCTGGCGCGCGGCCTTTTTCGTGCCCGGCGCGGTGTCCGTGGCGATCGGCTTGGCCTACTGGGTGTTCGTGCGTGACGAGATCGCAGCCGCCGCCAACAAGCCGAAGGCAGCGTCCGCCACGTCCAATCCTTCCGCCGGCATGACGGCCGCCGAGCGATCGGCGTTGTTCCGTCTCAGCGCCATCGTGTTTTTCACGACGGCCGTGTCGAGCCTCGTCTTCCAATCCACGACCTTTGCGCTGCCGAAAGTTTTCGACGAACGGCTTGGCGGCATCGCTGGCTCTGCAACCTTGATCGGGCAGCTGGCGTTCGTCGTGTTCGCCATCGCGTCGTTGGCGCAACTCGTCGTCGGCTCCATGCTCGACAAGTACGGGCCGCGGCTGGTGTTCATGGCGGTGTCCGCGATCCAGGTCGTGTTCTTCCTGGCGATGCCCGGCTTGCAGGATTGGTGGGCACTGGCTATTGCGCTTGGCTTCATGCTTGGCGCCTTCGGACAGATCCCGATCAACGACTTTATGATCGGAAAGATGGCGAAATCCGAGCTGCGCGCCACCATCTACGGCGTTCGCTACGTGGTGTCGTTCTCGGTCCTGGCGGCAGCGTTGCCGTTGATCGCGCTTATCCACGGCCGGTTCGGCTTCGACACGCTGTTTCGCGTGCTAGCGGGGGCGGCGGCCGTGATTTTCCTGGCGGTGACGCTGCTGCCAAGCCGCATTCCCGATGGTTCGGCCATGCCGGCCGGTGCGAAGGCTTAAATATTACAAGTTGCGCAAGAAGTTCGCGACCCGGTCGGCGGCGGCGGCCAGATTGGACTTGCGCGTGAAGCCGGAGGCACCGCGCGGGCCGAAATCATGGTCGCCGTCATCCATCCAGGTGACCGCGATGGACTTCGACAGCTGATAGCTTTCCACCTCGGGCCTGGAGCCGAAGGGGTCGCGTTCGCCCTGCACGATCAACGCGGGACAGCGCATGTTTTCGAGGTGCTTGGTACGCAACTGTTCCGGCGTTCCCGGCGGATGGAATGGATAGCCCAGACACACGAGGCCGTAGATGTCGCCGGCTTCGTGCAGTTCGTCGGCAACGAGGCTGGCGACCCGGCCGCCCATCGACTTGCCGCCGATCGCCCGCTTACCCGTGACGCCGGCAAATCCCTCGAAAACGGCGGCGCGATAAGCGTCCATCAGCAGCTCGGCCTTGGGCGCCGGGCGCCGCTTGCCGGTCTCGCGGCGGGATACCATGTATGGAAACTCGAAGCGGATGATACGAATGCGGCGCGCCGCCAGTAGCTCCGCCATCTGGTTCATGAAAGCGCTGTCCATAGCCGCGCCAGCACCATGGGCCAACAAAAGTGTAGCATCGGGGGTGTCGCCGAGGGGGCTGTCGGGGCTGCCTGGGCCCGACGAGAGAAACGTGATGGTCATGAGATCCTGAAAGCTGGCCGCGTGGCGCGGTTGTAGAGTGTCGAATCGAGACTTGATTCTGAGGACGTTTCGGGAATAATTCCGGGTCGTCTTGAGAGAACCCAGACGTGGTGCCGTCCCGGTAGCGTCTGGGCGTTGTTCGAGGAATGCTTGCCGATGTCAACCGAATCCACGGCCAAAACGGCCACACACACATTCCAGGCCGAAGTCTCCCGCCTGCTGCACCTCATGGTGCACTCCGTTTACACGGACAAGGAGATATTCCTGCGGGAGTTGATCTCGAACGCCTCCGACGCTTGCGACAAGCTGCGTTACGAAGCTATCGCCAAGCCGGAGCTGCTCGAAGCCGAGCCCAGGCTGGCAATCCGCCTATCAGCCGACAAGTCGAAACGCACACTCACGATCGCCGACAACGGCATCGGTATGACTGAGGCGGAGCTGATCGACAATCTCGGCACCATCGCGCGGTCCGGCACGCGCGCGTTTCTCGACAAGCTGGCGACGGAGAAAGATAAGCCAGCGGGGGACAAGTCCGCGGGCCTGATAGGACAGTTCGGCGTCGGCTTTTATTCCGCGTTCATGGTCGCCGACCGCATCGACGTGGTGAGCCGCCGGGCGGGCGAGACCCAGGCGCATCTGTGGTCGTCGGACGGTGCCAACGGCTTCACGATTGGTGCGGCGCCCGATGACCTGGCCGTCGCCCTGCCGCGCGGGACAGCCGTGACCCTGCATCTCAATGCGGACGCCGAGAGTTTTCTCGATAATCACACGATCGAGCGCATCGTGCGAACGTACTCCGACCATATTCTGTTTCCGGTGGAATTGGCTGATGCCGAGGCCAAGGCTGACGCCGACAAGCTGCGCCAGATCAACTCAGCAAGCGCCTTGTGGCAACGCTCGAAGTCCGAGGTGAAACCTGAGGAATACAAGGAAGTCTACAACACGGTCGCCGGCCAGTTCGACGAGCCGGCCTTGACGCTGCATTATCGCGCCGAGGGACGGCAGTCCTACGCGGTGCTGCTGTTCGTGCCCTCGACGCGGCCGTTCGATCTTTTCGACACCGAGCGCAAGGGGCGTGTGAAACTCTACGTGCGCCGCGTTTTCATCACCGACGATGCCGATCTCTTGCCCGGCTACCTGCGCTTTGTGCGCGGCGTTGTCGACAGCGAGGACGTGCCGCTCAACATCTCGCGCGAGATGTTGCAGAACAACCCGTTGGTGGGCCTCATCCGCAAGGCCGTGACGGGCCGTGTGATCTCGGAACTCGAAACGCACGCGGAGAAGGAGCCGGAGAAGTTCGCGACAATCTGGGAGACGTTCGGCACCGTCGTCAAGGAAGGCATCTACGAGGATTTCGAGCGCCGCGACCAATTGTTGAAGCTTTCGCGTTTCCGCACGACCGCCCATAACGGCTGGCGTTCGTTGGCCGACTACGTGGCGGCATTGCGGCCCGGCCAGACCGAAATCTACTATCTCAACGGTGACAATCTCGATCGCTTGAAGGCTAGCCCGCAATTGGAAGCGGCCGCCGCTCGCGGCATCGAAGTGCTGCTGTTCGCCGACCCGGTCGATAGCTTCTGGTCGTCGCTGTCGTTGTCGTTCGACGGCCAGAAGCTGCGCTCGCTCTCGCAAGGCGAGGTCGATCTGTCGGCAGTTCCGCTGCTCGAAACCGACAAGGCGCCCGATGACGGCGGTGATACGTCGGCGTTGGTCGCGGCCATCAAGACCGCGCTCGGCGCGGCCGTTGCCGATGTGCGCGTCTCGAAGCGCCTTGTGACGTCGGCCGTGTGTCTCGTGGCGCCGGGAGCCGGGCCCGACCTCGCCCTCGACCGGCTGTTGCAGAAGCGGCAGGACGGCGCCGGCGTGAAGCCGGTGCTGGAAATCAATGCGAGCCATGCGATCCTCAAAGCCGCAGGCGCGAGCTTCGCGGCGGGTCGCAAGGACGAGGTCGACGACATCGCGCGGCTGCTGCTCGATCAGGCCCGGCTGCTTGACGGCGAGTTACCATCAGAGCCCGCCAAGTTCGCGGAACGTCTCAACCGGTTTGTCGTGCGCGGGTTGGCGCAGGTGTGAGCGGAAATCTGCTCAACCCTCGTAGCCCTCGATGACGATGACGTCGCCTTTCGAGTGCTTGTTTCGGACGATCTCGGCGGCGCGATATTCGGGGCTCTCGTAGCAGGCCAGAGCCTTCTCATAGCTGTCGAACTCGATGACGACGTGACGGGCGCGGGCCTCGCCGTGCTTTTTCGTGAACTTGCCGCCACGCACCAGGAACTTGGCGTTGTATTTCGCGAAGGCCTTGGCGTTGAGAGCGACGTATTCCTTGTAGCCTTCCGGGTCCGTCACATCGACATGGGCGATCCAATAGCCTTTGGGCATGGCGTGCTCCTTTGGGTGGCAGGTTTCAGGCGATTTTCTTCAGGCGAATTTGGCGATGTCTTCGACGAAATGACGGGCGACGGCGGCGGGATCGGTGGCTTGTGTGATCGGCCGGCCGACAACGAGGTGCGAGGCGCCGGCGACAATGGCTTTGCCGGGCGTCATGACGCGCGCCTGATCCTGGTCCGGCCCTTCGGCCAAGCGAATGCCCGGCGTTACGATGAGAAAGCCAGGCCCGACCGCCTTGCGCACCAAAGCGGCTTCCTGGCCCGACGCGATGACGCCGTCGAAGCCGGCGGCCTTCGCCAGCTTCGCGCGGTGAACGACGAGTTCAGCGGGTTCTATCGTGGCGATGCCTTGCTCGCGAAGATCCGATGTATCGAGGCTCGTCAGAACGGTCACGGCCAGCAGTTTGAGCTTGGCATTGCCGCGCCCCTTGACCGCCGCGTCCAGCGTTTTTCGATCGTGACCGTGTACGGTCAGATAGTCAAAACCGAGGCCGGCGATGTTCGCCGCCGCCATTTGGACCGTGTTTGGGATATCAAGGAGTTTCATATCCAGGAAGACGTCCTTGCCGGCCGCCTTCAGGCCTTGCGCAAAACTGATACCGCCGCCGAACAGCAACTCTAGACCGACTTTGTAGCACTTGGCGGCGTCGCCGATGGCTTCGACGAGCGCACGCGCTTGCTCGACATTGGGCACGTCGAGCGCCACGAACAGGCGGGATTTCGGATCGAGGTCAGCCTTCACGTTTTGCTCCCGCGTGTCGGACAATCGTGGTGGATCCGTTCGAGGTGATAAATTTCGGGCGAGCCGTGCAGATCGACTGGCGCAAGATCAATACATTGTCGCGATTGGAAAGGAACGTTTCCCTACCGTCAGCCGCGCAGGACCGTTGCGGCGTGTGCAAGCCGCTGGATCAGCCCCTTGTACATTTCCATCAGTCCTTTGTCTTTCAGGTGTCCCTGGTCATCGAAGGCGTCGGCCGCGCGCGGCACCACGATTTGGTCGGGGAGTACCAAAGCGCCAAGGCCCATCTCCAGGGTCTGGCGCAACGCAATGAGCCCGCGCATGCCGCCAAAGGCGCCGGGCGACGCCGAGCCGATCGCGAACACGCGAGACTTGTAGATGTGGAGCGGCGGCTCGCCCTCGTCGCGAGTGCGGCTGACCCAATCAAGCGCGTTCTTCAATAGCGGCGCCAGCGACGCATTGTATTCGGGCGCTGCAATGAAGACCCCATGGTGCACCAGCAACAACGCTTTCAGCTTCTTCGCGTTGTCTGGCATGCCACTCTTGGCCTCGAAATCACCGTCGTAGATCGGCAGCGGATAGTCGCCGAGATCGGCGAAGGTCGCGGCAAGTCCGTTGGCTTTGGCGACATCGGCGCCGAGCCGGGCGAGCCGCTTGTTCAGCGAGGCTTCGCGCGCCGAACCGGCGATGAAGAGCAGCTTGGTCGTGTGCGGCATTGCGCCTCTTTTCCTCGGTAAAAATTTCGTGCCCTCCAGGCGACAGCCAGGAAAGGTATGTTATAACATCAACCAACCTCGATCTATCGCCTGCTGCTCGTGCCAGGAGTTTGTTGCATCATGTTGCGATTGCAGACCATATTCACCGTCGGTTTAGCCCTTATTGCTGGCCCCATGTTTGGCCAACGCAGCTTCGCGCAGGCAGCCGAGTTGCGGGTGGTGGCGACGATCAAGCCCATCCATGCGCTGGCCGCTGCCATCATGCAAGGGGTTGGGGTGCCTCGCGTGCTTATCGACGGCGCGGGATCGCCGCATACATTCACGCTGAAGCCCTCCGATGCCAAGGTCTTGAGTGAGGCCACTGTTTTCCTGCGTGTTGCCGAGGGCCTTGAGCCGTTCACGATCCGAATCGTGGCCTCGCTGCCGAAAACCGTTCGCGTGGTGACGCTGGAATATACGCCCGGGCTGACGCTGCACCCGCTCAGAACCGGCGCCACGTTCGAGGCGGATGATGATGGCCATAAACCTGACCTCAAAGCATCCAAGAGCGCCCAGGCGCACCAACATCACCGGCCGCTCCCCTCTGCCGCCCAGGCGATGGACGGCCATATTTGGCTCGATCCCGCCAACGCCCGCATTCTGGCCACGGCGATCGCGGAGGTGCTGGCTGATGCTGCCCCCGAACATGCAGCTGTGTTTCGAACCAACGCCAAAACCTTGGGGGAGCGTCTCGATCAACTCGACCGGGAACTTGCCGCCACGCTGCAGCCGCTCAACGGCCGGCCCTACATCGTTTTCCACGATGCCTATCAGTACCTGGAACGCCGCTATGGTTTGACGCCTGCGGGCTCGGTGACGCTAAGCCCGGACGTCCCGCCAAGTGCCCGGCGTCTGACCGAGTTGCGCCAAAAAATTGCGACGCTGAACGCCGCGTGCGTGTTCGCCGAACCGCAATTCACGCCGAAGATCATCGATACGATCATCGAAGGCACGGTGGCGCGGCGCGGCACGCTCGATCCGCTGGGGGCCGCCATCCCGGCCGGTCCGGAGCACTATGTCACGCTGCTCCGGGCGCTGGCGTCGGATCTGAAAAGCTGCCTCGCCAAGCCCGTGTGAATACAGGTCCCGCGTGAGAGAGCGGCCTGCGGACAACGACGCGGGCCGGTCGACATTCAGCTCATTTTCGACCGTGGCATGGTCGCCGTAGCCTCACGCTTTTTCATGTAGAGCGATGCGAAATCGACGGGATCGAGCAGCAACGGTGGAAACCCGCCTTCGCGCGTCAAATCCGCGACGATCCGGCGCAAGAACGGAAACAGTAGCGCCGCCGAGTTGATGTTCAGCATCGGCTCCAGCGCTTCAGCCGGCGCGTTCTTGATTTCAAACAGGCCGGCATAGACCATCTCGAGGTCATAGATCGTACCGGCTTTGCTGGTCGCCTCAGCCTTGAACGTCAACGCAACTTCATGCAGGTCCGGGCGCACCAGTGTCGGCACCACGTTCAACTCGAGATTGAGATTGGGGTTCTCGGGCGCGCCCGACAGCATCTTGGTGATGTTCGGACTTTCGAACGAGAGATCCTTGACGTATTGCCCGAGAATGCGGACGTGGATCTGCTGTCCTTCGGCGGCTACAGGCTGATCGGCCATAATGTCGGTTCCTGATGGATTTGCGTTGCGATCATGCGATCAACCGTGCGCTTGGGCGAGGCAGCATTTCTTGTATTTGCGGCCACTGCCGCAGGGGCAGACGTCGTTGCGGCCGATCTTCACCGAGCGGACGGGCGTCGTTGCATGGTTATGGGCCTGGTGATGGGCCTGGTGATGATGGCCGTGGTGATCGTGATTGCAATTGGGTCCATGGACGTGGCCGTGATCATGAGCGTGGCTATGGTCATGGCTATGGTCGTGGCCGCAATCGGGCCCGTGCACATGCGCGCCGGCATGGCTCGGCGTGGTCGCTACTGTCTTTTCGTTGGCCATGGGTTCGCGTTGCTCCCGTCGCTTGATTGGGTGTCCGGCAGTGGTGACCGTTTATGGTGTTCGGCGAACTCCTAGCACACTCTAGGGGCTGGCGTGAATGCGCCCCGCAAACCTATCCCTTGACGGCGGCGCTGGCCTCCCCCTTATGTGCCGCACCAGCCGGCCGGACGGCCGCTGCCGGTGCGCCTACATTTTGGCAATCGCGCACCGGTGGAGGAAAGTCCGGGCTCCATGGATGAACGGTGGCGGCTAACGGCCGCCGAGGGCGACCTCAGGGATAGTGCCACAGAAATGAAACCGCCGACGGGTCTTGGCTGGGGTACCGGCCAAGGCTCAGGTAAGGGTGAAACGGTGCGGTAAGAGCGCACCGCAGTTCCGGTAACGGCGCTGGCAGGGCAAACCCCACCGGGAGCAAGACCAAATAGGGGCGGCGCGGCTGCCTGTGGGAAACCGCGGGCAGACAGGTCTCATCCAGGCTGCCGCCCGGGTTGGTTGCTCGAGGCGCCCGGCAACAGGCGCCCCAGACGAATGGCCGTCGCGGAGGGAAACCTCCAGACAGAACCCGGCTTACAGGCCGGCTGGTAACTTTGACGCCGGCGACCGGTCACAACGCGCTTGGGCCGTAGGTCGGGTCGAGGTACGAGACCCGACACTGCGGGCGCAAAGGCCAACAACGTCGGGTCTCGCAAGTGCGTCCATGTGGAGCATGGCTGCGCGCCGATGCGGAGCATCGCGCCGCGATGATGACGCTCGACCCGACCTACGCCTGGCGCATTCAATCTCCCCTCACGCGGCGCGGGTGAAATAGGATTTCTTGGCCGCCGATTGCGTTTCGTAGATTGAGCCCTGGCGGCTGGCGGGCGGCAACGGCAAGCGCACGGGAACGGCGGTCATGCGCGGCGCCACGACCGAGCCGCCTGCCAAGAGCCGCGTATCGAACTCCGCGAAATCCTTGACCCCCATCAGCGGCCAGGCATCGCTCGCCGCAACTTCATAGAGCAGCAGGTTGCGCGAGCGATTGGAGGTGTTCAGCGCCGAGCCGTGCAGTGCGCGGACGTGGTGGAACGACATGCTGCCGGCGCGGCCCATGCAGGGAACGGCGCGCGCGATCTCAGGCTTGATCAGATCGGGATCGATGAGGCCCGCGAAGCGCCCATCGTCGCCATGGTGATCCCAGACCGTGCCGGTATGCGTGCCGGGCGTCACCAGCATCGGGCCGTTCGTGAGATCGGTATCATCCAGCAGCACGCCGATGGCAAGAATGTCATCGTTGGTGTGCGGGTAAAAGGCCCAATCCTGATGCCATTCCACCGGCGAGCCGTACTGGGCAGATTTCATGTTGAGCTTGGAGCCATAAAGCCGGAGGCCCGGGCCGAGCAGTTTCTGCAGAATTCCGAGCACGGCCGGACTGCGCACGATGTCGTCGAACAGCGGATGCACTTTGTGCGGCGCCTTGATGCGGCGCACGCGCGGGCTTTGGGCCGTGTGGCCGGGCTCCAGGTCGTAGACGTCGGTGTGCTCCAGCGTTGCCGACGATTTGGCCACGAACTCGGCGACGACCGAACGCATGTCGGACAGCACGTCCTGGCTCAAGACATCAGGAACGACGATGACGCCGTCGCGCTGGTAGGCGGCAACGTCTTTATCGGTGATCATTCTAGCTCTCCCGGCTCCGGCACGTTCCCATTGCCCAAAAGGATAGCGCTATCCGTCGCGATCCGGCAACCCGGGCCATTGCGGCCGGGTTTTTGCGGCATGCTTGTGAGGCGAACTGTGCGGATCGCGCCCTGCAGGCAAGGCGCCTGGTCAGCCTTCAAGATGGATGGCGGCCGACACGCAAGCTTATCGCTGCGCGGTCCGCCGATCGATCAAATGCCCTGCGCTGGCATGCTGAGCCTCAACCGATCTTCGACGCGGAGGACCCCGTCGGTCGCCTCGGCGAGTACGCGCAAGGCATGGCGTTGATCGGTCGAATGGACGAAACCTGTGAATTGAACGACGCCATCGTCGACTGCAACATTGATCAAATTGCCGTTCAACCAGCTCTGCTTGTGGATGCGCTCGTTCAGAGCCTTGTAAAGGGCATCGTCGCCAACGCGACGCGTGGATTTCGCGATCGTTTTTTGAGTCAACGCTCGGACCAGATCATAGCGTGTGAAGATCCCGATCAATCGCCCATCTTCGAGCACGGGAAGCCGCTTGAGACCGTGTTTGTCCATCAAATCGGCCGCCTCCCGGAACTCCGCATCTGGCCCGATCGCAACCACTTTTTGCGACATGACGTCTTGCGCTTTCAGGCCGTGCGCCTTGCTGAACTCGCGCGCCAAAGTATTCGGGTCGCCGAACACCCGAAGCCACCATTTATGCTGGCGTTCGGTGCCAACTTCGGCGCGATGTAAGAGGTCACCCTGGCTGACGATGCCGATCAACCGGCCGCCGTCGTCGACGACAGGCATGCCGCTGATGCGCTTCTCGACCATCAGCGCCGCAATTGCATGCACGGCAGTTTCTGGACGGACAGTGACAACGCCTCGGGTCATGAATTCGCGAACACGCATGGTGCTCTCCTGTTGTTTGCAATGCCTTGGATGTAATGCCAAAATTCAATGCAGCATCGCGCTGATGCCGGCAATTCGACTTGATGTAAGTCAACCCGAAATTCGCGCGCGGCGTCACGCCATCGCTCGACGAGCGCTTTGCAGGCCGGACGCCGCCAGCTAACGTATTGCCTTCTTGCTTTAAGTGGGGGTGCCACACCATGACGTCAAGCCAAACGCAGCCAATGCCAACTGTTCCGCGTGTCGTCGGGGTGTTGGGGCTCGGTGCGATGGGTTCAGGCATTGCGGCGGATCTGAAAGCTTCCGGCTTCGACGTGGTCACAGCGCTCGAAGGCCGCTCGGCGCGAACCAAGGCGCGGGCGGAAAAAGCCGGTGTGCGTGTCCTCGCCGACATCGGTGCGGTGGTGCAGGCGGCCGATACGTTCCTGTCAATCGTGCCGTCTGATCAGGCGGAACCGCTGGCGGACGCCGTGGTGACGAGCCTCAAAGGCCGGACGTCCAACCGGCCGCTGCATTATGTCGATTGCAACTCGATCACGCCGTCGCGTTCGGCGCGGATCGGCGCGCGCGTGGCGGCTGCCGGCGCGACCTATTCTGATGGGGGCATCATCGGCCCGCCGCCCGGGGGCCGCATGAAAACACGGCTTTACGTGTCGGGTCCGGCGTCGGAGGTGCTGACGGCTTTGCGGAGTGACCATATGCCGGTGATCAGGCTGGGTGACGGTTTGACTCAGGCGACCGAGATGAAGGTGCTGTTTGCCGCGGCCAACAAGGGCGCAACGGCGCTTCTCGCCAACGTGTTGGCTGCGGCGCAGCAGGTGGGCCTGCTCGACCGGGTGGTCGGCGAGATCGATGGCGCGCGGCCGGGATTGCTGCAGTGCGTGCGCAGTTCCGCGCCGGATCTTGACGACAAAGCGATGCGCTGGGCGATCGAAATGGAGGATCTGGCGGTTGGCCTTGAGGAGATGCACTGCCACGGCGGCTATCACAAGGCCGCAGCGGAAAGCTACCGGCGTCTGGCCGCCAACTTGGAGGGAATGCCGTCAAACACCGATCCACTCAAGCGCGTGCTGACGGCATGGGCCGGGCCGAAGACGGGGTGAGCGCGGCTTACTCTCATGTATCTATCAGTGTCATTCTCGGGCTTGTCCCGCGAACCCATCGCGCCGCAATCTCCGAAAGTTGTGATGCGCTGAAAACGTGCAGTCAAACGCCAGTGTGCAGTTCGCGGGACTATGGGTCGTCGGGACAAGCCCGACCATGACAGCAATTGATGTTGTGTTTTTGTCGGATGGCAGAAATTGCCAAACGGCAACATCAGGCGGGAGTGCTTTTCCCCCGCCGGCCTGAAACGTCGGGGCCTGTCACGCCCGCGGCGGCGGCGCGGTTTTGGTCCAGGAGGCGCGGCCGGTCAGCTTTTCCGCCCAGGCCATCAGCGCCTTGTGCTTTGGCACGATCTCCTTACCAAGCGGGAATGCTTGCGCCGTCACTATCATCGGCAATACCAGCATGTCGGCGAAGGACAGGTTTTTGCCGGCGAGATGCCCTGTCTTGGCGATGGCGGCATCGAGCACTGTGCAGCACTTCTCGATCTCGGGCACCGCCGCGTTGACCTTCGTCATGTCAGGACCTTTGACCTTGTCGGCAAACGCCTGCGGCACCACGAATTCGCGCATGATCCACTTGTCGACCTTGGCGTTGCCGTAGGACACCCACTGCTCCACATGCGCCATGCCCACCGCGTCCTCAGGGATGAACTTGGTGCCCGGAAACACTTTGTCGATGTAGCTGGCGATGGCTTTCGTCTCGAACAACGCCACATCGCCGTGCCGCATGACCGGGATCTGTCCGGCCGGGTGAATGGCCGTCACCTCAGGCGTGTGCGGGCGCGAGGGTGTGAGTTTATAGGCAACGCCCTTTTCCTCGCAGAGCATGCGCAGCGAGCGGACGTAGTTCGAAAACGGCACGCCAATGATTTCGAGATCAGCCATAAGAGTACTCCTTAGTTAGGACCGGTCCGCGTGCGGCCGGTTGATGACGAGGCTCGCGATGGGGCCTCACTGTAGGCAACGTGCGGCTATTTCAAGGTAGG
>JANXRM010000320.1 GCA_025353015.1 Hyphomicrobiales bacterium
TCCTTGCGTTGCAGGTCGCGGGCGCTCCAGTCGTTCAGGATCGTGTAGCCGATGATATGGGAGCCGGCCTCGGAGACCTTCAGGTTCGAGCAGGCTCGGCCGACGACGGCTGCGATCTCCACCTCGAAATCGAGGCGCAGACAGCCAGGCGGCACGGCGATCCGGTCGCCATCGCCTGACAGCGCATTCGGATTGGTGAAGTAGAACACCGGGATCTCGTACCACTCCGGCACCATCTCCAACCCGCGGCTTTTGCGGCCGGCTTTCACATGCTGCTCGAAGGCATAGAAATCACGGATCGACGGTGGCCGCGGGATCGGCGGCAGCAGCTTGGCTTGGGCAAGCGGCAGCACCTGTGCTGGGTCGTTTTCGGCGGACTCGCCCGCCCGCGCGAGTTTCTCCCCGTCGTCGCCGAGCAGATCCTGCAGCGATGTCACGCCGCGCAGGCCATGGATCTTGTCGCCGATCAAGCGGCCTGCGCCGACACGACCCGATTGATCCTGAAACATGAAAAAGCGCATGGGCATTCCTCTCTCAATGGCGCGTTGCTGGTGCCTGGCTTCAGCGTGGCACCTGAGCCTGAGACCCTCGTGCGTCCGAACCAGATTTTAGGCTAAAGCCAGACACCTGGCTCGGCAGTTGTCAAATTGCATCTGCCAATTTGCATCCTGGGCCGATATCGCGCCACAATGCTTCGCAACCACCACCAGACGGAGGCGACGCCCATGGCCGAAGGAAAACGACCGCTACCCAAACCGACGCCGGAGACCCAGCATTTCTGGGAGGGCGCCAAGGCTGGTGAGCTGCGCCTGCAAAGCTGCAGCGATTGCAAACATACCTACTTCCCGCCGCGGCCCTTCTGCCCGAAGTGCGCCTCGCGCAACGTGGCGGTGAAAAAGGCCTCGGGCAAAGCCAAGCTGCATTCCTACGTCATCCACCATCGTCCGGCGCCGGGCTTCGATCCGCCCTATGCCATCGCCGTGGTCGAGCTGGCCGAAGGCCCGCGCATGATGACCAACATTTCAGGCTGTCCGCAGACGCCGGAGGCGCTGAAGCTGGACATGGACCTCGAGGTCACGTTCGAAAAGCAGAGCGACACCATCTCGCTGCCCTTCTTCAAGCCGGCCGGAAAGTAGAGGCGCCCCCATGAAACAGAAATCAGTCGCCGTGGTCGGCGCCGCCGAAACGACAGAGCTCGGCGTCATTCCCGGCATGAGCCAAATCCAGCTGCATGCCGACGCCGCCCTCAACGCCATGAAGGACTGCGGCCTCAAGCCCTCCGACATCGACGGCATCGCCACGGCCGGCGAAACGCCGCAAGCCTTGGCGCAGTATCTCGGCATCACGCCGACCTATGCCGATGGCACGGCGGTCGGCGGCTGCTCGTTCATGCTGCACGTGCGGCATGCGGCGGCCGCCATCAACGAGGGCCTGTGCAAGACGGTCCTCATTACGCACGGCGAAAGCGGCAAGTCCCGCGTCGGCCCGACCCCGCGCCCGCCCTATCCCGACAGTCTCGCCGGCCAGTTCGAAGCGCCGTTCGGCGTCATGGGTCCGCCGACCATGTTCACGATCCCCGTGCTGCGCTACATGAAAACCTACGGCATCACCGAAGAGCAGGTGGCGATGGTCTCGGTCGTGCAGCGCGAATGGGCGGCGAAGAACCCGCGCGCCACGTTCAAGGAGCCGATCACGGTCGCCGACGTCCTCAAGAGCCGCATGATCGCGTGGCCCTTCCGCATTCTGATGTGTTGCCTCGTGACCGATGGCGGCGGCGCGCTGATCCTGACCTCGGCCGAGCGGGCGAAGGATTTCCCGCAAAAGCCCGTCTATATCCTGGGCACCGGCGAGAGCGTCGAAGGCCCGATGATCTCGCAGATGGCGGATTTCACATCGTCCAAGGCGTTCAAGGTGTCCGGCAAGAAAGCCTTCGACGAGGCCGGCATCAAGCACAAGGACGTCGATCACCTGATGATCTACGACGCCTTCGCGCATCTGCCTTTGTATGGCCTCGGCGATCTCGGCTTCATGCCCCATGAGGAAACCGGGAAGTTCATCGCGGATCGCCACACCGCGATCGGCGGC
>JANXRM010000324.1 GCA_025353015.1 Hyphomicrobiales bacterium
CGTCATGTCCCGGCGTGAGGCGGCCGGTTGTTCCATTGTTGCAACGCCGGCCAGAGTGCCCGTCAAAGAAGACCAGAAATGTCTCTCGATGCCATACGGATATGGCCGCGAATCGCGTAGTTCAATCAAATGGACTGGAGAGAAGGTGTTGTATCGCGCGTGCTCCGTGCCTGAGAGCTGAGCGGAGGGCGCCATGCGCTTGCACATCAAAAAAATCAGAACAATTTCGGTGACGGTGACGGCAATTGGATTGTCGACGTACAAAAAACCCGTGATCACGGGTTGAGCCACTTTGGCGGCAGCTAGCGCTTAAATCGCTGGGATTTGTCCGGGAATTGCCCAAATTATTTTGAGCATGCAACTTAATTTGCCGGCCTGTGGCAACGGCAGAGGCCAAATTAAGCCAGCATTGCCCGCAGACCATGGTCCAGAGTTAACGTGACCATGGTCGGCGCTTATCTGATTTTCAGCCTACACAATCACACCTGGATGCTTTGCCGGCGCGGCCTCGTGCGCAATCGTCTCCAAGGCACCTGAAATGCGCTGAGCTACTGCATCGAGTGCACCTGCCAACTTCACGGCACGCTGCGAGTCCTGCGCTTGGCGTGCGGTCAACGCAAAGATTGCCGCCGTTTGGCGCGCGATCTGCTCACACACATCAGGGTCTATCTCGCGGGCGTGCAGGGACCATACCAGTTCGTGAAGATCTTCAGCCGCCTTTAGAAGGCCCGCGACGGGCGTCCGGGGCATATCCCGACTGTCGGTTGTGGTCAGTGACGGGGGAAGTTCCTTGGCGAGCAATTCAGCGCGGGTTGCTTGCAACATATCTTGGACGCTGGCGAGTTCGGTCTTCAGGCGACCGAGAAGCGCTGGGGGGCTGCGCAGCGACGATTTAAAAAGATCGAGCGCCCCTTCGAGCTTTATGGACTCGAGCCGGCGCGAGCGGCGACTATGTTCTGCAAGAAACCAGCGCCCGCGGGCTGTTTCCAGCAATGCCGCTTCGATCGCGCCATATTCCTGCTCGGCGTCGAGCCGTGGCTCGAGCTCCGGGCTGTGCATGGTCGTCGTCCCCCGTATCAAATGTCTGTGGATGAATACGCGATTCGGGTGATATTCGTGCAGGGAAAAATGGGTGTGCTGTCGATTCGTGCGACGGCTGGTACTGGGAGATGCGGCGTGGCTGAACCTCGACGGCCGTGGTTCGGCTTTGCCGAGCGGCTGGCACTCTTTTATGCGGCGACCTTTTTCCTATCCGGCATCAAAGTCACCTATTTGCCGGTCTGGCTGGATTGGCGCGGTCTGACGGCCTTGGAGATCGGCTGGATCACGGCGGCCCCTTTGTTTCTGCGCGTCGCCCTGACGCCGGTCATTTGCTATGCCGCTGATCGGTACGCGGCACACCGGGTGGTGCTGATCGTTCTGGCATGGAGTGCGGTTGGCGTGCTCATCGCCACGCATTGGGCCTATGGATTTTGGCCGGTGCTCCTGTTGACACTGCTGTTGGCTGTTTCGTCGACGACGATCATGCCGTTGACAGAGACTATCGCGATGGCGGGCGTGCGCCGCGACGGGCACGACTATGGCCGGATGCGGCTCTGGGGATCGCTGAGCTTCATTGCCGCGGGCTATGTTGCGGGGTGGGGTGTCGACGGTTTCGGTATCGTCGCGACGCTGGGGATGCTGTTGGTTGCGGCCGTGCTGGTCTCTTTGGCCGCGCATTGCATGCCAGCGACCGAGACCGAAACCGCGGTTGAGACGGCGACGATGGCCACATCGGCGACGGGTTCGGCGGCTGCGCCGGAGCGTCGGGTCAGGCCAAGCGATATCGCGGCGCTGCTGAAATCATGGCCATTCGCCTGTTTCCTGATGGCGGCTGGCGCTATCCAGGCCGCGCACGCCTTGTTCTACACGTTTGGTGTCCTGCTCTGGCGACAACAGGGGCTCTCGACCTTCACGATCAGTGGTTTGTGGGCCATTGGCGTCATCGCCGAGATTGTGCTGTTTGCCACTTCGGGACCAGTCGTGCGCGCGATCGGCGCCGGCGGACTGCTCCTCGCGGGGGCCGCGGCGGCGGTCCTGCGCTGGACACTGATGGCGTTCGATCCGCCACTGGCGGTGCTGGTCATGCTGCAGGCGCTGCACGGTTTGACGTTCGGGGCGACGCACCTGGGAGCTGTGCATTTCATCGCGGCCACCGTTGCCCCGGCGCAGGCAGGAACCGCGCAGGCGCTGCACGCCAGCGTCACCTCAGGCATTGCGATGGGATTGGCAACGCTTGTGGCCGGCCGGCTTTATCCCGAGTTCGGCGGTCGAGGGTATCTGGCAATGGCGGCACTTTCTGTGCTGGGGCTGATCGTGGCACTGGCCCTGCAGCGCACATCGAAAGCGCCGACCAAAGTCTAGGCGGGCCGCGGCGTGAGCCAGCCGGCACGTGAGACGTCTCAGCCCCAGAGATCTGGCGAAGCGGGCCGGATGTGTCCGGCGTCATAGATGATGCGCGGCTCACGGTCGGTGGCCAGCAGCAGCGGTCCATCTAGATCCAGCCAATCGGCATAGCCACTCAGCAGCAGTGCGGGTGCCATGGCGAGCGACGTCGACAGCATGCAACCGACCATGATGCGAAAGTGCTGTGCTTTGGCAGCGCGCGCCATGGCAAGTGCTTCGGTTAAGCCACCAGCCTTGTCGAGCTTGATATTGACGGCGTCGTAGAGGCCTGCAAGCCGCGCGAGATCGGCTGACGTGTGGGCACTTTCGTCGGCACAGAGCGGCACAAGATGTGGCGTGCCCCGCAGGGCCTCGTCCTCACCCGCGGGCAAGGGCTGCTCGATCAGCTCGATGCGGGTTTCAGCGGCAACTGCCAGCAGAGGCGTGAGGTCGGCCAGCGTCCAGGCTTCATTGGCGTCGGCGACCAACCGTGCGTCGGGCCGGGCTTGGCGGACGGCGCGCAAGCGTTCGGCATCGCCTGATCCCCCAAGTTTCAGTTTCAGGAGCGGCTTGTCGGAAGCCGCTTTGGCCGCGTCCGCCATGACCTGGGGTGACGCGAGGCTCAGCGTATAGCAGGTCAGCTGCGGAGCGGTGGCAAGGCTGACGCTGGCGAGCGTCGCAACAGAGATCCCAGTTCGCTTGGCCTCGAGATCCCAGAAGGCGCAATCGAGCGCGTTGCGGGCCGCGCCCGCCGGCAGCAGAGTCTGTAACGCCTGCCGATCGCTCACACCGCGCGTCGACTGGATGGCAGCACGCACGCTCTCCACCGTTTCGCCGTAGCGCGGATAGGGCACGCACTCGCCACGTCCCTGGTGGCGTCCGTCGCTGACGGTGGCGACCACGACAGTCGCCGTCGTTCGTGAGCCGCGGGAGATCGTAAAGGTGCCGGCAACTGGGAACGTCTCAGCCAATGTCGAGACCTGCGCAAGCGGCATCGGAGGGTCCGCTCAGGAGAGGCGCCCGCTGGCATGGGCGAGGAACAGATAGACGCGGCCGGAATCGGACACGATGTACGTCTGCGCCGTGCGGCCGGCCGGATCGCGGTGGTCGGCGTCGCGCAGCAACTGCTCGAAATCGTGCATGTAGCCGTCGACGGTCTGGCGGAACGGGGCTTCGGCCTTGTAGCGCTTCTGGACCTCGTCGAACGCGGCCCGGCCCTCTGTCGTATAAATGCTGCGCACCATCACGCCGCGTTGTCCGGCACGGAACCGGGACCAGATGGCTGAGGCCGTCGTCGCATCGAGCGCGCGGGCCATATGGGCGATGTTGAGCGAAGCGTCACGCGGGGCAGCGGGCTCGTCGCGAGACGCGCGCGCCAGCAATTCTCCCAGGCGCCAGTTCTCGCCGGGGCCCGATCCGGCCGATGCCGGCGGATGCTGTTGCATCGGTGTTTGCTGGACTGGCTGTTGCGGTTGATGTGACGGGTAGGGTTGCGGCGATGACTGTTGATAGGGTGACGACTGGCCCTGGGCCGGTTGCGGCATGTGC
>JANXRM010000339.1 GCA_025353015.1 Hyphomicrobiales bacterium
CCCGCCGATAGCCCGTTCCTCCGCCGGCCTGACCTGCTGAAAAGCCTGGTGCTGCACTGGCAGCATCATCCATCCCTGTCTTACCTGTTTTCCGGGCTCTTTATCGGCCCCACTAGCCAGGCGCCGCGTTTCGACGAAGCCCGGCACGACAGCCTTTACGAACTCGAAATCGCCATCGCCCAGGTGCCGCTGCCCGGCGCGGCCGAGGCGCCCTCGCCCTGGCTGGTCGACCGCCTGTTCCGCAATCTACTGGTCGATGTCACCGGCAACACCCATCGCTCCGAAATCTGCATCGACAAGCTGTTTTCCCCCGACGGCCCCACCGGCCGGCTTGGCCTGGTAGAGTTTCGCGGCTTTGAGATGCCGCCCAATGCGCGCATGAACCTTGCCCAGCAATTGCTGGTGCGCGCGCTGATCGCGTGGTTCTGGGAGCAGCCCTACCGGCGTCCGTTGATCCGTTGGGGCACGGCGCTCCACGACCGGTTTATGTTGCCGCAATTCGTGTGGGCGGATTTCCGCGCCGTCATCGATGATCTCGCGGCCGCGGGCTTTCCCATCAAGCTCGATTGGTTCGAGCCACATTACGAGTTCCGCTTTCCGGTTTGCGGCAAGATCGAGCATGCGGGGGTCACCGTCGAAATCCGGCAGGCGCTGGAACCCTGGCACGTGCTCGGCGAGGACGGTGCCGTCGGCGGCACCGCCCGCTACGTCGACTCCTCCCTCGAGCGTGTCGAGGTTCGTGTCTCCGGCAGGGCCGGTGACCGTTACGCGGTCACCTGCAACAGCTTCGCATTGCCGCTTTCCGGCACGGGCACTTTTGGCGAGGCGGTTGCGGGCGTTCGTTTCCGGGCATGGGCGCCCGCCTCTATTCTGCACCCGACGATCAAGCCGCACGTCCCGCTGACGTTCGACGTTATTGATACTTGGTCAGGACGCTCGGTTGGTGGCTGCCGTTACCATGTGGCGCATCCTGGCGGCCGGGGACTCGAGGTGTTTCCGGTCAACGCCTTCGAAGCGGAAGGCCGCAGGCTCGCCCGGTTCGAGGCGATGGGGCATACACCGGGCCCGAGCAGCATCGGCAAGACTGGCGTGCATCCAGACTTCCCGCTAACGCTGGATTTGCGGCGGGCTGGATGAGCCGCCTCGACCGTGACCGATCTGCCACAGCTGGCTGGTGGAGACGGGTGTTCAACTGGTATAGGTCTGCTCCGGCCACTAGCCCGGCCGTTGTGAATCACGGCACTTTAGACGCGACGGCGAGGAGCAACCAGCAGGTCAACACAAGCATGGCAGTGGCCGCACCGAAATCAACGTCAACGTCGATCGCCGCCGCCTACCGGACTGCGGGTACTTTCGACGAGTTGATGGGTGCCGACGGGACAATCGCACCGCATTGGCAGCCCGTGCTGGCGGGACTCGACGCCCTCTCGCATCAGCAACGCCTCGATCGTATGGAGCGCATCAATGACCGGGTGCGCGAGACCGGCATTGCACACGACCTGTTTGCCGATCCATCGCGCAATCTGCAGCCCTGGCGTCTCGATCTTGTCCCGATCGTGTTTTCATCGAACACATGGGCGCAGATCGAGGCCGCCGTCATCCAGCGTGCACGGCTGCTCGAGGCGATGCTTGGCGACATCTATGGTCCACAGGACACCTTGCGGCGTGGGCTCATCCCGCCTGAACTGATCTTCACCGATCCGGCCTATCTGCGCGCCTGCCAGAATATTGCGTCAGGCGCGGGACGCATCCAGTTCTTCGCGACCGACCTGGCGCGCGGCTCCGACGGCAACTGGCGGATTGTCGACACGCATGTCGAGACGCCGGCCGGCATCGGCTATGCGCTGGCCAATCGCGGGGTGCTGACCCATGTCTCCGGTGACATGTTCGGCGCCAGCAAGGCCGTCCGCCTGGCGCCCTTCTTCCAACAGATGCAGGATGCACTGGCGCTGCGCATCGGTCGGCCCGATCCCGCCATCGCGTTGCTCACGCCCGGGCCGCATCACAACGATTTCTTCAGCCACGCCTATCTCGCGCGCTATCTCGGCTTCCTGCTCGTCGAAGGCGCGGATCTCAGAGCCGAAAATGGCCGCGTCTACCTCAAGACACTCGATGGTCTCCAACCGATCGACCTCCTCGTGCGCTCGGTCGCTGGCGCCTCGTGCGATGCGCTCGAACTCGATCCCGGCGGGTTCCTCGGTCCCGTCGGCCTCGTCCAGGCGGTCCGCCGGCAGCCCAATCTCGTCGTCAACGCGCTTGGCACCGCGATCGCCGAGAACCGCGGGCTCGGCAGTTATCTGCCGGAGCTGTGCAAGCAATTGCTCGGTGAGGAGCTCGCCATTTGGGATGTCACCAAATGGTGGCTGGGCGACGCTGCCGTCCGCAGCACCGTCATCCAGAACCTTGACCGTTATTTCATCCGGCGGGCCTTTGAACAGACGGCGCGGCCGGGCCGGGCGGCACCAGCGCGTGATCCCGCGAAACTGACGCCGCAGGAACGTTCGGCGCTGATCGCGGAAATCGAAATCGACGGCGCCGCGCTGGTCGCCGAGGAAAAAACCGCACTGGGGACCACGCCATCCTATGGCGCACAAGGGCTCGAGCCGAAGCCCTACGCCATTAGGGTTTTCGCAACGGCGGTGCCAGGCGGTTTTGCAGTCATGCCGGGCGGTCTCGCCATGACTGTCGACCCCGGCATGTCGATGGCGCTGACGGCGCCGGATGGCGCCTCGCGCGACGTCTGGGTGCTGAGCGACGCCGCGCAACCTGTCTTCAAGAGCCTCTGGCGGCCAACACTCGAAGCCGCCAACATCCAGCGCAGCCCGCGCGAATTGCCAAGCCGTGCCGCCGACAATCTGTTCTGGCTCGGCCGCTACACGGAACACGCTGACTGGACGTTTCGCGTCTTGCGCGCCTGCCTCAGCCGGATCGAGGAGGACAGCGGTCCGCGACAGAATATCCTCCTTGCGCGGGACGTGTTGGCGAACCTGGTCGAGCGCGATGGAGCGCCGCCTGTAGCGGTGCCCGCAGGTCTGGACGAGCCGCACATCATCGCCCAGCTTGCTCATGTCCTCATGACGGAGCCGGGCCGCGCTGGCGGGCTTGTGCAGACGCTCGGACACGTGCACCGGGTCGCCGGTCTCACGCGCGACCGGCTCTCGATCGAAGCCTGGCGCACGCTCAATGCGTTCTATGTCGGGCGACGCTGGCAGACGCGCACGACTGCTGGAACGATTGCGGATTCGCTCGATGTCATCGACGCTGGCCTGCACGCGATCGCGGCCTTCAACGGCCTCACGCACGAGAACATGACACGCAATTTTGGCTGGTCATTCCTCGATATGGGCCGCCGCATGTCGCGCGCGCTCAATCTCAGCCATCTCCTGTCGACGACGCTGCGGGAGGGTGACGCGGACGGCGATGACAGCCGGCGGCTTCTGTTCGTGCTGGAACTCGCCGACAGCTTCATCACCTACCGCTCGCGCTACCGGCTCAATCCGCTGGCGGCACCGGTGCTGGATCTCCTTGTCGTCGACGAAGCGAACCCGAGGAGCCTCGGTTTCCAGCTGGCTGCGCTTTCCGGGCATATCGATGCCCTGCCGCAAACGGGCAATGGCGGCGGGCGAACCGAGGTGCAGCGCACCGCACTCGCCATGCTGAACGAGGTACGGCTCGCCGACGTCGTGCGATTGGCCGAAACCGACAGCGTTGGGCGCCGCCCCGCGTTGACCGCGCTGCTCGAGGCGCAGATCAGTCGGGTTCCCTTGTTGTCGGATGCCATTACACGGCGCTATTTCAGTGTCATCGAGAAAGAGCCTCGGTGGGTGCGGGCACGCTCGCGGCAAGAGACATGAAGTTCGAAGTCAGCCACCGCACGAGCTACCAGTACCGCGCGCCCGTTGCGCAGTCGCATCATCTCATCCATTTGAAACCGCGCGATTCGGGCGGACAGACCGTCATTCGCCACAGCCTGCTGATCGAACCAGCCCCCGTCTCCAGCGCGGAGATAGTGGATTCGTTCGGGAATACGGCCACACTGCTGCGGATCGAGGATGAGCACACCGAATTCATCGTTCATGCCCGCAGCACAATCGAGACCAAAGCTGCATCGCCGCCGGATATCTCACGGAGCCCATCGTGGGAGAACGTGGCGGCATCGTCTCGACAAGCCGGAGGCCATATCGACGTCGGTGTACGTCAATTCGTGTGCCGATCGCGGCACGCGCCCGTCGTTTATGAAATCGGGCGCTTTTCGCAAGCCTCGTTCAAACCGGGACGACCAGTCCTCGAGGGCGCGATGCATCTCACGCGTCGGATCTTCGAGGAATTCACATTCGATCCGAAGGCAACAGACATCTCAACGCCGGTGGCCCGCGTCCTGGAAACGCGGCGCGGCGTGTGCCAGGACTTTGCGCATCTGGCGATTGCCGCACATCGCGCCCTTGGCATTCCCGCTCGCTACGTCAGCGGCTACCTGATGACCCGCCCGCCGCCCGGGCAAGCAAAACTCAAGGGCGCCGATGCCTCCCACGCCTGGCTGTCGGTTTGGTCGGGCGCGCAAGGTTGGGTCGATTTCGATCCGACAAACGGCATCATCCCGAAAGGCGAGCACATCACCTTGGCGTACGGCCGCGATTACGACGACATCAGCCCGATTAGCGGCGTTTTACTCGGCGGCGGCGACCAGTCCATGAGCGTGGCTGTCGATGTAGAGGCGGCCGGGTGAGTTCAGTCGCAGCCTCCAGTGGTTGGCGCAATAAGCCGGATGAATTGAATGACCCTGGGGTCACGTTCGGGCGCTGATTGACAGTTTTGGGCGCAGCAATGTCGACATGCAGAACGACCGCGTCAAGACGCCGGCACTAAGAGAGGCGATACGACACCTTTCGTGATGTCGATACAGGGCGCCGCACGTTGGGTTCAAGTGGTCCTCTGTCAGATCTTCAAGGCTTCGTGTTTCGGGTCCGGTGGCAGTTCGACCCCGTTCACCGTCATCGCCAGCATCGCGTAGTAACCGATGCAGGTCGTCAACTGCACATACTGGTCGGCGCCGAGCCGCGCCATGACAGCCTGCGCCAGCAGTTCATCGATGCGGTTCTTGCGCAGCAGTTGCCGAGTGAAGTTGATGATCTCCAGATCGTCGGGCGGAATTCCATCGGAATGACCGTCCCGGATGGCGTCGATCGTCGACCGGTGAATGTTCCGCTCAGCGCCGATCACACCTTGTATGCCCCACACATACTGGGCTTGGAAGTGACGCCCGGCGACCAGTGCCGCGAGCGTGCGAACCCGCAAGTCCAGCGTTCCCTCCCAGCGCACCAGAGTTCCCAAATGGGCCACACGCGCGGCCCACTCTGGCGCATGCATCCAGACCGAGAAGGGGCCTTCCAGAGATTTACGCGTATCGACGATTTTTTCCGCTATGCGGCGAGCCTCGCCAGTCAGTTCGTCGGGGGATTTCAAGACAGGGACGCGGACCATGCAATATCCTTGATTTGCAATGCATCTGGTCAGGGGCGGACTGGACCAGGGTCGTCATTTCGCGTGTCGCAGCCGCATTCCCTGCGCCTATTCAGCGACCTTCTTCGCAGCCTGAGGGACTGCGGCCGCCGCTGGCGTAGCAGCAGCCCTCTTCCCCAACGGCTTCGCTTTGGCGACCTGTTTGGGCGGTTCGGCACCGAAACCCAATCCGAACAGCGACGACAACGGCGCACTCTGGCTGACCCCACCATTGTAGGACGGCAAGACCTTCACCTTTGTCCCGACCTTTGCGATGGTGGCCAGATGCACGACGTGCTCGTTCATCAACCGGAAACAGCCAGACGAGTTGGCCCGGCCGACCGTGCGGTCATTATTGGTGCCGTGAATTCGGTAGATCGTGTTGCCAAGAAAGAGCGCGCGCGCGCCTTGCGGATTCTTTAGACCACCCGTCACCGTGATCGGTAGGCCGGTAACACGCTTGTGCATTTCAGGCGGTGGCGTCCACGAAGGCCACTCGGCTATACGGCTGATGCGCTCCGTGCCGGACCAGGTGAATCCGTCTCGGCCGACCGAGATCGGGTATTCAAAAGCCTTCTTATCGGGCAGCACGTAGTAGAGCTTGCGGTTCTGCGTGTCGACAATGATCGAACCAGGCTCCTCGCGCTGGTCGAAATACACAATCGGTGGCGTGGCCGGCTTGATATCAGGTCGATCGCCGCCCTGCATGAACTTCGGATAGACCGCGGGGCCGTACGATTTGCGCCGCTCGGCACGCTCGACCTCGGCTTGCTCCGTCTTCTGTTTGAGCTCGCTGTCAAAGACAGGGGTATTCCCCGACCATGTCGACTGCGCTTGAGCCGGCCCCACCATGGCGAGGAGAGCGGCCACCATTACCGACAGCGTCGAGACCGGACACCTGACGTGCAACACCATTGGCCCATCCTCAATAGCCCGCCCGCTTCTCTGCCCAGCAACCTCGGTCCAGGTCAAGTTTTTTGTCGATAGGTCTCGGAGTGACATAATTCTCGGAGTGAAAGTGTGATTGGCGGCGCTTTCGCCCATTCAGCGTCGCGACTCACCGCGCTTCAGCACCGCCATTACTTGTAGAAAGGTAGACTGACGCGCCACTACTCAAGCTTGATGTTGGCCGATTTGATGAGGTCCCCTGTCGCTTTTATTTCCGCCTCTCGGAACGCCAACAACTCTGTTTGAGTCGAAGTGACCGGGAGCATGCCGCTGAGCAGCAGGCGGGCCGACGCGTCGGGTGCCTTAGAGAGCTCGGTCACTTTAGCGTGGAGGGCATCGACGATCGGCTGTGGCATGTCGGTGTGTGTCCAGATGGCAAACCACAACGGCACGTCGGAGTTCGGATATCCGGCTTGGGTCAGGGTCGGCGCATCTGGGAAATCGGGGCTGCGAGCGCTGTGATTGATGCACAGCATGTTCAACTTACCGGCCTTGGCGGATGGATTGCAGGTCGGGTCGTTCATGAACTGAACCGTGCCGGCCAGGAGATCGTTCAAGGCGTCGGCACCGCCGCGATAGGGTATGTGCAGGAACTTCACGCCGGTGCGCAATGCCAGCATTTCCATGCGCATATGGCTGCTGGTGGCTACGCCTGCTGAGCAGCAAGCCAGTTTGTCTGGATTGGCCTTTGCATAGTCGATAAGATCCTTGACCGACTTCAGGCCGGTGCTCGGATGCACGCAAAAGCCGGTCGCGGCATCGCCGACGCGCACGATAGGCCGCAGTGAAGCCGGATCGTAGGGCAACTTGCGAAGCAGAGGCAGGTTGACGGTTGGCGAATTCGATGACAGCAGCAGCGTGTAGCCGTCGGGCGGAGACTTCGCCACGGCTTCCGAGCCGATGATGCCCGAGCCGCCGCCCCGGTTCTCGACCACGAATGGCTGGCCGAAGGCTTGGCTAAGTTTCTCGGCCCAGAACCGGGCGAGACTATCGGTTCCGCCGCCAGCACCGAAAGGAACGATCACTTTCACGGGCTTGTTCGGCCATGAAGCTTGCGCTCGGAGCACGGCCGGAAAGGCCGAAAGACCCGCGCCGGCACCGCCGGTGAGCTTCAGAAACGTGCGTCGACGCATGCTGCTTCTTCCTCCCATTTTTTTCTGGCTCGGCACCATGCGGCGGCGGGCCGCCGCCGTCAACGTCGACCGGTGCACTGGGCCCCATCACAGCCGGCAATATGGCATGCTCGGCCGCAATCCTGAGCAGCGATCGTCCGACATTTGGATACCCGATATTGCCGGCGCAGATGGGGTGCTGGACGTCCAGTCGGCTTGCCACAGCGCGCCCTCAGGCATGATCGACAATCGACGATTTTTCTGGCGTCGGCTCGCTTGGTGGTAACACTAAAGTGCTGTCGGTGGCTTGGGTCAGCCGCACGTGGTCACAATGCGATGCGCTAGGAATGTGTTCGCCGATATCGGCTCATTCCGATCGCCGAAACTATATCGGCCAGTGCAAGAGCTTCACCTTGTGGCGCAGCGTGGCGGCGCTTTTTTCCAGGTCCGTCTTGCGGAGCAGCCCTGATTGCGTGTCGAGATGCCCGATAACAGACGCAGCATTGGCTGTGGCAGCGAGGGCCGCCGCCTCCGCTGACGCAGTTTCGGCAATCGAAGCCGCAAATGTCGCACCGAATGCATCGCCGGCCCCGGCGGTACCGGCAACCGTCAAAGTCGGCGCAGGACAATAAATGATGCCTGTCGGCGTACCGATATAGGCTCCGTTCCGGCCGTCTGTCACGACGACCCATCTCGGACCTGTCGTGCGCAAGCCGTCGAAAAACCCGGCTAGCGATAATTCGAAACCACCGGCAACGAGACCACGTCGCGCCAGATCGGGCAACGTCTCGTCAGGCCGATGCTCGAGTGCGCGGCCACCCTCGCCTGCCTGCGCGACGAGCCAAGGCACGAGCGCACCGGCCTCGTGGCGATTGACAATAAGAATGTCTATTTTAGCGATTGTCTCGCGAAACGCGCTTTGCCGGGCGGACAGCTGGCGGATGCCCGGGTTGGTCGCCACGAGCGCGCCACATGCTTTTGCTCGGTCGATGATCATTGGGAAGCAGTCGGCGGATTCGTTGGAGAGCGTCGACACATAAACAACGTCGACAGCAAACGCGTCCGTCTTTAGATCCTTTGGCTCCAACAATGTATTGGCGCCACGAAACGTAAAGATTGCTGCATTTCGGTCGTGAGCGGAGACGAGGACGGAGGCGCCGGTCGGTGCGCGGCCATCACGCAGCGCAAACCGCGTGGAGACGCCCTCCTCGGCCAGTCGCGAGAGGATCGTCTCGGCGCGAGCATCCTGGCCAAGTTTGATCAGCGCAGCAACGTCGTGGCCAAGCCGTGCCATCGCCACGGCCGCGTTTACCGCGCCGCCGCCGCAGTGCGTCGAGATGTCGTCCGCCTCGTTTTTGCGCCCTTCCTCCAACAACAGAAACGAGGTCTCGGCGTTACGCATCGTCATGCGCTCGATGCGTTCGTCCGCTATCACGGCAATCGTATCGATCATCGCACCGCCGACGGTGAGGGCTTTCATATCTCTATGTCTCCAAGTGGCCTGTTCGCCGGCTATGGAACGCTCTGCTCGCCATTTCGCAAAACTCTAACAGAGACGGCAGTCGCCACAGCAACAGTGGCCCATGGCACCGATTGAAACGCTCAAATAAAGGCGAACGAGGTCGCCGGCGATCCGAAGGGGGATTCCTGCAGCGCATGCGCCCTCAGAACGAATCGCGGTAGATTTTTAGCATGGAACCCCCGGCTGACCAGACGGGCATATCATTGGTACTCCCGGCCGTTCATTCGTGGAGACAGACCAATGTTCGACCCCATCAAGCTCGCCGCATCGCTGATTGCTACGGACAGCCGCAGCTTCGTCTCGAACGTCGCCGTGGCCGACAAAATCGAGGCGGTGCTTTCGCAATTCGAGATCGAGCGGCTGGACTACACGGATCCTGCCGGCGTGCTGAAACGCGTGCTTGTCGCCCACAAAGGGCCGATGGGCGGAGGCCTCGCTATGTCGGACCACATGGACACGGTGCCCGCCACCGGCTGGCAGGACGATCCGTGCCGACCGCGACCGTCCGCATCAAGTTTCGCTACAGCGCCAACATCAATCCGATCGAAGTGGTCGCGGCCGTACAAGCCTTGGCGATGCGTGCAGGACCGGCCCTCACGGAACCACGCGAGGGGCTGCCACCGGACACACCGAGCAACCACCCATTGATCCGCCTCGTCAGCGCTGTAACCGGTCACGCCGCGATCACCGTCCCGTTTAGTACCGACGCGATGGAAGGTGTCGGATCATCGCAACCACCGGCAACGATTGGTGCAGCTTGCGCGGCGTGTGGCGGTTCGTGGGCGCGAGCCAGACTTGTCGCCGGCGATAGACACGGGTAAACAAGCGTCATGGGGTCGTGCGGACGCCCCGTGAGGCCCAGGCCCAAGTTCCGTGCGCTATCGCGCAGGCAGACCT
Source organism: Hyphomicrobiales bacterium (assembly GCA_025353015.1). Lineage (GTDB taxonomy): Bacteria > Pseudomonadota > Alphaproteobacteria > Rhizobiales > Hyphomicrobiaceae. Next base: position 9,979 of record JANXRM010000339.1, read on the forward strand.
GGAGACCATTTCGGACCAGCTCAATTCGGACTGATCCGACGCTCACGTTATCTCCAGACGGCCTAGTTCGACGCAGCTCGACGTTTGGAGGCCTTTGAATATGACGACTGAACAACGCCGTTTGGCAATCCTCTTTCCTGCAGATGCGCAACAATTGTTTGCAACCAAGTTGGAGCAATCGCGATTTGCAGACATCGCGGCTGCCTTCCGCGCCGCTGGCGCCGACGTCGTGGGGGCACCTTTTGCCGATCAACTCGTCGACGACGTCCAAGATCGGCTTCTGGGCGTTGCCAGTGTGCTGGTCTGGTTCAATCCAAACGAGGCTGGACGCGACAGAAGCATCCTGAACGCAATGCTGCGGGACGTCGCATCGACAGGTGTGCAGGTGAGCGCCAATCCCGATGTGATCGACCGGATGGGTACCAAGGAAGTTCTGTATCGCACGCGCAGCATGAGCTGGGGCTGCAATATCAGGTACTATCTAACCGTGGATGCAATGCTAGCAGAGCTTCCCGGAACCTTGGCATCGGCGGGCCCGAGGGTGCTGAAGCAGTTGCGCGGCCAGAGCGGTGACGGCATCTGGCAGGTCGATCTGGCAGAGGCGTCTGGCACACAGCAAGCCACTGTTTCGCAGGATGCCATGGTTTCGCAGGGGACCAAAGTGCGCGTCCGACATGCCAAGCGCGGCAGCGTCGCAGAGACGATGACCTTGAATGCATTCGTCTCGCGCTGCCGGCCTTACTTCGCTTCAGGCGGCGGCATGATCGATCAGCCGTATCAATCGCGCCTACCCGAGGGGATGGTGCGCTGCTACGTCGTTGGGGACAAGGTTGCGGGGTTCGGCGAGCAACTCGTCAATGCGCTTTATCCGGCGCCGTCGGGCGCGTTGCCGGGCGAGACGCCGCAACCTGGACCCAGGAATTACTTCCCGCCGACCCGCCCAGATTTCCAACGCCTCAAGGAGAAGCTCGAGCAGGAATGGATCGCAGCGATGTGCGATCTGCTGGGGCTCGATCGGTCCCAGCTGCCTGTCCTCTGGGACGCCGACTTGCTGTACGGGCCGAAGGACGCTGGCGGAGCCGATACGTTCGTGCTCTGTGAAATCAACGTCAGCTCGGTCTATCCATTCCCGCAGGATGCCTTGCAGCCCCTGGTCGCGAAGACCCTGGAACGTAGCATGGCCAAGCGAAAACAATCGTGACGGGGCGGAATTCCGGCCACCCTCACACGAGGCCACAATCATCAGGTCGTCGCCCCCCGGCCGTAAGAAAAAGCCCGCACACGCCATCGCGTCGGCCATGTGGTAGACAGAGCAAGCCGCGATGACGACCGGCGTGTGCTAATTGACTGGGAGGATCTCATGCAGCAGCAAGTGTCGCACATTGCAAAGTCTGCCTGTCCGCACGACTGCCCGAGCGCCTGTTCGCTCGAGGTGCCGATTTTGCCGGATGGACGTATCGGCCGGATATCAGGTGCGCGCGACAACAGTTACACGCTCGGCGTCGTCTGCGCGAAGGTTGCGCGCTATGCCGAACGGATCGAGCATCCCGACCGGTTGCTGCGCCCAATGCGCCGCACCGGTTCAAAAGGGTCTGGCCAGTTCGCGCCGATAACCTGGGAAGCAGCACTCGATGAAATCGCTGAGCGTTTCACTAGGATAGCGCAACGGTCGGGTTCGCAAGCAATCTGGCCCTATCACTCCGGCGGCAATATGGGCATCCTGCAGCGGTACGGCCTCGACCGGCTGCGCCATGCGATGCGCTATTCGCGCCAGCAGACGACGATCTGCGTGACACCGGCAGAATCGGGCTGGCTGGCCGGCGTTGGCCGCATGACCGGACCCGATCCGCGCGAGATGGAGGATGCCGATCTCATCGTCATGTGGGGCGGCAATCCGGTTTCGACCCAGGTCAACGTGATGACGCACGTCACGCGGGCACGCAAGGCGCGCGGCGCCAAGTTCGTCGTAATCGATGTCTATCGCACGCCCACCATTGAGCAGGCTGATCTGGCGCTGGTCCTGAAACCTGGCACCGATGGGGCGCTGGCGCTCGCCGTCATGCATGTGCTGCTGACCGAAGGTATGGTCGATCGCGCCTATCTCGCACGACTGACCGATTTCGACGCGGAGACCGAGCGGCATATTCTTTCGCGCACACCCGAATGGGCGAGTGAAATCACGGGCCTCGCCGTCGCCGACATCGTGGCCTTTGCGCGCCTCTATGGCCGAACGCGAAAGAGTTTCATCCGCCTCGGTTTTGGTTTCACGCGTACGCGCAACGGCTCGGCCGCGATGCACGCGGTCTCCTGCCTGCCGGCCATGACCGGCGCTTGGCAGGAAAAAGGTGGCGGCGCGTTTTTCCTCACCTACGACAAAAGCCTGTGGGGGATCAATACGACGCTGCTGCATGGCCTCGACGTGCTCGACCCTTCGGTCCGTATCCTCGATCAATCGCGTATCGGTGCGGTGCTCTCAAGCGAGCCCGATGCGCTGAAAGGCGGACCTGCCGTCGAAGGTATGCTGATGCAGAACGCCAACTCGGCGACGGTCGCGCCCGACACGGCGAAGGTGCTGCGTGGACTTGGGCGCGACGATCTCTTCCTCGTCGTGCAAGAACAGTTCATGACGCCGACGGCCCGGTTTGCCGACATTCTGCTGCCCGCCACAATGTTCGTCGAACATGACGACCTCTATTACGGCCTCGGCCATACCCACCTGACCTACGGGCCGAAGCTGATCGAACCACCCGGTGAGGCGCGCCCCAACAGCTTCCTCGTTCGGGAGCTCGGGAAGCGGCTTGGGAGCAAGCATGCGAGCGTTGGCATGGCCGACCACGAGCTGCTGGATGATGCGCTCGTGAGGGCGGGCATGCCCAACCTCCGCGAGGTGGCGAAGGTTGGTTGGATCGACCGCGCGCTGCCGTTCGAGAAGGCCCACTTCCTGGATGGTTTCCCGCAGGCGGATGGAAAGTTTCATTTCAAGCCGGACTGGCAGAAGATCGGGCCGGGTTTCAGCCGCATGCCCAGAATTGCCGACTGGTCGCCGGACTTCGAGCAAAGCAACGCCGCTCATCCCTACAAGCTCGTCTGTCCGCCGGCGCGGCATTTCCTCAATTCGACATTTTCGGAGACCCCGACTTCGGTGGCGCGGGAACGCGGCCCCAAGGTGCGTCTGCATCCCGCGGAAGCCCAGCGCCTCGGCATTGCAACTGGCGCGCGCGTGCGGATCGGCAATGTCAGAGGGTCGGTCGTGCTGAGGGCCCACGTCGATGAAGGCCAGCAACCGATGACACTGATCGTCGAGGGCATTTGGCCGGCCGACGCCTTCGAGGAAAAAAAAGCCATCAACACGCTAATCGGCGACGACCCGGTACCGCCGAACGGCGGCGTCGGGTTCCACGACACGGCCGTGTGGCTGCGACCGGAGCCAAGCGGGCCGTAGGGCTGCTCGGCGGCAGCGCGTCTCATGCTTCCGCTATCAGCAGATTGCCGACGCGATCGACCTTTCCGCTCTGTCCCGACAGGACCAGGGTCGTGGCATCGAGCTGCACGAGAATAGCTGGACCATCGATACATGCACCCTGCCCGAGCTTCGACCTGGAATAGATGGGACAGGGCGATGGCCCCCCGGCCAAGTGGATCGTTTGCGTGCCCAGCAGTGCGTCGGCAACGGGGCCGCTCTTGGGCAACTCCTGCAGGCGCGGCGGCGGAAACACGCCGCGCGCATCGACGCGAAGGGTGACGATCTCGACCGGCGTATCCTCCTGGGCGAACGTATACCGCTGCTCGTGCAGGCGATGGAACGCGGCAACGGTCGCCTCGGGCCCGCTCCAAGGCACGTCCAACTCGAAACCTTGATTCTGATAACGCACGCTGGCCCATCGCGTCAGACGGCGCGCCTCGTGCGGCACGACTTCCGCCTCGAGCCAGGCCAACGCCCGGTGTTCGAGTTCAGCGAAGACGTCGGTCACTTGGGCGAGATCGATCTCACCGGCGCGCTGCAACGAGGTGCGCGAGAAATCGGCCTTCAGGCTCGACGCCAGCAGGCCCAATGCCGAGAGCACACCCGGAGCGGGCGGAATGAGAATGCGCGGCATGCCCAGGAGGCGCGCGAGTGGTCCGCCATGCAGCGGCCCGGCGCCGCCGAACGGCAGCAGCGTCAGCCCGCGCGGGTCGTGACCGCGCTCGACCGACACGACCCTGATGGCGCCGACCATGTGATTGTCGACGATGGCCAGGATGCCGCGCGCCGCGGCTGAGACATCGAGCCCGAGCGGTCGCGCGATGCGATCCTGGATCGCATGTCGCGCGGCCTTGGCATCCAGCGCGAAGCTGCCATCCAGCAGTGACGGCGGGAGATGACCAAGCACGAGATGCGCGTCCGTGACGGTCGGCTCGGTGCCGCCGCGGCCATAGCAGACGGGGCCGGGTGCCGCGCCCGCGCTCTCCGGCCCAACCCGGAGCCCGCCGTTGCTGTCGACGCGGGCGATCGAGCCGCCGCCGGCCCCGATCGTGACAATGTCGACCATCGGCAGGCCGATCGGCCATTCGCCGATGCGGCCGCTGGTCGTCAGGCCTGGCTCGCCGCCGCGGATCAGGCTGACGTCGGCTGATGTGCCGCCGATATCGATGCCGATGAGATCATCGATGCCGGCAGAGCGGGCCGCGAACGCTGCCCCGACGACGCCGGCGGCCGGTCCCGAAAGCGCCGTCTCGACCGGTGTGCGCCTGATCGCACCGCCCCCCGTCACGCCGCCGTTCGACTTCATG
>JANXRM010000348.1 GCA_025353015.1 Hyphomicrobiales bacterium
CTTTCGACGACAGCGGCAATCGCGAGGCCCCGTTGCTGCTGGGGTTGATGCCGATACTGCCGAAGCACCTGACATCAGAGGAAACCTTCGAGCGCTCCACCTTCGTCAAGCCCGTTGGTTCAGGTCCCTATCTGGTCGACCGGCTCGAGCCCGGCCGCAACATCGTCTACAAGCTGAACCCGGCCTGGTGGGGACGCGACAAGCCCATCAACCGCGGCCGCTACAATTTCGCTGAGATCAAAACCGAGTACTTCCGCGATCAGACGACGCTGTTCGAGGCGTTCAAAGTCGGCGACATCGATCTCAGGTTTGAGGACGACGCCGGCCGCTGGGCCGAAGGCTATGCCTTTCCAGCGGTCGCGGACGGCCGCATCAAGCGCGCCGAAATCCCAACGAGCCTGCCGGCCGGCATGACCGGCCTCATCTTCAACACGCGCCGCGCGATTTTTGCCGACCAGCGGGTGCGCCGGGCGCTGATCCTGATGCTCGATTTCGAGTGGATCAACAAGAGCCTCTTCCACGGCCATTATGCGCGAACACAAAGCTATTTCGCCCGCTCCGAGTTGGCAGCTTTCGGCCATCAGGCCGATGCCCGGGAGCTCGAATTGCTGAAACCCTATGCAGATCGCATCAAGCCGGATGTCCTTGCGGGCACGTTCGCGTTGCCGGTCAGCGACGGCCAGGGCAACAACCGCGCCAACATGCAAGCAGCCAACGCGCTGTTGACCGACGCGGGCTATGTGCCAGAGGGCGGGCGCCTCGTGCACAAAACGACACGGCGGGCTCTTGCCTTCGAGATGATGGCATCGACGCGGGCCGAGGAGCGTCTGTTCCAGACCTACCTGACGCCGCTGAAACGGCTCGGCATCGACGCCAAGATCCGCCTCGTCGATAGCGCGCAGCGGTGGGCACGCCTGAAAACCTTCGACTTCGACATGGTGCAATGGTCCTGGCTCGCATCGCTCTCCCCTGGCAATGAGCAGATGAACCGATGGAGCGTCGCCAGCGCCGATATCGAGCTGTCGTTGAACTATCCGGGCGTCAAGGACCTCGCCATCGACGCAACGATCGAAGCGCTACTGGCGGCCCGGGCAAGGACAGACTTCGTGTCCGCGGTGCGCGCCCTCGACCGGTTACTCATGAACGGCGACTATGTCGTGCCGCTCTATTACCCCCGTGGTCAGTGGGTCGCCCACTGGTCGCACCTCCAGGGGCCGGAAAAGCCGCCGATATCAGGGCTCGCATTGGAAACGTGGTGGATACGCGGCAGTGGACAGTAGTACGATGCCCAGGCGTTTTCAGCGGTACAAGCCCTGCTGCACAAGCAACGTCGCATGCAGCTCTGCTAATTAATTATCCGTCGTTCACAATTATCGCGGATCGATCACGAGCGCGTGAGTTAACATTGTACAATTTCCAATTTTAGACGACAATGCAGTTCGTGACCACCGACATCGGGTGGCACTCGAAATTTGCGGCGCGGGAGCCCGAAGGCCATGGATCTTCGCCAAGTTCTGCCGGCAGGCCTTGTCCTGGACGGCAAATACAGGATCGAGCGCGTGATCGGAGCCGGTGGCTTCGGCATTACCTATGCCGCGCACGACATCGGCCTCAACACGACCATTGCGCTGAAGGAATACTATCCTTCCGAACTCGGTTTCCGCGACGCCACGATGAGCGTCCGGCCAAAGTCGAACAACGAGCGGGATCTGTTCGACCGCCTTCGCGCGAGCTTCGTCGAGGAGGCACGCACCCTCGCCAAGTTCCGGCATCGCTCGATCGTGCGCGTGCTCTCGGTGTTCGAGGCGCACGGCACCGCCTACATGGCCATGGAGTTCGAGGACGGGCGCAGCCTGAAGGCCTGGATGCGCGAGCTTGGCCGCCTGCCGGGACAAGCGGAAGTCGACGGCATCTTCTATCCCCTGCTGGACGCACTTGAAGCCTTGCATGAGGCCAGCTTCCTGCATCGCGACATCGCCCCCGACAACATCATCATTCGCCCCGACGGCACGCCCGTGCTGCTGGACTTTGGCGCCGCGCGCCGGGTGGCTGCGACCGAGCGGTCCTCGCAGATGACGGGGCTGATCAAGCTCGGCTATTCACCGCAGGAGCAATACACCACTGACGGCAAAGCCCAGGGAGCCTGGACCGATATCTATGCCTTGGGCGCCACGCTCTATCACGTCGTGACCGGCGCCGCGCCTCCAGAATCGACCGTGCGCTACATCGAGGACAGCATGCGGCCCGCCATCCTGACGGAGGGTGATTGGCGCAAGGATTTCCTGGCCGGCATCGACCGGGCGCTGCTGTCCCGCCCGCAGGATCGTCCGCAGACGATTGCGGAGCTGCGCCCGTTGCTGTTCGGCGATTGGGAACCGGTGACCCGCTCGACCACACGCCGCCAAAGCCAACCCTTGGCCGATCAACTGCTGCCGGGCGAGCCGCGGGAGCTTGTCCGCTCGCAGCTTAACACGCACCGCCCGGAGGAAGACGCGGCCCCCGCAGCCTTCATCGCCTCGCCACAATCTATCGCCGCCCCCGTGCCGCCAGCCAGCAACGCCTTCCGCGCCAGCGTCATTGCTGGCCTCGTCGGCGTCTCCCTGCTTGGCGCCTATCAGGTCGGCTGGATCCAGCCGCGCAATCAAGCGGCCGTCAG
>JANXRM010000402.1 GCA_025353015.1 Hyphomicrobiales bacterium
CCGCCCTGGATCAACAAGTTCTATATCCTGGATCTGACGCCGCCGAAGTCATTCATCAAGTGGGTCGTCGATCAGGGTTTTTCTGTTTTCATCATATCCTGGGTCAATCCCGACGAACGGCTCGCCCATAAAACCTTCGAAAACTATATGCACGAAGGCGTTCTGGCGGCTGCCGAGGCTGTCCAGCGCGAAACCGGCGTCAAGCAGTCGAATGTCATCGGTTATTGCGTCGGTGGCACGTTGCTCGCCACCACTCTCGCCGAGAATGCCGCGAAAGACCGCGATCCCTTTGCGTCGGCGACCTTCTTCGCGGCCCAAGTCGATTTCACCAAGGCTGGCGACCTGCAGCTCTTCATCGACGACGCGCAATTGAAGATGCTGGAAGAGATGATGGCCGAAAAGGGCTACCTCGACGGTTCCCGGATGGCGACGGTCTTCAATATGCTGCGCCCGCGCGACTTGATCTGGCCTTACATCGTCAACAACTACCTGCTCGGCAAAAAACCGTTCCCGTTCGATCTCCTGTTCTGGAATCAGGATTCGACGCGGATGCCCGCTGCCAACCACAACTTCTATCTGCGCGAATTCTACCTTGAGAATAAGCTGGCCAAGGGGACCCTTTCGATTGGCGGCACCCGCCTCGATCTGAAAAAAGTGACGCTGCCGATTTATGAGTTGGCTGCCCGTGAAGACCACATCGCCCCGGCAGCGTCCGTCTATCAGGGCTCTCGCCTGTTCGGGGGGCCGGTCGAATATGTCCTCTCAGGTTCCGGCCACATAGCCGGCGTCGTCAATCCACCCCCAGTCGCCGGCAAGCCCGACAAATACCAGTATTGGACGAATAAGGATCGGGCTGAAACACTGGCCGCATGGGTCGAGGGCGCCAAGGAAACCCCAGGGTCGTGGTGGCCTCACTGGGCAAAATGGCTGGCGAAGCAGTCCGGGGCCAAAGTCAAAGCCCGCCAACCCGGTGCCAAGTTCGGCGTCATCGAGGATGCCCCCGGGAGTTACGTACGCACCAAGGGCTGATGCCGGAATGTCCCACTGCTTGTTGTAGGATTGCCACAATTTCTTGCGTCCGGCGAGGTGAATGCGCTGCTGAGCGTCTTATTCATGGCTCATTTACCTCGATGGTCTTTTAGTGTGGCGATCAACTGGGCTATCGACACGATCGAACTACAGCCACGGCACAAGGCATGATGCTGGACACGAAAACGTTACTAACGCTGATCGTTGGTCTTCTGCTGTCCGGCGCAGCCAGCGGTTGCGCCAGCAATCAAGCGGCCAACAGCCGTGGCCTGACCGGCAGCATCGACAGATCCGCCTCCACTGCCGCCCGTGCTGAGGACGAGGAGGAGCCGATGCGCCCCACGCCTCCCGATCCCTATAAAGGCGTCCAGTATCGGGGCGGCCGCGATCCCGTCACGGGCGTCGCCCCCGATCTCGACGGGCAATTGCCGTCGCCACCGGTTGTCGCCGCTCCCCCGCGCAAAAAAACGGCCCGCGCGTCGGACGCCTTTGTCGCCACACCGGTCGCAGCGTCCGGACTACGCGTTCAGGTTCAAGCCGGAGACACGCTGGCCAGCATCGCCCGTAAGCATCAGGTTTCGGTGGCCGGGTTGATGCAGATCAACGGCCTTTCGACGCCGAAAATCGTCGTTGCGCAGACATTGATCATTCCCGCGAAATAGCCCCGGCTCCCGCCGGCTCCAGGCAACGTGTGTCAGCCAAGCCGTTTCAGAAACGCCGCCATGATCGTGTTCGTTTCCGCCGCCCGCTCCAATTGCGGAAAATGCCCGATACCGGGAACGATCTCGATGGTCACGCCCCCCACCTTGCTACGCAACATGTCGAGGTAGGGCGTCGACTCGCCTGGGGAAAGCGGCAACCGCTTGCCGTCCGGTTTGGTTTGCGTCGACTGGATTGCCAGCATGGGAACGCGGACACCGTCCAGTAGGCGGTCCATGTTTCCGGCATCGTAACGCCCAATGTCGACGAACAGCGGCCCCGCGATTTCAGCCGGCCGTTCCATGGCGCGCACGATGATCGCCTGCGCTTTGACCTTATCGTAGTCGGCACCGAACATCTGTCCGAACGCGGCCTTGGCGAAAGCTTGATACCCGATTGCCGCCATGGTTTTCGCGCGCCCTTCATGGGCATTCGAACCGCCGTCACCAAGGCGGCTACCGTCCACCAGGATCAGCGCCTTCACGCGCTCCGGCACCACTGCTGCGGCGGCCATCACGACGCGGCAACCCATGCTGTGGCCGACCAGTACCGCGGGTGGTAGCTTGAGATCGTCAAGAAGGTCGGCCACATCCGCGCCATGCGTCTCGAGCCGGCAATGCTCCGGTCCACCGGGCGAGGTGCCGTGACCACCGAGATCGACGGCGACGGTTTCATGCTGGCCGGAAAAGTGCGCGACTTGATGATCCCAGTCGCTCCGCGCACAGCCGAAGCCATGCACAAAGACAATCGGCGGCGTACCCTTGCCGGTGCGCGTGTATTGAATGAGAGGCATACGAAACTCCCTGACAGTGGAGGCTCAAGTGCGGTTCACGTTGCGGAGCGGATTGCGAATAGGGGGCCTGTGCTCGTTGCAGACGACGATCGAACGCTACACTGCTTTGAAAATCAACTCGTCACACGGCATCGGCGCCAGCTTTCGGACGGGCTGCCATCTTTCGCACCTTTGACCGTGCGCACGAGATCGAGCAGGTCGTCGCCGTGCAGTGTCATGACGATTTCGGTTCCTGCTTCCGACTCGCGCGCAGGCACGACGTAGCGAAAGCCATGGCGATTGTAGTCGCCGGTCATGCTGGTCCCGCCGTAGGTAACGATATTGGGCCCTTCGATCTTGAAATGCCGGCCCTCGCGGCACCACTCGCCGTCGATCTGATCGGCGTAAGCGGCCACCGTCATCACCATGCAGCAAATCAATCCGGCGATGCCTCCGAGCGTGATCCTGACGAGCACGTGCATGTTCTGGTCCCTTTTGTGGCTGTGATCCCCGAACCACATCAGATTAGAGCAATGCAGTTTCTCCGTCGATGCATCTGGCCAAGCTGCAATACCCATGGCAACCTCAGGCATCGTCCAACAACGGAAAGGAGGTGGTCCGATGTCGAGTGGGATTGCAAAGCTGAGGATGCAGCCGATGCGGATCTCTTTGGCGCCGAGGACACTTCCTCGCTCCGCCTGAGACAGCCCGGGACGCGCAGCGCTTCAAGCGCGCGAAACGGGGCGGCATCTTGAAGCCGATCTCACGAGAGGCCGGTCACCCCTGGGGTGGCTGGCCTCTTTGATTTGATAGCAGCGTGTGGCCTCGATTGAGCGTCAATTGGCGAAGCTCGACCGTAGTTGTGCAGCCCAGCGTTCATTGAGTTTCGCAATCACCCACAGCGAGCGATAGGTTCCAAGCACAACATCACCATCACCGTAGCGATTGAACTCGACATCGAGATGGACCTTTTCTGGTCCGGCCGTGATGACGTCGAGCCTTATCCATTCGCTGCGCTTCCAACCCTCGTTCGTCCGCGCCAGGAACCCGGCAAAGTAGCCATCAGGCGTTTCCCACGTTTGCAGCCGCCCCTGTGTCAGCCTGTAGTGCGGAAAATGCAATGTCGCCACGAGCGCACTTTCATTCCGGGAATTGAGCGCCTCGATGTGGCGGCGCATCACATCTTTGGCGGCGGCGATGGATTCGTCGTTGTCGTTAGGCATCAGAAACCTCCTGTTGCTTCCTGCAGATCTATAGCAAGCGCAAACAGGGGCATTGCGCGCAAGATCTTCCGTACCTTCCGGCCCCCCCTCCCGCGAAGCGAGCGCCACGTGTGCAACATTTGCATGCTAGGCGCCTCTACTTCTTTTTGCCGAAGCGCTCGCGCATGTCGGCACACGGATCTTTGCGTTCAGCGCGCGGGGTGAAGATAATGTAGTCGGCGGCTGGCTTGCCTTCGGGATCGCGCGGGACGTAGGCCTCGGGATCAGTTTTGCCGTTCTCGACCTCGAGCAGCATGACGGTGACGACTTTGCGGTTCGGCGCCATTTGGCGGAGGTAATACGGCACGCCGCGATCGTTGCGGACGTGGCCGTTGCCGGCGAACAGGACGGCGCTGCCGTGTGCGTCGGCTGCCTTCACCAGGGCCTCGGCCAGATGTGCGTCGCGGTAGCGCTGGGCGACAGCCATGTTACCGAACGCGGTTTTCGGCATCAGCCCGCAGTGTGACGCTTCGAGTTCGGTAAGCAGCGCGTCCTGGAGGGGCGGCGCGAGCGGCTGGTCGAGGTGCAAACGCTTGCGTTCGTCGGCGGTAAGCGCTTCGGTGCCACCCTTGGCGACGGCGCGGACTTTTTCCCGCGGTGGATCGCCTGGGAGTATCGGAAGCTTGAATTGGATTGCTGCGGCGAAGAGCGGTTCGAACAGCTTCTGGTCCGGCCAGCCTGATTTGCCCCAATCGAGAAAGCGGAACAAATCGCCGGAATGCCCGAGGCGGCGTGCAGACGCGCTGAACTCGGCGAACTGGTCGAGCGCCGGCTGCTGATCGGCGCGGATGTGTTCGAATACGAGGGCCGGCGGTTTTGCCTTCGAGTTACCCAGCATCATGTCGACTTCTGCAAGCCATTTTGCTCGCAGCGCATGCTGCTCACCATTGTCATGGGTCTCGCCGATCAAGACGATCGAGCCCGAGTTCAATCCGCTGATTGTTTCCCCAACGAGCCGATCGACGGTCGTGAGAGTGCAGAGTGCTTTGACAGGAAGCTGCATTCCATCTGGCGAGCGAGCTTGCCCGCAAAGTGGGTGGCCGCAATCCTGGAGCCATGGGGTGATATGGTTCCGCAGTACATTATGCGTGAGTTCGCAGGCATGAGCCTTCAACGCGCTATGACAGCCAATCACAATCGCGATGGCCAGCCCCAACACAAATTTCGCCGCGCGACGCATCAGCCGTCCGATCCTCTTGGGTGTGCAATCGTTTCGGGGGACGGTGGTGCTCGTTCATGGCGCCATCCTATCACGGCGGGCTTTCAACCGAAAATCCGCTCGCCCTGCTGGTCGATGATCTGGCGGCCTTTCAGGAGCGCGAAGTCGGCGGCTTCTTCGAGGCTTGCGAAGCGGTCGGCGCGGACGAAGCGGTGCTCCTTCTTTTCTCCGCCGACCAGCTTCGAGATCACGCCCGCGACCTGATATTGCCCCTGCTCGGCATAGGGGACGGCTGCGATGTGGAACCCCGCGTGCTCGACTTCCTTGGCGACGCCGGCAGCGCCCTTTCCGCCGGTGCCGCCACTGCCAAAACCAAAAAGCGATTTTAGAAAAGACATGGGTTCTCCGCGCTGCGCTGCTCTTGCCAACGCCTCAGCATACGCCATGCGATGCAATCACTCCACCGTTGGCGTCAGGCCGAGATCGGCCAGGTGCACGGCGAGGGCTCGCAGATGCAACGGCACCAGGGGCGCATCGAATGGAACAACCTGCATCGACTTGAACTGATCGCCCTGGGGATCACGATGCAGCCGCGTGGCGAGCGTGCACGCGCTGATCACCCAGTAGTCGGCGATGCCGATGCTGGCATAGTAGGCGGCTTTGCGGCCGAGATCTTAATCGAGGTTCGAATCCGAAATTTCGACAACAAGCAGCGCGACCGCAGGCGTCAGCCCACGAATCCCGAGAGCGCGCGGCC
>JANXRM010000412.1 GCA_025353015.1 Hyphomicrobiales bacterium
CTCGGCCTCGGCGTCGTCGACCGGTTGCCCGGCATCAAGGACTTGCTGGTCACGGAAGCCGCCGGGCTGACCGGCGACGTGCCCAAGCTGATGCGAGCGGGGTGAGGGAGGCAGACACTGGCGACGGACATCGATCCCGCCCAATGCCTCGTCAGCCTGTCTCGATAATGGCTTGCAGAGCGCTCAGCACCTCGATGGCATCACAGCCCGCGCAAATGAAGGCATCGACGCCGGCTGCCGTCAATGCGGCCTCATCCTTGGGTCGTCCGGCAAGATACACGCGCCTCGCGCCAGCCGTTTTGATGAGCGACGCGGTGGCCTCGCCAAGTTCGCCATAGACGGCGTCGGACGAGCAGAGGCAAGCGACCGTCGCGCCCGAGGCGGCAAAGGCCTGCCCCGCATCGGCGGAATTCGTGTAGCCGTCCGAAACAACGGATGCGATGCCGCCGGCGGCGAGGAAATTGCCGATCCACGTGGAGCGCGCCGCATGTACCGCCAGAGGTCCGAGCGAGGCCAGAAACACTTTCGGTGCCGCGCCCGTGCGGGCCTGATAGGCGTCGGCCCGATCGCGCAAGGCCTCGAATGGTGCTGCAAGCCGCGATTTCGGCAGCGGCGCGATGCGGACCCCATTGAGATCCTGCGGTAACGGCTCGGCGTGACGTTTGACCGTGACACCATCGGCGCCGAGGCGGGGGAAGGCCGACGTTCCCGTCAGCTCCATGCGGCCCGTGGCGATCAGGCGTGCGCGCGCCGAGGCGGTCGCGGTGATCCTCTTTGCGAGAGAGCCGCTGACCAAGGCTCGGGCCATGCCGCCCTCGGCCTCGATTTCCTGGAACAGGCTCCACGCCTTCAACGCCAGATCGTCCGTGACTTTCTCCACGGCAAAGCTGCCGCCCCCGGGATCTGCAACCCTTGCAAGGCCGCTTTCCTCCATCAGCACATGATGCGTATTGCGGGCCGTCCGCCGCGCGAAAACGTCGGGGCGGCCGAGTGGCCAGCAGTAGGGCAGAACTGTGATCCGGTCCGCACCACCCATGGCCGCCGCCGCGCACGCCATCGTGGTGCGCAGCAGGTTCACCCAGGGATCGCGCCGCGCCATCATGCGCTCGGACGTGGTGGCGGCCATGCGCAGTTTCGGCATGGCGGCAACTGCCCCACACGCCTCGGCGACGCGCCAGATCAAGCGGCGGCCGGCCCGGAACTTGGCGATGGTCAGGAACTGATCGGCGTCCGCGGACATTGCAATGGCGATGTGCGGCAAGGCATCGGCGGGGGAAACGCCGTGGCTTTCGGCGGCCCGCAGATAGGCAACCATCGTCGACAGCAACGCCGCGAGTTCTTCGGCTTCGCTGGCGCCAGCCTCGTGATAGCGCCGTCCGTCTGCAGCCAATACCGTGACGCCGGGATGGCGGTGGCTCGCCAGAAACTGCCCAGCTATAGCGAGCGACCGGTCAACCGGGTGATACAACGCTCCCGTCGTCGCCAGCGTGCCCAAGGGATCATAGTTGAAAGCGCCGTGCCATCGTGCTTCGGGGAGCCCCGCTTGCCGCCAGCAGGCGATCAATGCACCCGCCGCATCCGGCGTATATTCCGCGGCATCGAGCGCCACCGGACAGACGTCGAGGTGGACACCCTTGAGCGCGTGCTCGATCGTATTGCCGGAATAGGGGAGGCCGAATTGCCCCGGTGCCGCGATCTGCAGCGTCAGCCCCTGAACACCACCGGCGAGGTCGTCGATGATCGCCGTGTTGGCGGAGGCCGCATCGGGCTCGGCGTAGACCTGCGCGATCTCCCAGCCACAGATGTTGGGCAATTTGACACCACGGGTCATCGGCGCCGTGCCGGGCAGGGTCTCGGCCGCCGATCCACGGCCCACGTCCTGTCGCGTATAGAGCGGTCCGATCCGAAGACCATCAGCGGATCGCGCGACCAAGCGCTTTTCGAAGTCATTGCCCTTCAGTGCCTTGTCGACAAGCCCTCGCCATTCGGCCAATCCATGCGAAAGACCGGCGGAAGGAAAGGGTTCGGCGAAGCGAAACTCGGTCATTGGCCAGGGTCCGTTGCGGGATTGGATTTACGCGTGTTCTAGAGTGGCTTGTCTCTGTCCGTCCATTGGTTTCGGTCGGACGCCATTGCCAGTCAGCCAATCCTCGAAGGTTCCACGCAATGGCTGGCTGCTGCTTGTGAGGCCCCGCGAACATCGCCTCTTGCGGCCATGGCTTGTGGCGGCTATAAGCCCGCTCATGGAGCTGCGCAGGCAGTCTCCTTCCCGAGCCCGCGCCTGCGCGGGCAAAATTATTGGCGGAGCGTGGCGCAGCCTGGTAGCGCACTTGCTTCGGGAGCAAGGGGTCGGAGGTTCGAATCCTCTCGCTCCGACCAACACTTAGCCCAAATGTGGCACCCCATAAAAACTACTCCCCGGTACGCTCCCGGTACCGAAACGGGGTTCAGGCCGTCTTCTGGCTCAACCGGTCGTTGGCTGTATGCTCACAGGAAACCGCCCCGTTCCTATCGACATGAAGCGGGGCCGGGCGTACCTACCGGTCAAGAGGTCGATTCTGTTGCAGCTCACGACCGACAGGCGGGGGCTGGCACATGGGCGACGTTCTTCAGTTCAAGCCGAGGCGAGTCGGCAAGGGTTCTGATTTTATTGCGATCGAGCAGGCTGTCACATTGGCTGCCGCAGATGCAAAAAGCCGGGTCGATGTACTTCGAGCGGCCACACCCCTGATCGAGCAATGCCGGGATCGCTTCGGCTTCACTTTGATGCGATCGGGCTTGCCGGATGATCCGCGTATCCTCATCGAGGCTCTGCTAGCACTTTACCGTGGCCTCAGGCTGGTCGGCCCGTTGGTTGGCGCCCGCCCATCGCAGGCTTTCGGTGTCTACCTCGGCCAGGCCGAACTCAGATGGTTCGACGATGGCTACAGCGGGACGACCGGCTTGGCCGTGCCGAACCGGGTCGAGCCCCAGGTGCTTGCAGATTTTCTCAGGCCAAGGCTCACGGCGTGAGCGCTCTATCTCTGCTCCTGCGATGGGGAAGGCGTCTCCCTAGGCGACGCTTTGCTGATGACTACGCCCAGCGCAGTGCCGAGGGCGATGACAGCAACG
>JANXRM010000430.1 GCA_025353015.1 Hyphomicrobiales bacterium
TCATGGGGTAGAGCCCCGGCAACGCCGCGCCCTTTTCCACTTCTGCCATGATCCAGGCTTCCTGGTTTTCCTGCTCAGGCGCGGCGGCCACAACCTCGTCCAGCAGCTTCGCCGGGATCAGAACCGCGCCATCGTCGTCGACCACCACCACATCATCGGGGAATACAGCGACGCCGCCGCAGCCGATCGGTTGTTGCCAGGCGACAAACGTCAAGGCGGCGACGGACGGTGGTGCCGCACCACCCTGGCACCAGACCGGCAGCTTCGTGCCGAGCACGCCTGCGACGTCGCGTACGGCGCCATCCGTGATCAGGCCTTGGACGCCACGCTTTTTCATGCGCGCGCAGAGAATGTCACCAAAAATGCCAGCGTCTGTAATGCCCATGGCGTCAGCGACGGCGATACAACCTGCCGGCATGGCTTCGATGGCGGCGCGCGTCGAGATCGGCGACGACCAGGACTCAGGCGTCGCCAGATCCTCACGCGCTGGCACGAAACGCAACGTGAAGGCGCGGCCAACCAGGCGCTTCTGGCCTTCCGCGAGTGGCACGGCGCCGCGCATCCAGACGTTGCGCAGCCCCTTCTTCAGTAGGATCGTGGTGATGGTCGCCGTGGTCACGGCTTCCAGCGTTTTGACGATTTTCGGGTCGAGGCTCATGGGCGGTCCTATCCTGTTGGTTTTCCGATCCTGAAAGTTTGCGGCCAACGGCGTCGCACAGGGCATAGCCCGGACCGCGGTGGTATCGAACGCAGCGTCAGCCGCCGCGCACGCCATCGACCCAGGCCTTGCCAGCCGCGAGCAGGAAGCCCGTGTCGCTCTGGGTGGTGAAGTACTGGATGCCGCGCTTGGCGATGGCCGCCTGCCGTTTGATATCGCGAATGCCGCCGCAACCGGCGAAGATACCTGCCGCCTTGCAAGCCTTGACCGCACGATCAAGCGCCTGTTCGACGATCGGATCATCGAGGCGGCCGGGTTTGCCCATGTCGAGCATCAGGTCGTTGGTGCCGATGTGTACGACGTCGACGCCCGGCACCTTGGCAATGGCCTCGATGTTCTCGAGCCCCTTGCCGGTCTCGACCATGATCACCACGGCCGTCGAGGCGTTGAGCATGGGTAATGCTTCGGCAAGTGGCGGTGTTTGGCAATTGAACTGCGGGAAGACAGCGCCGACGGAGCGCCGTCCCACCGGCGCGAATTTGCAGATCTCGACGGCGCGGCGCGCTTCCTCCGCCGTGTTGATATCGGGGAAGATGATGCCCGTGACGCCATTGTCGAGCAGCATTGGCGTGTCGGGATCATTGAGGCCGCGCACCCTGTACATGGGTGCGATGCCAAGCGGGATCGCCGTGCTTGCCAGATTGACGATGGTCTCGGGATCGAACGTCGCGTGCTGGCCGTCGATGAACAGGAAGTCGTGGCCCGTGGCTTTGGCTATCCGGCAGATCTCGGGTTGCCGGGCGAGACGGACACTCAAGCCCAGCGCCACGCCGCCCGAACGCATGCGCTCGAGCGCGGGATTGACGAGGGTAACTTTGGTGGCCGCCATGTGAGTTTCCTTCTATGTGAATGTTGCCCGTGCGGGGCTGCTGTTCGTCGCATTCGCAACGATTATGGCATCAGCGGTCCGTCACCGAAAGGCCGCCGTTACAACTTGTGGCGCCGCGTAAAGACTGCGCACAAAGACTTCCGGCAGACGACGCCCAGTGCCATAGTCGCCTGGCACATTCAGCGGAGGGCGCGCCCATGACACTCGCCAAGATCGACGGAACCGAAATCGACATCCTCGTCCAGGGCTTTCCGGGCAAGAGCGTCTGCCACGGTGGCCTCGGTTGGAGCACGGTCGTTCTGCTGCGTGGCAATGGCCGGGTAACGCTGATCGACGCCGGCACGTTCAGCATGCGTAAGCTGGTCATCGATGGTCTCGCCAGGCACGGCTTGAAGCCCAGCGACGTCACGGACTTGATTCTCACGCATTCGCACTGGGATCATTCGGTCAACTGGACACTCTTCCGGCACGCGCGCATTTATCTCGGCGCCACGGAACTCGCCTGGGCGCTGAAAGAGCCCTGGGGCGAGACGCCGGTACCCGAACTCTATATCGAGCGGCTGGAGAAATGGCCAACGCTGCGTACGCTCAAGGACGGCGAGGAACTCTTTCCGGGCATGACCACGCACATCGCACCGGGCCATACGCCGGGTTGCCTCGTATACGTGCTGCACGGCCGCGAGAAGGATGTCGTGTTCACGGGCGACGCCGCGAAGAACCGCGCCGAGTTGATCTCGCGCTCGACCGACATGACCTACGACGCCAGCATCAGCCGCGCCTCGATCGACATGATCTGGAACCATTGGAAGAAGAAAGCCGGCAGCGTGCTGGTGCCTGGCCACGATCTGCCGATGACGCAACAGGACGGCCGGATCTCGTACATCGGCAAACGCGAGGCCGCCATCACCTGCTGGTACGGCGAGGACATGCAGACCACCACGCATTTTGCTTTGACGGTGGCTTGATAAAACGTGCGTTTCTCATTCGGCAATCTTCTGCGCCAGGCGCGCGCTGGGCATACCGGCTGGGGTCCGCAGTGGCGCGACGCCGAGCCGAAGGCTGCCTATGATGTCGTCATCATCGGCGCCGGCGGCCATGGACTGGCTACCGCCTATTATCTCGCAGCCGAACACGGCATTTGCAATATTGCGGTCCTCGAAAAAAGCTGGCTCGGCGGCGGCAATACCGGGCGCAACACGACGATCATCCGCTCGAACTATCTCTGCGAGGAATCCGAAGCACTTTACGAGCACGCGATGAAGCTCTGGGAGACGCTGTCGGATACGCTGAACTACAACGTGATGTATTCGCCGCGCGGCGTCCTGATGCTGGCCCACAACGAGCACGATATCCGCAGTTTGAAGCGGCACATTCACGCCAACCGCCTGGCCGGCATCGACAACGAATGGCTGACGGCCGCGCAGGCGCAAGCCTTCTGCCCGATCCTGAATATCGACGCGGATTTGCGTTACCCCGTGCTGGGGGCCGCCCTGCAGCACCGTGGTGGCGTTGCCCGGCACGATGCAGTGGCGTGGGGCTACGCGCGGGCGGCGAGCGAGCTTGGCGTCGACATCATCCAGAATTGCGAGGTGACAGCGATCCGCCGCGGCACGGATGGCGCCGTCGAAGCCGTCGAGACCTCGCGCGGGCGGATCGCTGCGAAAAAAATCGGCGTCGTTGCCGCCGGCCACACATCTGTCGTCATGGCGATGGCGGGGCTGCGCATGCCGCTCGAAAGTTTTCCGCTGCAGGCATTGGTGTCGGAGCCCGTCAAACCCGTCATGCCGTGTGTCGTCATGTCGAATGCCATTCACGCCTACATGTCGCAATCGGACAAGGGTGAACTGGTCATCGGCGCCGGCACCGACGCCTATGTCTCCTACGCGCAAGCCGGTGGGCTGCACATCGCAACACACACGTTGGAGGCCATCTGCGAGTTGTTCCCGGTGACGCGCCGTCTCAAGATGTTGCGCAACTGGGGCGGTATCGTCGATGTCACGCCCGATCGCTCGCCCATCATCGGCTTGACGCCGGTGCCGGGACTGTTCGTCAACTGCGGTTGGGGCACCGGCGGCTTCAAGGCGACGCCGGGTTCGGGGCATGTGTTCGCCGCGACCTTGGCGCACGGCGTACCGCACCCGATCGCGGCGCCCTTTACGCTCGACCGTTTTCGCACCGGCCGATTGATCGACGAGGCGGCGGCCGCCGCCGTCTCCCATTAGACGCGGTCATGCACCGCAGGACACACGCCACTATGAGTCGGAATTCTGCATCATGTTGCTGATCCCCTGCCCCTACTGCGAGGAGCCGCGGCCGGAAATCGAATTCCGCTATGGCGGCGAAGCGCATATCGCGCGCAGCGCTGATCCCACGGGCCTGTCTGATGCGGCACTTGCGGACTATCTCTATTTCAGGAGCAACCCGAAGGGCTGGCATTACGAGCGCTGGCAGCATCAATCGGGCTGTGGCCGTTTCTTTAACGCGGTGCGCCATACCGTGACCGACCGCATCATTGGGACCTACAAAGCCGGTGAGCCGAAACCCGATCTGGCGCTCTACCGCGTGAGGGCTGGATCGTGAGCCGCCCGACGCAACGGTTTCGAACAGCTGCCGGCGGCAGGATCGCACGCGCGCGGACGATCTCCTTCCAGTTCGACGGCAGGCGTTATACGGGCCATCCCGGCGACACGCTTGCATCGGCGCTGCTGGCCAACGGCGTACATTTCGTCGGGCGCTCGTTCAAGTACCACCGCCCGCGCGGTATCATGACAGCAGGCAGCGAGGAGCCGAACGCGCTGGTGACGATCCTGCAGGGACGTGACCGGCAGACGCCGAACGTCCGGGCCACGGACATCGAACTTTGCGAGGGGCTGGCGGCCATCAGCCAGAACCGCTGGCCGTCGCTGGCGTTCGATGCTGGCGCGCTGTCGGGAGTGTTGGCACCGTTGTTTCCCGCCGGATTTTACTACAAGACGTTCATGGGGCCGCGCTTCATCGGCTCCAACTGGCTTTGGCCAAAGCTGTTTGAACCGCTGATCCGGCGCGCCGCTGGTCTCGGCCGGGCGCCAGCAAGCCGCGATCCCGATCACTACGTGAACCGTTACGCCCATTGCGATGTGCTGGTCGTGGGCGCGGGGCCTGCGGGGCTCGCGGCGGCGCTGGTCGCAGCGGAGGCTGGCGCGACTGTTATCGTCAGCGATGAGCGGACAGAATTCGGCGGCAATCTGTTGTCGGCATTCGACGCAGGCCACGACGGCGATCTGTCAGCCGGCGTCAATGCGCACCGCTGGCGCGAGCAGTCCCTCGCGGCACTTGCCGCCAATGCGCGCGTCACGTTGTTGCCGCACACGACGGTCTTCGGTGCCTACTTGCAGAATTTCTATGGGTTGGCCGAGCGATTGGCGTCGCACCACGGGAGCCCGCCGCCAGGTTTGCCGCGCGAGCGGCTCTGGCAAGTCCGGGCGCAGGAAGTCGTGCTGGCGACAGGCGCCATCGAACGTCCCCTTGTTTTCTCAGGCAATGACCGTCCAGGCGTCATGCTGGCGGGCGCTGTCCGCTCCTACCTCAATCGCTACGGCGTCATGGCCGGCAGTCGCGCGGTTGTGGTCACGGACTGCGACACGTCTTACGCCGCTGCGTGCGATCTTAAACGTTCCGGCGTCGACGTGCCGCTCATCGCCGATCTCAGAAGCGATGTGGGTGGGGCCGCCATCGATGCCGCGAAACAGGCGGGCATCACGGTCGAGGCGGGCGTCAATGTCCTGGGCACAACCGGGCGGCACCGCATCACGTCGGTGCTCATGGAACTCGGCCCGGCTGGCGCCCGCGAGCGGCGCGCCGTTCCCTGCGATCTCGTGTTGATGTCAGGCGGTTGGACGCCGTCGGTGCATTTATATTCACAGGCGCGCGGCAAACCGTCCTGGAGCGAGGGCGCGCAAGCCTTCCTGCCGTCTGATCCCGTGCCGCATGTTCATTCGGCGGGTGGTTGTGCGGGAACGACGGATCTGGAGCAGGCGTTGCGCAGTGGCGCCGAAGCGGGTGCTGCGGCCGCGCGTGCGCTGGGCCTCACGGTTTCGGCTGAAATCATGACGGTCGCCGATCCCGATCCTGTGCTCGGAAGCAGGGCAGGCGCCCCGGTGATGGCTCCACCGTCTGCCGATGCTTTCATCGATTTCCAGAACGACGTCACGACCCGGGATATCCAACTCGCGACGCAGGAAGGCTTCCGCTCGATCGAGCATATCAAGCGCTACACGACCACGGGCATGGCGACGGATCAGGGCAAGACCAGCAACCACAACACCATTGCCTTGGCAGCCGGAATGCTCGGCCGAGACGTCGCCGTGGTCGGCCACACCAGCTATCGCGCGCCCTTTACGCCTGTGACGTTCGGTACGCTGGCGACGACGGCCCGTGGCTCCTTATTCGAGCCCCTCAGGCGCACGCCGATCGACGCCTGGGCGCGGGCCGAACGCGCCACCTTCGAGGACGTCGGTCAATGGCAGCGCGCGCGCACGTTCCCGCTACGCAGCGAAAACCAGCAGCAATCCATCCAGCGGGAATGCCTGACTGTTCGCTGCGCCGCCGGAGTGTTCGACGCCTCGACGCTCGGCAAGATCGAAGTCGTCGGGCCCGACGCCGCCACATTCCTCGACCGAATGTATCTGTCGCCCCTGGCCAAGCTTGCCGTTGGGCGCTGCCGCTACGCACTACAACTCAACGAGGCCGGTTTCGTCATCGACGACGGCATCGTCGCAAGGCTGGCCCCGGATCGCTTCCACGTCACCACGACGACGGGCGGCGCCCAGCGCGTGCTCACACTCATGGAGGATTATCTCCAAACGGAATTCACCGATCTCACGTGCTGGTTGACGTCGATCACGGAGCACTGGGGCGTCATAGCCGTACAGGGGCCGCGCGCACGCGACATACTGGAGCCGCTGATCGCCGGGCTGGATATCTCGGCGGCGACTTTTCCGCATATGTCGGTTGGAACCGGTGAGATCGCCGGCGTGCCCATGCGGCTCTTTCGCGTCAGCTTCACGGGCGAGCTTGGTTTCGAGATCAACGTGCCGTCGAACTACGCGCGCGACATCTGGGAGCTGGTGGAGCAGTCGGCCGAACGCCACGGCGGCACCGTCTATGGCACTGATGCCATGCATCTGCTGCGCGCGGAGAAGGGCTATATTTTAGTCGGCCACGACACCGATGGCACGGTGACACCTGAGGATCTCGGCTTCGGCACTGGCGCCAAGAAAGTTGATTTCGTCGGCAAGCGCGCGCTGGCGCGGCCGGACATGCTCAAATCCGATCGTCTCCACCTCGTCGGATTGCTGGCCGAGGACCCGCAGCACGTTCTCGAGGAGGGCGCGCAGCTCACGCAGGCAGCATCGCCCGCGAACGGCGCGCGCGCCGACGGCCACGTGACATCGGCCTACATGAGCCCGGCACTCGGCCGTTCAATAGCGCTCGGGCTGGTGGCTGGCGGCCGGGCCAGGCACGGTGAACGCCTGTTCGTGCCGATGCCCTCGGGTCCGATTGCAGTGCGGATTTCAACCCCGCTTTTTCTGGACGCGAAGGGGGCACGGCTCCATGGCTAAGACATCCGCGGATGCGCACCTAGATTTCGCGGTTGATACAACCGTGGCCTTGCGCGCGCCGTGGGAGGGCTGCGTCTTCGCGGATGTGCCTCATATCGCGACGCTCAGCGATGGCGGACATTTTAGCCGTGTCGTGCTGCGTGGATACGATCTCGCGGCGCAAGGGTTGGGTGGCGTTCTCGGAGTCCAGCCGCCAATCGAGATCAACCGCGCCATCACGGCTGGAACGCGCACGGTCATGAAACTCGGCCCAGATGAATGGCTGATCCTTGCCGAGGCAGAAGCCGAGATACAACTTGATCGGCTGCCTGCTGCAAACCTGGCGGCGGTCGATGTCAGCCATCGTCAGGCGGCACTCAGCCTCGCAGGCACCGCTGTCGAAGCTGTCGTGTCCGCAGGTTGCCCGCTGCCGCTCGATATTGCATCGTTTCCGGTCAACCGCGCCACACGCACGCTGTTCGCCAAAACCGAGATCGTTCTTTGGCGCACAGCCGCCAACGCCTTCCATCTGGAGGTCGCTCGCAGTTTCGTGCCGTATCTCATCGCCCATCTGAACCGCGCCATTGAGGCCGAGGCGGCGATCGCGAATGGGCGCGGGAGGTGAGGGGGTAATGCGGAGGTATTGCGCTGGTTCAAGGACAGCCCGACCCGCAGGCTCAAAGAAAAGACCCGACGCGCCGTCGACGCTTTTTACCCGAAGCCTCCATTCATCGAATGTTCTGAGAACGTCCGCTTATCATTCATGACC
>JANXRM010000464.1 GCA_025353015.1 Hyphomicrobiales bacterium
GTTGCAGGCCAACCCTGTCATCATCGAGGACAACTGCTTTGTCGGCGCGCGATCGGAAGTCGTAGAAGGCGTGATCGTCGGCGAAGGCTCGGTGTTGTCGATGGGCGTCTTCATCTCGGCCACGACCAAAATCGTCGACCGCTCGAATGGCCGCATCCACATCGGCAAGGTACCGCCCTACTCGGTGGTTGTGCCGGGTTCGTTGCCGGGACTGCCGCTGCCGAACGGCATGCCAGGGCCGGGCCTCTACTGCGCCGTCATCGTCAAGACAGTCGATGCACAGACCCGCGCCAAGACCAGCATCAACGATCTGCTCCGGGATTGAGAGCTGGGATTGACCGAAGGACTGGCTCGCAGGACTGGCTCGAAGGACTGGCTCGACGAAACGCCCAACAGCCGCCGCATCTCACCAGCGCGGCGGTTTGTCGAGCCGCAGGATCTGGCCTTCGAAGCCGGGCGCGGCCGCAGGATAGGCTGATGTCACGCGGTAGTCGTGGCCCGGAATGAGCAGGTCGCGTGAGCCAGCAAGCTTGTTCAGGCGGCGGTAGCCTTCCAGCATGCCCGGCAGATCGTAGAAGATCGCGAACGGCCGCTCATGGTCCGTCTCCTCGAACACGTGCACGGCGTCGGACGCCAGGATCACCCAGCCGCGCGCCGTATGCACGCGCAGCACGGCTTGGCCGCGCGCGTGCCCACCGATGAGAATGAACTCGATACCCGGCGCCAATGTCACGTCGCCCTTGTGGAAGACCATGCGGTCGGCAAAAACGAGATCGACCAGCTGCTTGATATCCTCGGCGTGATAGGCGGCCCGGAACGGCGCGTGCGTCATGTCGCGGCCGGTGACGTGCAGCATCTCCTCGTCCTGGATGTGGAAGCGCGCCTTTGGATAATCCTCCAGCGTGCCGACGTGATCGAAGTGCGCGTGCGTCAGGATCACGTCCGGCTCCGTGGCGGCCGTGATGCCGATTTTCGCCAACGCCTCGCTCGGTCGGCAGATGAAGTCGTATTTGCGGCCCATGCGTTCCGATTGCCTGGCCGTCATGCCGGTGTCGACGATCCAGTTCCGGCCGCCGCCTTTCAGCGCATAGGTGAAAAAATCGAGGCCGTGGATCATCTTGGCGTGGTCGCCGCCGAGGAACATGTGGCCGTCAGACCGCAGCGCCTGCTTGGCGTAGCGAATGGCGTAGATCTCGTAGTCTGGCAAGGCGGAGTTTGGCAGCGAAGACATTGTTGGCGAAGGCATGGGGGGGCTCTCCTGGGGCTCGGCGATGGCCCGTAACGACGTCCGGACCGCTTCAACAAAAGCTTAGCCCGGCTTGCGTGAAGCGCAAACCAACAGCTGCGCAGTCCGCAAACCACTCTGAGCCTCGCCCCGAGCATCACGCACGCAGCCCATCGGCCAGCGCCCGGAAATACCCTTCGGCTGCGGCCAGGCGCTCGATGTGGGCGCTATCGGCTCGCCGCACCGTCTCGGAGATCAACCGAGCCTCGGCCAGGTGTTCGAGCCGCCGCTTGACGCCAGCCAATCGCCGCCCATCGACGCGGCCGTCCAGCGTCACGACGATGTTCTCGATGTAGCCACTGAGCCGGCCGAACTCGCGCGTTGCGATGCGGGCGGCGGCTTTGTCTTGCGGGTCGCGATCCAACCGCTCGAAGGCTTCGGCGGCGCGCGCAAGGGTGCCGGCGATCTCGTCGGCGTAGCGGGCGATTTTCTCGCGCCGGCGGTCATCGACATCCGACACGACCAATTGGAAGCGGCGCATCGCCTCGGTGATGCCGAGAATTTTCAACGTGAAATCGAAAAGGCGCATGGGGCGAAGTCCCGCAACACGTGCGACGCGCACGCTGCCTGAAAATGCCTGATCGAGCGGGCGGGGGGATAAGTTTGTCGCGAGCGCTCGCCGCGAATGGGTGCGGGGCCGAATTGGGAGCCGTGGGGTTGGCGGCGGGCTCTCGGGGTTTGCGCGCCCAACAAGAAAAAAGGCCCGCACGGTGCGGGCCTTTGTTGTGCGGCGAAACTTGCGGTTTCAGTTCAGCGTGTGGCGTCCCATATCGGCCTGTGCGGTATGGGATGGCAAGCGCTCGTCGTACTGATCGATGATGCGGGCGACGCGGGCCAGACGGTCGGGACGGGTGTCGGACAAAGCACGCAGCGCGTCGATCTGCTGTTTCGAGCGGGCGAACATTGCCTTGTCCGTCGGGGCCAGTGTGCCTTCGGCGGCGCCCGGCTCGAGATCATAGACGATCCGCTCCAGAATCTGCTGGTAGGGCCCTTCCGGTGACAGGAAGAGAACCGGCAGCAGATGGTTCAGTTCACCAGCGACCGTTTCCAGGACCTGCAGGTAAACCGTATCGTGGTCGTGATGGCCACGCAACTGCTCATAAGCGCCACGGATGCCTTGCCGCGAGCCTTCGATCGCTTCCGCGACGAGCTTGGAAAGGTGCGGCGCCCGGCCCGTCAGGCGTCGCAACGACTGCTCCGGCTCCGAGTTTTCGCCAAGCTGCACCGCCATACTGATCTCGCGATCGTTCCAGGGGTAAAGCGCTGCGAGCTGAATGAGCTCGCCCCGGATACGACTGCCGAGGCCCGCGGCCAAATCGTCGTTCTGCCGGCGCGGATCGGTCCGGGTGGCCGCCTCGGCACGTGCAACGCGGGGCACGTCGCGGTGCCTGTCATCGTCCATATGCGGCTCGAAAGGCTCGCCATGCGGGCCGGCCGGCAACGGTGGCGGGGTTGCGGCGCGGCGCGGTTGTGGCGCCTGCATATCGGGCGCGTCCTGCCATTGGGCGGATGGATCGAAATTCGGGTCGACCTGGGTGGCAGGCTGCTGATTGGGGAGTGCGCGTTGACGGTCGGCTTGCAACGGGCGCGCTGGTCCTTGGGCCTGCGCCTGAAGGGAGCGGAGCGCTTTCGCAGCGGCCCGACTGGCAAGCGCGTCGTGATCGGTACGGAACGCCGGGATGGCAGCAGCGCGCATCAGCAGCAGCGTCTTGTAGAAATCCGACGAGACCACGTAGCGCGGCTGGTTATCCGCGTCCTTTTTGCTCGTGTCCGGCCGCTGCTCGACCGTATTCGGGATCGTGGCGCCAGCGCCAAGCGTGTTCATGACGAGGCGGCGCGCGATCTGGTCCTCGATGCGCGAAGGATAGGCGGCAGCCGAAAAGCCCTTCACATCAGAAATAGGATGCAGCTCGGCCAACACGATCTCCGCATTCGCCTGCGGATCGGGCAGCAGGGCGACGCCGATGACGTTGACCAGCTCCTTCTTGTCGACTTCGGCGGTCTTGATTTTCCAGTTCTTGCGCTGGGCAACCGCGAAATAGCGGGCGAGGCCGGTGCTGACCAGGAAGCGGACGCGGTCGCGATCCACCGGCCGGACGGCACCGATGGTCGCGCCCTGGGCGAGCACGGCGCGCATTTCGTCGACGTTGCCGTCGCGTTCATCGAGGATGATCTCGTTCGAGAACCCGTCCCGGCCCTGGATCGGGTGCATGGATCGCAAGAGGGCTGCGAGCGTCGCTTTTGGATGTGGCGTATGCGAAAGCGCGGCGTCGATGGCGCCTTCGAGCTGATCGGCGGTGAGGTCGCTGCGCCCCTCGAGGTCGGTCAACGGCGACTTGACGGCGGTGGCGCCGAAGAGGCCTGACATGAAGACGAGGCCGTCGATGGCGATGGCGATGGCGAGCGCCAGATAGGCGAGGCGGTTGCCGTCCTGGAAGGCGTTCCAGGTGACGACGAAGCGATGCGCCTTATCGTCGCGATTGAGATCGATCGACGAAATCTTGGCCGCCATCTCGCTGGAATCGCGGCTCGGTAGTCCGCTGTCCTGCAGGCATTTACGCCCGAACGAGAGCAAGCCGTCGGTGCCGCCGGTCTGGGGCAGCTTGTCGCCGCCCGAGCAGTTCTTGGCGAAGCTTTCGAGACCGGCGTTGAGGGCGAACACGCGGGCCGCCGCCTCGCTCGCCTGCTTCGGATCGCAGTCGACGTCGCGGACGCGGTTCTTGGTTGCAGGCGTTGCGGCCATAGCGCCGTAAAGCTGCGCGCACTGGGTGGCGACGCCATTCAGCTTCTCGGCGGTTGGGTCCTGGCGGAACTCGGCGCGGACGCGCTCAAACGAGGCGCGAACGCGAGCGGGATCGACCTTCGGGCCTTCCTCGCTGGCTTTCGAGGTTTCGGCGACCTTGATACGGCTCTCGGCGGTCTGCGCCTCGCCCTTCAGCTTGGCGATGTCGCCATCGACGGCGGCAAGCTCACGCTCGATCTGGGCGATGCGGGTGTCGACGGTCGCCATGCGCTTCTCGGCATCGCGGACGCGTTCGTCCTGGATCTTGATGGCGTCCTGCAGGCGCGCCAGCTCGGACAGGCGTTCGCGGTAGAGCGGCCCCTTGCCAACCTTCAGCGAGCCTTCGGCGCCGCGCTCCTCGGCCATAGCCTCGACGCGCTTGGCGTCGATGGTTTTGACGCGGTTTTCGCGCTCGGTCTTCTTTTCGGAAAGCTCGGCTGAGAGCGTCGGGCGTTCGCCCTTGAGACGCGACAGCTCGTCGGTCAGCGTGCCTTTTTTCGACGACAGCCCGGCCTGACCGCTGGTCGAGGTGGCGATGCGCTCCTGCTGCTCGGCAATGGCGCGGCGGCGGCCTTCCATCTGCTGGACGAAATAGGCCTCGATGTCTTTTTCGGCGCCTTGGCTTTGTTTCGAGAGTTCGCCAAGTGTCTTCTCATAGGCCTTCCAGCCGTCGCTGTTGAAGAGGTGGTCGGCTTCCTCGGCCTGCCGTCGCTGGATCAAGGCGCCGACGTCGGCGACGACGGCCGCGACCTGATTGATGGAGCGGATCTCGGCGGCGCGCTTCCTCTCACTCTGCGGGAAAATGGAGGTGAACAGCGAGTCGAACGAGAAAAACACGCTCGTCGCCATGGTCGAGATGAACATCACCCAGAGCACGGCATTCTTGGCCATGATGCGGGCGGACTGCACATAGGGCTGGGCAATGTCGCTCTTATGGTTGAGGATCAACGTGGCCAGTAGCAACAGGCCGACGCCGAGATAAAGCGATTTGTCGGCGATCTGGCCCCAGGTGAGGGGGCCGGCCGACGCCGCGCGCGCATCGAAGGCGCCGAGGGCATTGGCGATCGCCGTCAACAGTCCGATGGCGAACAGGCAGCCGATCAACATGCCGATGACCGGCTCCAGCTTGGCCCAGGCTCCCTGGCCATTATCCAGATCGAACCGTTCGCGGCGGCGCGTCTGCATGCCAGATGCAAAGCTCTCGCCGATCAGCCAGGCGATGATCAACATTACGCCCTGGATGCCGAACGTCACCATAAGCGAGAGAATGGGCTCGCCAGTGAAGTTTTTCATGCCGTCCCAGGTGGTCCACCCGGAGGCCAGCGACAAAACGAATGCGGTGGTCGCCAGCAGCGTCAGCTGCCAGTTGGTCGTGAAGGCGCGTAGAAAAAAGTTGCCCATGCGCGAGAGCAGGCCCGTGCCGTCACTCTTCACGCGTTGCGGCAGGAGTTGCGGTAGGAACCGTGACAGCACCATCAGACCGACGGCGAAGGCGGCCAACGGCAGCAGGACGGCGCTATAGTCGCGAAGGGCGATAAGGAGGCGATCCAAAAGGCCACCGTTGAGTTGCTCTGTCATCCCAGTCTCCCCGCAGCCCTCTCAGGGTCAAGCAATCCCCCGAAAGTCCGCCACGCTAATACGACCTGATCATGGCAAACCGCAGACGACGGCGTGAACAACCGGTCATTTTGGGGCATCGGCGGATGGCTCATCGATCGATTTCCAAACGGCCTATCATCAGCCAAGGTCGCGTGTCTCGCTGGATTTTTCACGTTAATTCGTAGTCATGAATTCTTAGTCAGGCGTGGACATGACGCCGACGGCATCGTCGCTTGCAGAGTTAATCATTCTTTACCGGGGTGAGCAAAGTAGCGTGAGGCAAAAAGCATGCCGTCCATCACAGAGCAACGTTGGCCGGCGATGTGGCCGCTTCAAGCTGGCGTGTGAACGACGCCATGGCCCCCGGTTTTCGGCATTTCGGCCAATTCGATCACGAGGTTGCCGGTCGACTTGGGGTCGAGAAAAATTATCCGGCAGTTGCCGTGCCCAATCTTCGGCGCGTCGGATTGGAAGCCGATGCCTTTGCCGCGCAATTCGACAATAGCCGCGTCGATGTCCTCGACCTCCAGGCAGATGTGGAACAGCCCCTCGCCGCGTTCGGCGATCCATTTGCTGGTGCCCGTGTCCGGTTTGTCGGACTGCAGCAACTCGAGGTATGTCTCGCCGACCGGGAACATGGCGAGGCTGGTGCTGTGCTCGGGCAGATGCTCCTCGTATTCCATTGGAATACCTAGTTTTTCCTCGAAGATAGCCCGCATGGCCGGAATGCTTTTCACCGCAATGGCGATGTGCTCGATGCGTTTGATCTTCATGGCAAACTCCTGCTGGCGGCTGTCAGGCCAAATGGTAAGCGCGATATCAGCCGGTATCAACGCCGGTCGGCAATGGAGGCAGCGGCAGTGTTTGACCCAACCGTGATTGATCCTGCCGTGGAGAGACTGTGTCCATGTGGAGCCTTCGGCTGGGCCGTGACCGGGGCGTGCCCGGAACTTTACAAGTCCTGGTTGAACCCATTTCGCCATGGAACGGCCATGATCCGCAGGGCTTCATGATGCGTATTCTAAACCTTCACCAAACGTAGATTGCGGTAAAACAACGGAATTTTGGAAATTCGGCGTTGTAGTCCTTGAAAACACCGAAGACCTCTCCCATCTGGCGTCATCCAAACGTGATCCATCGTGACGGGCGATGCACGGGAAGTTGGTTTGAGGTGTTTCGTGCAAGGGAGTAGAGCCTTCCCAAGGCCTACCGGCATCCCGCTGGTTGGCAAGAAATGGCTCGAGGGAGCAGCTCTGGGCCTCCGCAAGGGGGTTAAGCTGAGATGAGTATGGCAAGCAAAGCCCTTCCATCGATTTCTGGCGGTTCCAACGGTTTGGCGCGGTATCTCGAGGAGATCCGGCGCTTTCCGATGCTGGAGCCGAACGAGGAATATATGCTGGCGAAACGCTGGCAGGAGCATCAGGACGGCGATGCCGCCCAGAAGCTCGTGACGTCGCATCTGCGGCTCGTGGCGCGTATCGCGATGGGTTATCGCGGCTACGGCCTGCCCGTGGGCGAGGTGATCTCCGAAGGCAACGTCGGCCTGATGATGGCCGTCAAGCGGTTCGACCCGGACAAGGGGTTCCGCTTGGCGACCTACGCCATGTGGTGGATCCGCGCCTCGATCCAGGAGTACATCCTGCGGTCGTGGAGCCTCGTGAAAATGGGCACGACGGCTGCACAGAAGAAGCTGTTTTTCAATCTCCGGCGTGTGAAGGGCCAGATCCAGGCGCTGGAAGAAGGCGACCTGAAGCCTGAACACGTGACACAGATCGCGACCAAACTCGGCGTGCCCGAGCAGGACGTGATCTCGATGAACCGGCGCCTGTCGGGGGATGCGGCGCTGAACGCGCCGGTTCGTGCGGACCAGGAGTCCGGCGAGTGGCAGGATTGGCTGGTCGACGAAACGCCCAATCAGGAGGAAACGCTGGCGGAATCCGAAGAACTCGGCATCCGCAAGGCCTATCTGGTGAACGCGATGAGTTCGCTCAACGAACGGGAAAAGCGCATCTTCGAGGCCCGCCGTCTGCAAGAGGACCCGGCGACGCTGGAAGACCTGTCGACGGAATTCGGCGTGTCGCGGGAACGCATCCGGCAGATCGAAGTGCGCGCGTTCGAGAAAGTGCAGAAGGCCGTGCAGAAGGCTGCAAAGACGAGCAATGGGCAGATCGAGGGCCGCGCGGGGGCGTAACCTCGCGGTCAATAGCCAGACATCGCGATCAATGCGAAGCCCGTTCCTGGACCGAGGGGCGGGCTTTTCAGCGCTCGTAACGGGCGACGGGCGCAATTGGCATTGTGACGTTGACATGACAATCCATCACCGGCTACCCGACGCTTCGACCGGCCCCCACCGGCTTCATCGCTGACACTGCAGAGGCTCGATGCGCCGGCGCTTTCATCTCATGGCCAACCCGAAGGCCGGGCGCGGGCGGCAAGGCCTGGTCGCCGATGTGGCGGCGCGGCTGACCGCTGCCGGCTGCGATGTCGGCTATAGCTCCGGTGCAACTGAAGCGGCGTGCTTGAGCGAAGCCCGATCCATAGCCGAGAGCAAAGCCGCCGGCGTGGTCATTGCGGCCGGCGGCGACGGGACGATCCGGCTGGCGGCCAAGGCTGTGGCCGGAACCGGGGTCGCGCTCGGCGTCATTCCGCTCGGAACCGGCAATGTGCTGGCGCATGAAGCAGGGTTGCCGCGCGACGCTGACGGCCTCGCCCGCCTGTTGCTGACGGGGCAACCGCGCCGCATCAACACGGCGACCGCGAACGGCGAGCTCTTTCTGCTGATGGCGGGCGCCGGTTTCGACGGCCGCGTGATCGCGGCTCTGGACCATCGCCTGAAGAACCGGATCGGCAAGCTCGCGTTTTTTCCGCCGGTAGTGGAGGCGTTCGCGGCGGGCGCCGATCACCTGCACGTCGAGATCGACGGACGATTGCATGACGCGACTTGGGTGGTCGTCGCCAATGCCAGCCGGTACGGTGGCGCGTTCGTAGTGGCGCCGGGGACGCGGATGACTGTGCCGGGCCTGGAGGTGGTGCTGTTCCACGGCCATCTCAGGCACCAGCGCGTGGCGCAGTTGCTGGCGCTTGGCCGCGGACGGCTTGGCGCGCATCCCGCGACTGGTGATGGCCGGATCGAGCGGGTCCAAGGTACCCGGGTCGAGATCACCAGCGCGCGGCCGGTTCCCGTGCAGCTCGACGGCGACGCGTTCATCGAAACACCGCTCTCCATCCGCGACGGCGGCCCGGATGTGCACCTCATCCTGCCGTGAGCGTTTTGTGCAAGTAACGGTGCCTCAAACCAGCCGCATCTCACACCAGCAAGGCTTTGCCGATCACCTGCCGGTCGACGACGAGTTTGAGCGCCTCGGCGGCCTGGGCCAAGGGCAGCGCGTGCGAATGGTAGGGCCGGATGCGCCCGGAGGCGAGCCAGCTCACCAGCACCTCGAGATTGGCCTTCGCCACGTCGGGTTTGAGCTTGGCAAGTGCACCGATCGTGAAGCCGATGACCTCGGCATCCTTGACGAGCAGATGATTGGTCTTGGCGACGGCCGGGCGCCCGCTGGTGAAGCCGACGATCAAAATGCGGCCGTAGGGCGCGATGCAGCGCAGGGATTCGTCGAACACGTCGCCGCCAACCGGATCGAAGATGACGTCGGCACCGCGGCCGCCGGTCAATTCGAGGACCTTCTCGCGGAAACCCTCGCTGTAGTCGACGACGTGGTCGGCGCCGAGTTCTTTGCACACTTCGAGGCGCTCGGGACTGCGGGCCGTGGCGATGACGCGGGCACCCATCAGCTTGCCGATGTCGACGGTGGCAAGACCGACACCGCCGGCAGCGCCGTGCACCAGCAACGTCTCGCCGGGCTGCAGGCGGCCCCGTTGCATGGCTGTCAGTGCGGTCATGTAGCTCGAGCGGAACGAAGCGGCGGCCTCGAAGCTGACGGTTGGCGGCAGCTTGATGACGCTGGCGGCCGCCTGCACGCACTCCTCGGCATAGCCGCCCGTGCACAGCACACGATCACCGACGGCAAGCCCCGTGACGTTGGTACCGAGGCCGATGATTTCGCCTGACGCTTCGCCGCCAGGAATGAAGGGCAGCTTGTTCTTGACGTGGTAGGTACCCGCGATCCGCAACACATCGGCGAAGCTGACGCCGCGGGCACGCAGCGCGATCTTGACCTCGCCGGGCCCCGCCGCCGGCGACGGCACTTGCCTGACAATGAGGCTGTCCGGCGGCCCATAGGCTTCACACATCACGACTTGCATTGGACGGGTCTTTCTTAAGTTGGAATTTAAATCGTTGTCTTGGCCGCCTGCATGGCGCGCCAGAGGCGTTCCGGTGTGGCCGGGCCGTCGATCTCAACGTCGCCGAAGGCTGCGAGCGCATCAGCAATGGCGTTGCCGACGGCAGGAAAGGCCGCGATGGCGCCAGCTTCGCCGCAGCCTTTGACGCCGAGCGGGTTGGTGGTGCAGCGCGAGCCATTGAAGACCACATCGAAGCGGGGAAAGCTATCGGCGCGCGGCAGGGCATAGTCCATGAAAGAACCGGTCAGCGGCTGGCTAGATTGGGCCTCATAGACGGCGGCTTCCATCAAGGCCTGCCCTAACCCTTGAGCGATGGCGCCATGCACCTGGCCGGCGGCGATCATGGGATTGATCAGCGTGCCGTAGTCGTCCACCGCCGTGTAGCGCGCAACTGTGAGTGCGCCCGTGTCCGGATCGATCTCGATTTCGACGACGTGGGTGCCGTTCGGGAACGTCATCCACTCGCGCGTCCAGCTATAGTAGGTGTCGAGCGGCCGGCTGTGCTCGCGCGCCTTGGCCGCGACCTCCAACAGCGAGGCCGAGCGGTTGGTACCGGCGGCGATGAAGTGGCCGTCCTCGAACCGGATATCGGCTTCGGCTGCCTCCAACATTTGCGCAGCAAAAGCCGTGCCCTTGGCGATGATCTGGTCGGCGGCGCGCCAGATCGCAGTACCACCCATGTAGGTCGAGCGTGAGCTGCCGGAGCCGCCGCCGATGGCGATCAAATCGGTATCCGCCTGGCGGAAATCAATCGCCGCGTTGGGCACGCCCAGACGTGTTGCGACGATCTGCGGGAACGTCGTCGCGTGGCCTTGACCGACGCTGTGCGTGCCGGTCGTGACCGTCACGCGGCCATCGGTTTCAAAGCGTATTTCGGCGTTTTCGTGCGGCGAGCCGCCGGTGCCCTTGACGTGATAGGCGTAGCCCAAACCGCGCAGCAGGCCGCGCGTTTCGCTGGCGCGGCGGCGGGCGGCAAAGCCTGCAACGTCGGCTTCGGCGAGCGCGCGGTCGAAGGTTTCCGGAAACGTGCCGCTGTCGACCTTCTGCCCGAACACGTTGGTCATCGGCATGGCTGATGACGGCACCATGTTCAGACGCCTGAGATGCGCGCGGTCGAAGCCGCCGTGCCGGGCTGCCTTGTCGATCAGCCGCTCGATGATGTTGACGGCTTCGGCAAATCCCGGCCCGCGCGTGACGCCAAGGGGTGCCGTGTTGGTGAGCACGCCGGCCACCCGCAGCGCAATGGCAGGGATGCGGTAAACCGTGCCCGGTAGATGCAGGTACTGATAGGATTGCACGCCGCCGCAACTGACGAGATAAGCGCCGGCGTTAGCGGTGCTGTTAACGCGCAGCGCCAGGAAATGGCCTTGGGCATCGAGCGCCAAGGTGGCCACGGCTTGTTGATCTCGAGCCTGATGATCCGTGAGAAAGACCTCGCTGCGGGACGCAATCCACTTCACCGGCCGGCCCATGACCTTGGCCGCCCAGAGCATCAGCACGTATTCGGGATAGATGAAGTTCTTGGCGCCGAAGTTGCCGCCGACATCGGGCGCGACGAAGCGAACGGCTGCTGGCGCCACTCTGAGTGCTCGGGCGGCATGATCGCGAATGCCGTGCAGGTTCTGGCTGGAGACGTGCGCCGTGTAGCGGCCGGCGACAGCATCGTAGGTGCCAATGACGCCGCGCGGCTCCATCGGGTTCGTGATGATGCGATGATTGTTCAGGCTGAGCGTTACGCGATGGGCTGCTGACGCGAACGCGGCGTTGACGGCCGTCGTGTCGCCGGCCTCGAAGTCGAAGCAGACGTTGCCCGGCACACCTTCGGCAAGAGCAGGTGCACCCGCCGCGCGCGCGGCCTCAGGCGTCGATACTGACGGCAGTGGCGCGTAGTCGACAGCGATCAATTCAGCGGCAGCGACGGCCTGTTCCGATGTCGCGGCAACGACAACGGCGACGGGCTCGCCGACGTAGCGGACTTTGCCGCGTGCCAGCAACGGTTGGGGGATAAAGGCGAACGGTTCGCCGGTCAGGACGTTGGCCTCCATGGTCGGGCGCAGGTCCAGCAGGCCGTCGCGCGTGGCGTCCGCCGATGTCAAAACGGCGAGGACGCCGGGGGCTGCGCGGGCGACGGCCGTGTCGATCGAAACCACTGCCGCGTGCGCATGGAGCGAGCGCAGCACGACCGCGTAGGCCATGTTGGGGATGACCATATCGTCGAGATAGCAGCCACGGCCGATGAGGAAATTTGCGTCCTCGCTGCGCTTCGGGGCATCGCCAATCCTGGACTGAAGCATCGTTCGCATGGCTCGTTCGGTTGCGACCGTTGCGGTCGGGAATGCGAGCATGCTGACACGACGCGTGCAGGCGGTCTACGGGATCGCACCGGCAGCTTTGGACCTTCAGCCGAACGGTAGAGTCCGGAGGAGCTTCGGCCGCCCTCTGAACGCTAATCAGGCCGGCCCGTGACCAGCGGCCCCCATATGGTGGCAAATGCAGCACGCTTCCCGGTTAATTGTCGGGATAACCCAGCTTGCAGCAGTTCAATGCCTTGGCGTGGGCCACGCGTTCAACTAGTTTCCGGACAGGTATAAATCATTATTGGAGGGGCAAATGCGTTCCTTGAAACACGTCTTGGCTGCGACGGCGATGATCTGCGCACTTTCGGCAACGGCTCAGGCGGCCGACTGCGTCAAGGTCGCAGTCTCAGGCGAAGCGGTGACCCACGATATCGCCGAACTCTTTTCGAAGAACGGTCTTAAAAACATCATGGCTGGGCAGGGCCGCGTCGGTAAAGGTCCGGTTACGACGACCTGCAAACCAGGCTCTGGTACGACGACGTGCCACTCCTCGCAGATGGCGTGCAAAGGGCCAGCTCCGAAATCCTGCCTAGGCGCTTGGCTTTGTGTGTGACCTCGCTGCCAAGTGTCAACGAAGACTAGTCAACGAAGACTAGCGACACCTTGGAAATGTGTCTTGAACCGATTTGGCAGCATTCGTCCAATCAGTTCGGACGAAGGAAGCCGACTTTCGGGGGCCGACTTTCGGGGAGCGTATCGGCGTCAAGCCAATTGCTGCGGTGCACAGCATCGATGCGCCAGCGTTTGAACTCTTAGCCGCGTTTGAACTCTTGGCCGCGTTTGAACTCTTGGCCGCGTTTGAACTCTGGGCCATAACAGTATTAAACATCGGCGCGATGTCTGTTGTGGGGCAATCACGTCGCCGCCAGTTCGCCGGCTCTCGGAGTAAAGCCGCCAAAGTCATTTGACGTGTGACTCGGCGCGTCAGTCTCGCTGATCCGAGCAACCGTACGTCGCCCCGCTGCGGTCAATTAACCGCCATGCGCGGCCAGGTGGCGAAAAGGGCTTCGAGGCCGAGGCGGCGGGCGTCGGGCTCGAGGCCGGCGCGCTTCAGGGCGCGGATACTGTCGCCGAGTGCGATCATGTGCGCGGCTTCGGCGCCGTTCGGACCGAGGGCCCGCATCGCCAGCAGCACGGTGCGCGCAAACTCCCGGCGCTTGGCGGCGTCCTGCAGTTGCGAGAGGACGCCCGTTTCCGGCAGATGCCCGGTTTTCGGTTGCGGCGTTTTGCTGGCCGCCTCCCAGAGCGGGATCGGGATCTGATAATCGAGCGCGTCGAGCACCGTCGCCATACGATGCAGGAGATCGGCGGGAAGGCGGCCGCGTAGCGCCAATTGTTCGGCGTGGACAAGGGCCGCCCCGCGCGGTTCGCGCCAGGCCGGATCGGCAATGTCGGCGAGCACGAGCCAGTGCTGCAGGCTGTCGCCGCGATCGCGACGCGAAAACTCGATCCACGTCCGGGCCGCGTCATAGCGGCCGGCGGCCATGTTGATTTCGATGGCGGTTTCGGCGAACCAGCCGATCTCCTGCACTGGGGCCAGGCCCTCGATCGGGCGGGCGAGGATCGTGGCGACGGGGAGATAAAGCCCGTTGCGGCGGGCGTCATCGAGGAGCGCGCGGGCCAAGCGGGTCTTGCGCATCGGCGTGCGCTCGGTATCGACGGCCTTGAAGAGCACCGCCCGTCGCAGTAAGGGCTCAGCTGAGGCCGTCAGCGGATCGGTTCCTGCTGCGGGCAATGGCTGCAGCCGGTAGATGCCCGCCAGCGCTTCCGGATCGAGGACGTTGAGCCGGGCGGCAGCTTCGCCGGCCACCACGCGCAAATTGGCGTTGGAGGTCTCGGCGGTGGCGAGTGCCACCAACAGCGCCGGCTCGGCGCGATCGAGAATTTCGGAGGGCTGGGCGGATTTCGCCAGCTCCAGGTAACGGTAATCCATCAGCGAGACGCGTTTGCCCAGCGCCGGCTTGAATGGCTGCTGGGCGGCAACCGCATCGAGTGCGGCAAGTGCCAGCGGCGCGGTGACGCCTTCGGCGCGGGCCAGTTCCGTGGCGAGGTTCGCCGCTTCCGTGTTGCCCTCGGCCGCCGCGCAATAGGCTGATAGCAGCAGCATGTCGGCTTTGACGTGCTTGGGCATATCCGAGCTTGCACGAACGGCCGCGCGGACATCCTTACAGCCCTGCTCACGGTCGCCGGAGCCGATCGCGATGCGCGCGCGGAGCGCTGTCAACAGCGGCTCGGCTGGGACGGCACCATCCTTGCTGCGCTGGGCCAGATCGGCCATCAGACCGGAGCGGTAGAGGGCTTCCAACCGCAAGGCTTCGAAATGGGCGGGGTGCGCGCCGCCATCGGGTGGGGTGGCATTCGTCGTCCAGAGCTTGCGCCACAGCGCGAAAAGTGCCGCAGAACGGGGCGGGATCTCGAGCTTGCCGACGAACTCTTCGACGGCTTTGGCCTCAAGGCCCTGCCAGAATTCCAGCGGCAGCCCGGTCCCGTCGTTGGTCATGACGGGTTGGAGTTCGGTTCGCTCGACGGCGCGGGATTTTTCATCGACCGGCGGCAGCGGTTGGCGATCGACATCTCCGGGGCCGGGTGCTGCACCTGGGCGCGGGTCGCCGGCCACGGGGCGGGCGTCCGGTTGCGATGGATTTTGCCAGGGTTTAGCGCTGACGCCATCCATCGGCGGCAAGGCGGGCGGCCCAGTCGTGGCTGGCGCGGCGACGGCGGGCCGGCGCTTGGACGGGGGGGCGTCCTTTTTCTCGAAGGGGTTCCAGGAGTCTTCGGCTGCAGCCTGGGATGGCCAACCCGCTGTCACAAACCCCGCCGTCACGGCGCTCAGCAGGGCTAAACCCAGCATCGCG
Organism: Hyphomicrobiales bacterium; assembly: GCA_025353015.1. Classification (GTDB taxonomy): domain Bacteria; phylum Pseudomonadota; class Alphaproteobacteria; order Rhizobiales; family Hyphomicrobiaceae. Next base: position 15,181 of record JANXRM010000464.1, read on the forward strand.
ACAACAGGGGGCCGACGGGATTGACTGCGGACGGGCATGCTCGGTCGATCCTTTAGTCAATCCACTACCGGCGAATTTTGACGCCAGGCACGGGCTGGGTGACTTCCGTCGACTGCGGCTCGAAGAACTCGGACATGACGTACAAGCCGCCGTACGTCACGGCCGCGAGCAGCCCGAGTACAATGAGGAAGCGAAACAAGCTCGGCATGGTTGAAGACCTGCTGTGGGGGTTGGTATTCGGCTAAATTGACGTCATTATGTCTCGAAACAAGGATTGAACAATCGTACGATGGCCCAGATGCTGCTCAGTGTTCATTTACCTGCCGCCATTTTGCCTGCCGCCATGGCGGCCTGCGGATCTGCGGGTTAAGGATGACCATGATTCGCGCTGGTTGGAAAAAACAGGTCGTGCCACCCGAAGATGGTCAGTATGTGATTCGGACGTGGCTCGGGCGCCGCTCAATCGTCATGATCGGCCTCATGGGGTGCGGCAAGTCCTCCGTCGGGCGGCGACTGGCCGCAGCCATCTCCGTACCCTTCATCGATGCCGACGATGCGATCGAGGAGGCGGCCCACATGACCATACCCGAGATTTTCGCCGCCCACGGTGAGGCCTATTTTCGCAACGGCGAGCGCCGCGTGATTGCGCGCTTGCTGGCGGCCGGGCCGCAGGTCGTGGCGACGGGGGGCGGCGCCTACATGGATGCCGGAACGCGCGCCAACATCAGGGCATCCGGCTATTCCATATGGCTCAAGGCCGAAATGCCCGTGCTGATGCGCCGCGTCATGAAGCGCGATAATCGGCCGCTGCTCAAGACCGGCAATCCCGAGGCGATCATGCGCAATCTCATGGAGCAGCGGTATCCTGTTTATGCCGACGCAGATCTAACGATCGAGAGCCGGGACGTCGCCCACGAGGTCGTTGTCGCCGATATCGTATCGGCGTTGACCACAAGGGCCGCAGGGTCGAGTACGACTGGCGATCCGTGATGGCGTATCGCGCGCCTGGCAGTCTCGATGGCCCGAAATTGGACTGGGAACCGAGCCGATCGTTGGGCCGAACTTGGACTATTGCTCGATTTTGACAGGAACCACCGTGCGTTCAAAACCGTCCTATACATCGGTCCCGGTCGAGCTTGGCCAGCGTCGCTATGACGTGCTGATCGGTGCAGGGTTGTTGGCCCATGCCGCCGGGTTGATCGGCGACCGGCTCGAGGCCCGCAAATACGGCATTGTCACCGATGAAAACCTGGCCAAGCATCATCTCGCGGTGCTGGAGGCCGCACTCGGAGCGGCAGGCCGTCATGCCGGGACTGTTGTGCTGCCACCGGGCGAATCCACCAAGAGCCTGGCGCACCTGGGTGCCGTGACCGACCGGTTGATCGAGATGGGGCTCGAGCGCGGCGATCTGGTGATCGCGCTGGGCGGCGGCGTCATCGGCGATATCACCGGCTTTGCCGCAAGCATCGTCCGCCGCGGCATGCGCTACGTGCAGATTCCGACGTCGCTGCTGGCCCAAGTCGACAGCTCGGTCGGCGGCAAGACGGCCATCAACAGCCAGTACGGCAAGAACTTGATCGGCGCCTTCCACCAGCCGAGCCTCGTCATTGCCGACACAGAGGTGCTGTCGACACTCTCCCCGCGCGAACGCCGCGCCGGCTATGCCGAGGTCGTCAAATACGGCCTGCTTGGCGACAAGCCTTTCTTCGAATGGCTCGACGTGCACTGGCGGTCGCTGTTTGGCAACGATCCCGCGGTCCTGGCGGAGGCGGTGGAGCGAAGCGTGCGCGCCAAAGCGGCCATCGTGGCGCGCGACGAGACCGAGACCGGCGACCGCATGCTGCTCAATCTCGGGCACACGTTCGGCCATGCGTTGGAGGCGTGGGCGGGCTATTCCAGCCGGCTGTTGCACGGCGAGGCGGTCGCCATCGGCATGGCCCAGGCGTTCCGGTTCTCGGAGGCGCAGGGGTTGAGCGCCAAGGGGACGGCGGCGCGCGTCGAGGCGCATCTGCAAGGCATTGGGCTGCCGACACGCATTGCTGATATTCAGGGGCCGGATCGGCCCGATGTCGATACGTTGATGAAGCTGATGGCCCAGGACAAGAAAGTTCGTGCTGGCCAAATGACGTTCATTCTGGTGCGTGGCATTGGCGATGCCTTCGTCACTCGCGATGTCGATCCCGTGGCGCTCCATGGCTTCCTGGCGACGGAGGTTGCTGCATGTCCCTCGAAATCGGTTTGATTCTGGGCGCGATTGTCGCGTTGCTCGTGCTGTCGGCCTTCTTCAACTTGAGCGAGACGGCGTTGACAGCCGCCTCGCGGGCGCGGATGCATGCGCTGGAGCAGGAAGGCAACAAGCGCGCGATTCTGGTCAACCGGCTGCTGCGCGCGCCGGAGCGGATGATCGGCGCGGTGCTGCTCGGCAACACGCTGGTGGACGTGCTCGCCGCGTCGCTGGCAGCCAATCTGGCGGTGGCGCTGTTTGGCGATGTGGGCCTCGTCTATGCGTCGGCAGTGGTGACTATTCTGATCGTCATCTTCTCGGCGGTGCTGCCGAAAACCTATGCGTTGGCCTGGTCGGATCGCACCGCGCTGCTGGTGGCACCTGCGATGCGCTTTTTCATCTGGCTCTTGATGCCCGCGACCATCGCCATCCAGGCGATCGTGCGGCTGCTGCTCAAGCTGACGCCCTCGAAACGCGACGATGCCGCCAACATCCTCGCGGCGGACGAGGAGATCCGCGGCACGATCGAGCTGCAAAAGCACGAAGGTGCGGTTGCGAAAATCGACGCGGCCATGCTCGGCGGCATCCTGGATCTCAAGGATCTGCAGGTGCTCGACGTCATGATGCACCGGACCAAGATGGAGACGGTGGATGCCGAAGAGCCGCCGCGCCTGATCATCCAGGTGGTCCTGAACAGCCAGTATTCCCGCTTACCGATCTGGAAAGACAGCCCTGATAACATCGTCGGCGTGCTGCATACCAAGGACCTACTGGCGGCCCTCAACCGGGCGGATTGGGATCCGGATAAGATCGATGTCCGGTCGATCGCCAGCGCGCCCTGGTTCGTGCCCGACACTACGAGCCTCAAGGACCAGCTCAGCCAGTTCCTGAAGCGGAAGGCACAGCTTGCTCTCGTGGTCGATGAATATGGCGAGGTGCAAGGGCTGGTGACGCTGGAGGATATTCTCGAGGAGATCGTCGGCCAGATCGCGGATGAGCACGATACCCATGAAACGCCGATCCGGCCGCAATCGGACGGCTCCGTCAGCGTCGACGGCACGGTGGCGATCCGCGATCTCAACCGGGCCATGGACTGGGATCTGCCGGACGAGGAGGCGACCACGGTTGCGGGCCTCGTGATGCACGAGGCGCAGACGATCCCGGAGGCGGGGCAGACGTTCACGTTCTACGGCTATCGGTTCGAGATCGCGCGGCGGCAACGTAACCGCATCACAGGCGTTCGGGTGCGCCGGCTGAAGGCGAAATCGGCCTCAGGTTCGGAGGCTGGCCTATCGCCGGCGACCAAGGGCAGCTGAGGGCTGCCGCTGGACATTCCGATCTTCAAGAGCGCTGCAAATCTCAGCGGCGCGGCTGTGCTTTTTGCGTGGCATCCACCATCAACCGCCCGAGTTCCTGAGCCTGCAAGGCATAGGACTGCATTTGCGTCTGGGCAAAACGGCTTTGCACGGCGAGCACGTCCTTGATGTCCTTGGCACTCGCGATCTCGTCGGCAAGCGCGAAGCAGGCCTCGGCATTCTGCTTGGCGAAACGAACGCTTTTCTCCTGGACCGCCTTGAAGCCCGATGTCGCCTCGTTGGCAGGGACAATGCCCATCCACATGCTGGTGGCCTGCACCATAGCATCCATGAATTGGGCGTAGGCGGCGCGGCCTTGTTCGACGTTCTTTTCCGCGAGTTCCTGGAAGTGCTTGGGCATCTCGAAGGGCTGATTGCTGGCCATGGCGTGATCACTTTCTTTTGCAGGGGTTACATCGCAGAGGGCGGCGGCGGTCCTGGAGCCGTTGCTACAACATAGCGAGCCGGCTGCCTATGTGCGAGAAACATTGCTGTTATCCTCCTGCGGCTCATCCCGATGGGTGTGGAAAGCGGCCCTTGGCTGAATTGAGCGAACTATTAAGTTGAAATTGAAATCAATTCGGTCTACTACTACTTATCGAGCGTCGATCGCTCGTCAATCCAGCGCAGTTGTGCAGCTGAAGATCAAGCGGACGGCTCATGCGAGCCCGGTCCTGCCTCCCCTTCTCACCACGCATTGCTGACTACGTATCGCTGAATATCACCGCGTCGCGCGGGTGTGCATTTGCGTTCCGCCCAGACAGTCCAGAGGGATTGCGGGGACCGCTAGAGCATGCCGCCGAGCGCATTTTCAACAGGCATCTTCGGGATGCATCGGGCCGCGGATACGGTGGCCGGAATAATGGAATTACGAGTCATGACGACCCACATGCAAAATCAATCGACGCGCCATCGAGCGGTAGCACTTCGGGCGCTTGGAGCGGCGCGCCTGACATTCGTGCCCACGAGCCGGCCAGCTGCGTCTCCTGTTGCACCGGAGCCTTCCGCGCGGCCGTTGCACTTCAGCTCGCTGGTGCAGGACTTCATCGACGACTGCGGCTACTCCGACAAGTAAAGCGTTCTACCTGTCGACGACACCGCACGCGCGCGCCGGATCACCCCGCGCGCGCGCCGCCGGGATTGGTCGCGAGCCTCACCGCGAAGCCCGCCCGCCGCAACAGTGCAACCGTATCGTCGAGATGCGCGCGGTCGCGCGTCTCGATGACGAGTTCAAGCAGCGTGCCCTTGGCCGGAAGATCGGAAAAGGTGCGCTGGTGCGAAACCTCGACGATGTTGGCGCCGGCCTCACCGACAAGGGTTGCGACCCGTGCTAGCTGGCCCGGTCGATCGACAAGGTCGATGGCCAGCTGCGACAGGCGGCCGTCGCGGGCGAGTTCCCGCGTCAGCACCGAGGCGAGGAGGCGCGTATCGATGTTACCGCCACAAAGGACCAGCCCGACGTTGCGGCCCGAAAACAGCGCTGGGTGTGCGACGATAGCTGCCAGGCCCGCGGCGCCCGCGCCTTCGACGACGGTCTTCTCAATGTTGATGAGCAGGCTCACCGCGTGCTCGAGTTGCGCCTCGGAGACGAGCACGATGTCGTCGACGAGGCGCTTGACGATTTCGGTTGTCAACCGGCCGGGTTTCTTCACCGCAATGCCTTCGGCCAGCGTGTCGCCGCGCATGGGCAGGCCAGTGCCCTTCACAGCGTTGAACATCGATGGATAGAGCTCGGCCTGGACACCAACGATGCGCAGGTTCGGCCGGATCGACTTGGCGGCGATCGCTATGCCGCTGATGAGGCCGCCGCCGCCGATCGGCACGACGAGGGTGTCGATCTCGGGCGCCGCGGCCAGCATCTCGAGCGCGACCGTGCCTTGGCCCGCAATGACAAGCCGGTCGTCGTAGGGGTGGACATAGGTCAAGCCGCGAGCCTGCGCCTGGATTTCCACGTAAGCGGCCGACTCTTCGAGCGAGGCACCTTCGACGATCACCTCGGCGCCAAGCCGGCGCGTGTTCTCGATCTTCACCATGGGCGTGCCGACCGGCATGACGATGGTCGCGGGAATTCCGAGCCGGCGCGCGTGATAGGCAACGCCTTGGGCATGGTTGCCGGCCGACATGGCGATGACGCCGCCGGCGCGTTCGGTTGGCGTCAATGCAGCCAGACGATTGAGGGCGCCGCGTTCCTTGAACGCGGCCGTGAATTGCAAATTTTCGAACTTGAGCCAGATGCGTGCGCCGAGCATCCCCGAAAGCGTCAGGCTTTCGGTGCACGGCGTTTGCAGGATGGCGCCGCGCAACTGGACGGCTGCGGCCGCAATATCAGCCGGCGTCACAGGTAGACCGGTCAGGCCGGAATGGTTGAGCTTCGGCATGTCGTCCTCCCGAATTGTTATGGGCACAGCCCGCATTACGTCCGGCGATAAAGCATGCGGGCGCGGATCGTGCCGGGGAGGGCGCGGATCTCGGTGACGATGCCTTCGGCGTTAGCGACACTGCCGTCGGCGTCTAGCACGACATACCCGACAGTGCCCGCCGTCTGATAGTGCTGGGCCGCGATATTGACTTTGTGGCGGGCGAATACCTCGTTGAGGCGGCCAAGCTCGCCGGGCAAGTTGCGCTGCACCTGGATGAAACGGGTGCCTTGCGGTCTCGGCGATAGCTGCACCTGTGGGAAGTTGACGGCGCCTGTCGTGGAGCCAACGTCGGAATATTCGACGAATTTCTTGGCCACCTCGACGCCGATGCGCTCCTGCGCCTCCGCTGTCGAGCCGCCGACATGCGGTGACAGGATGACGTTGTCGAGACCTTGAAGGGGTGACACGAACCGCTCGGTGTTGGATGACGGCTCCGTCGGGAACACGTCGACGGCGGCGCCGGCCAGATGCTTCGAGGCGAGCGCTGCTGCGAGAGCTGAGGGATCGAAGATCGTACCGCGGGCGTTGTTGATGAAGTAGGCGCCCTTCTTCATGCGCGCGAATTGGGCAGCGCCCATCATGCCGATGGTTGCGGGCGTTTCCGGAACGTGCAGCGTCACCACGTCGGCGCGGGCGAGCAGTTCATCGAGGGATTCGACGGGCTCGGTGTTGCCATGCCGGAGCTTGTCGGTGTGATCGTAGTAGATGACCTGCATGCCCATGGCTTCGGCCAGCATGGCGAGCTGCGTGCCGATGTTGCCATAGCCGACGATGCCGAGGGTCTTGCCGCGCACCTCGTGGCTGCCGACCGCGGATTTGTCCCAGCCGCCGGTGTGCGCAGACACGGATTTTGGAATGATGCGCCGGTACAGCATGACGATCTCGGCGATCGTCAGTTCGGCCACCGAGCGCGTGTTCGAGAACGGCGCGTTGAATACGGGAATGCCCATCTCGGCGCAGGCGTCGAGATCCACCTGATTGGTGCCGACCGAGAAGCAACCGACCGCCACCAGCGAGCGGATGCCGTCGATGACATCGGCCGTGAGTTGCGTGCGAGAGCGAATGCCGAGCATGCGGATGCCCTGCAAGCGCTGGCGCAGTTCCCGTCCGTCGAGGGCGCCCGTCAAGCGTTCGATCTGCGTATAGCCAGCCCCGTTCAGCACATCGACGGCGCGGTTGGAAATGCCTTCGAGCAGCAGCACCCGGATCTGGTCCTTGGGCAACGAGGTGGCAAAGGGCTGCTTCAGGGTGGCGTTGGGCATGCGGGGGCCTCGTGGGTCGGGAATGAGTAGCGAATAGCGCGTGGGGTTGCTCTGCTTCTCAACAGAACATTTGGTCAGTTAGGTCGCACGCCACGTCAGCAAGGGGCCAGCGATGGTTTCGAGGTCCGCGAGACACGCGTCAATGGCGCGGCCTGACGTATCGAGCACATATTCCGCCCGGGCATAGTCGGGCTCCCGGGCAGAAAGCAAGGCCTTCAAGTGTTCACGCGCCTGGGGATTGCCATGCATCGGGCGCAGGTCGCCCTGGTTCATGACGCGGGAGAGATGCTCGTCCGGCGTCGCCTTGATCCAGACGGTCTTAAACGCTCCCAGAACGCAGCCGAGCGCGTCCGAATTGCCAACGATACCGCCAGCCGTCTCGAGCACGACGTGATCGTTGCGGCGCAGGAGGTCGGCAATCACCTCGTTCTCTAAGGCGCGGTAGCCATCGGGGCCGCCGAGATTGAAGAGGTCGGCGAGGGTCATGCCCGCCCGCGCCTCGATTTCACGGGTAATCGACACGAACGGCAGGCGATGGCGCTCGGCGAACAGGGTTCCAAGCGTCGTCTTTCCGGCGCCGCGCAGGCCCAGCAGTGCAAGGCCCCTGATATTGCGGCGGCGGTCGGACAGCCAGCGCTCGATCAGCGGCGCCAGAGTGGATTGCTCTGCGTCCGACAAGCCGGCCATCCGGGCGGCGACGGCTTGGGAGGCGGCCCCATTTGTGCTGCGAGGAGGCGGCAGAAAGCTTGCAACATCGAGGGACAAGGCGTCGGCCAACCGTGCCAGCAGACCGACCGAGGCGTTGGCTTGGCCGGTCTCGAGGTCGGCGAGATAGCGTTCGGAGACCCCGGCGACAGTGGCCAGCCGCTTGCGCGACAGCCCGGCTGTCCGGCGCAGGCTGCGGACCCGGTCGCCGACCGATTTTGCGATGTCGCTGTTGGCGGTGTCACTTTTTGCCGTATCGTTCGGTTGCATCGGACGCTTTCGAGAGGGAGACGCTTTCGTTAGGGAGACGCTTTCGTTAGGGAGCCGCTTTCGTTAGGGAGCCGCTTTCGTTAGGGAGACGCTTTCGTTAGGGAGCCACTTTCGTGAGGGAGCCAGAGGCAAGCTGCGCAATGGAAGATAATATGCATTATATATCATTTTATGAGCTGTCAATGTGAGCTTTGATGTGCGAGACGCGGAATTTGAGCCAGAAAATAACAATAAACGGCACTTTACTGCAGAAAAATAGTGCACTATAGACACGATGCGTCTCTCGGAGGGTAACATGAGCACTGAAGCAGGAACCGGAGCATCCGCCGTGTCTGGGTCTGCCACGCCTACGAAGCCGATCACATTCGAGCGGTCACCGGAGAGCTACCGGCACTGGAAGCTCAAGTTCAACGGCGACGTGGCAGAGCTGATCATGGATGTGGATGAAAACGCCACGCTCTTTCCCGGCTATCAGCTGAAGCTCAATTCCTACGACCTCGGCGTCGATATCGAGTTGGCCGACGCGCTGCAGCGGCTGCGCTTCGAGCATCCGGCGGTCAAGGTTGTCATTCTGAAGTCGGGCAAGGATCGCGTGTTCTGCGCCGGCGCCAATATCCGCATGCTTGGCAGCGCGACGCATTCCCACAAGGTGAATTTCTGCAAGTTCACCAACGAGACGCGCAACGGCATGGAAGATAGCTCCGAGTTTTCGGGTCAGAAGTTTTTGTGCGCGGTGAAAGGCACCGCTGCGGGCGGCGGCTACGAGCTGGCGCTGGCGTGCGACCAGATCATTCTCGCCGACGACGGCAATGCGACCGTGTCGCTGCCGGAAATACCGTTGTTGGCGGTACTGCCGGGAACCGGTGGCCTGACGCGCGTGACCGACAAGCGCCGGGTGCGCCGCGACCGGGCCGATGCTTTCTGCACCATCGAGGAGGGTGTGAAAGGCCGCCGCGCCGTCGACTGGCGGCTGGTGGATGCGATTGCACCCAGCTCGAAGTTCGAGGCGGCCGTCGCTGAGATGGCAAAAGCACTGGCGGCGACCTCGGATCGGCCAACTGGTGCCAAAGGAATTATGCTGACGCCGCTGGGCCGCGCGATTGTGGGCGATGCGATCAATTATTCGACGGTCAAGGTCGAGATCGATCGCGTGGGGAAGAAGGCTGGGATCACAATCCTGGGCCCGACCGATGCGGCGCCACATTCAGTTGCCGATATCGTAGCGCAGGGCGCGCAGTTTTATCCTTTGCGATTAGCCCGCGAGCTCGATGACGCCCTTCTGCATCTGCGTACCAACGAACGCGACGTGGGTACGCTGGTGTTCAAGTCGCTGGGCGATCCGGCTAAAGTGCTGGCCTATGACGAGGCCATGGCCGCGACCCAGAACCACTGGCTGGTGCGCGAGATCCTCAACAACTGGAAACGCGTCTTGAAGCGCATCGACGTCACCTCGCGGTCGCTCGTTACGTTGATCGAGCCAGGATCGTGCTTTGCCGGCACGCTGGGGGAGATCATCTGGGCGTCGGACCGGGCCTACATGTTTTCGGGTGTCATCAAAGGTGACAACAAACCGGAGGCGACCGTGACGTTGTCGGAGCTGAACTTCGGCCGCTACCCGATGTCGAACGGCATCACGCGGCTGCAGACGCGGTTCCTCGGCGAGCCGGAGAGCATCGGCAAGGTGCAGGCTCGTGTGGGCCAGGCGATCGACGCCTCCGACGCGGCGACGCTGGGCCTCGTTACGGAAAGCTTCGACGATGTCGACTACGCCGACGAGGTGCGCATTTTCCTCGAGGAGCGGGCGTCGTTTTCCGCGGACGCGCTCACCGGTCTCGAGGCGAACCTGCGCTTTGCTGGCCCGGAAACAATGGAAACGAAAATATTCGGACGGCTGACGGCCTGGCAGAACTGGATCTTCCAACGCCCGAACGCAGTTGGCGCCGATGGCGCCCTCAAGCGCTACGGGTCAGGCGTGAAGGGCGATTTCAATCCGGAGCGCGTGTGAGCCGCCGGTTTGCCGGCATATATGATGGAGGCAATCACATGATGAACATCTTCTAACATGATCGCATCACGACTGGACTAGAAACGATAGAGAATGCTTTGTCGAAACTAAATTACGGTGATGCCAAAATGGCAGCTGATGCATGGATTGAGATTCGCGTTTTAATAGACTCGACGTATGAGCTGTCGAAGCACGCGGAGCACATCTGGAACGAATGCGCTCGCGATGTCGAGCAGTCGGGCCCTATGGGAACCGCACCTGTCAATCCGCTAACTAGCGCCCCGTACACCTATGTTGATGAATGGGCGGCGCGCTATGAAATCATACGCCGAGAAATAGTTCGTACGCTTGGTAGCGGTTATTCAATTGAACTGGTTCAGCCGGTCGGGCGACTGGAGTAACTCAAACCGAGCTTGAATTCATACGAGGATCAGATGCCCAGATCGACGCTTGCAGATGATGCAATCAGTACGACGGAATTCGCTGCGCATTCCCTCCCTTCCCGCCTTGCGGGGGAAGGGGCGGGGATGGGGGTGGGTGCTGCAGCCCGACCGACAGATGCAAAGGAACAAACCTGATGACCCAGACGACATCTAACATGTCTGCATCCCCCGCCGGCGCCGTCGATTACACGACGAAGATTCCGAACAACGTCAATCTGGCGTCGGACAACCGCGTTTTGAAGGCGCTGGAGCAATGGCATCCGGGCTATATCGACTGGTGGAAAACGATGGGGCCGGAAGGCTTCCAGACGTCGGACGTTTATTTGCGCACCGCCGTTTCGATTGATCCGAAGGGCTGGGCGAAATTCGATTATGTGAAAATGCCCGAGTACCGCTGGGGTATTCTGCTGGCGCCGGAGGATGGCGAGCGCCGTGTCAATTTCGGCGCGCACAAGGGCGAGAAGGCCTGGAACGAAGTGCCCGGCGAATACCGCGCCATGCTGCGGCGCCTCGTTGTCATCCAGGGCGACACGGAGCCGGCGTCGGTGGAGCAGCAGCGTTTCCTCGGCAAGACCGCGCCGTCGCTCTACGACATGCGCAACCTGTTCCAGATCAACGTCGAGGAGGGGCGCCACCTCTGGGCGATGGTCTATTTGCTGCACAAGTATTTCGGCAAGGACGGCCGCGAGGAAGCCGACGGGCTGCTGCAGCGCCGCTCCGGCGACGTCGACAAGCCGCGTATGCTCGGCGCCTTCAACGAGGAAACGCCGGACTGGCTGTCGCTGTTCATGTTCACGTTCTTCACCGACCGCGACGGCAAGATGCAGCTGGAGAGCCTGGCGCAGTCGGGTTTCGATCCGATGTCGCGCACCTGCCGGTTCATGCTGACGGAGGAAGCGCACCATATGTTCGTCGGCGAGACGGGCGTTGGGCGGACGATCGAGCGCACCTGCGAAGCGATGAAGGCTGCCGGCATCGAGGACCCGTTTGATCTGCCGCGCATTCGGGCGCTGGGTGTCATCGATCTGCCGACGATCCAGAAGAAGGCGAACCTTCACTATTCGCTATCGCTCGATCTCTTCGGCTCGGAAGTTTCGACGAATGCCGCGAACTTCTACAATGCGGGCCTGAAGGGCCGCTTCATGGAAACAAAGATCGAAGACGATCACCTGCTGACCGGCGCGACCTATCCGGTGCTGAAATACATCGACGGCCAGATTCGCACCGTCGACGAACCGGCGCTGACGGCGATCAACATGCGGCTGCGCGACGATTACTCGAAGGATTGCCAGGGCGGCGTGTCGCGCTGGAATCGCATCATCGAGAAGGCGGGCATCAAGTTCGCGCTGACGCTCCCGAACGTTGCGTTCAACCGCGCGATCGGCGAGTTCAAGAGCATCGAGGCGTCGCCTGAAGGCAAGCTATTGACGGCGGAGCAGTGGATGCAGGCGCGCGACCAGTGGCTCCCCTCGAAGGCGGATGGTGATTACATCGCGTCGCTGATGCAGCCCTGCTGGGAGCGCGGTAAGTTTGCGAACTGGATTGCAGCGCCGAAAATCGGCATCGACAACAAGGGCGGCGATTTCGAGTACGTAAAGGTTCACCGCGGGTAACGGCCTGACGCAGGTCAAGCCCATGTGTCGTTCAACGTTTATCAAGCGATGGCGCGAATTGGCGCGCAGAACGCAGGAGACATCCGTGACAACGCGTAATGCCGGTCTAGCCGTCGCCTTTATTGCATGCATGACACCGACCGCCCTCCTGGCGCAGACGGCGGCACCCCCGGCGCATCAGCATCCCGCTCCCGCTGCGCAGCCGACGTCTGGCCTGCCCAAGGCGGGTGCGCCGACGACGGACGCATCGAAGGCGTACGAGGCGGCGGCCCAGACCATGCACAAGGACATGTCGTCGGAGTACACCAACGACGTCGATGTCGATTTCGTGCGCGGCATGATTCCCCACCACCAAGGCGCGATCGACCAGGCCGAAATCCTGCTCAAATACAGCAAGAATCTTCGGCTTCGTCGTCTGGCCGGCGGTATCATCGCGTCGCAGCGTCGCGAAATCCGGTTCATGGTGAAGTGGCTCAAGGATCGCGAGCAGGGCATCGAGAGCAAGGATATGCCGGCGTGGCTGAGTAAAAATCCGTCGACTGTCGAAGACGCGAAGAAAACGGGCGATTTGGAGTGACGAGCGCCGTGACGCTGGCAACTGAGGCCACCCTGCTCAAGCAGCACCTGATCGATCCCGAGGTTTGCATTCGCTGTAACACCTGCGAGGCGACGTGTCCCGTGGGCGCGGTCACGCACGACGCCAACAATTACGTGGTCGATCCCGAGAAGTGCAATTTCTGCCTGGATTGCATCGCGCCGTGCCCGACGGGATCGATCGACAACTGGCGTGTCGTCGCCCGGGCCAAGTCCTATTCGGTGAACGAGCAATTCGGCTGGAACGAGCTGCCAAAGCAGGACGATCTCGGCGACGACGCTGCAGCGGCGGTGCAAGCAGTCGAGGACGAGGTTGAAAAACTGCTGGCTTCGGCGCACGCGGGCACCGGCGGCAAGGCGGTCGCGCCGCTATCGGCCTCCAAGCCGGCGATCAATCTCTATCGCCGCGACAAGGCGGCGGCGGCGGCCGTTCAGGGCAACTTCCGGATTACGGCGGCGGGCACGGAAAGCGATATCCGACACATCGTGCTGTCGTTCGGTGCGACGCAGTTCCCGGTGCTCGAAGGCCAGTCGATCGGCATCGTGCCGCCGGGCGTGCAGGCGAATGGGAAGCCGCATGATATCCGGCTCTACTCGGTGGCGTCGGCGCGGGACGGCGAGAAGCGCAATGGCAACAATGTCGGCCTGACGATCAAGCGCGTCCAGAACGGCGTCGGCTCCAACTACATGTGCGACCTCAAGGTCGGCGACAAGGTTCAGGCGACGGGGCCCTTTGGCGCCACGTTTCTGATGCCGAACGACGCGAACGCGAATGTCGTCATGATCTGCACGGGAACAGGTTCCGCGCCCTTCCGCGCCTTCACCGAGCGCCGCCGCCGCGCGGCGCCCGGCGCGCCGGGCAAGTTCGTTCTTTTCTTCGGCGCCCGCACGCCGGAGGAGCTGCCTTATTTCGGCCCGTTGCAGAAAGTGCCGAACGCGATACTCGAAAAGCATCTCGTCTTCTCGCGCATTTCCGGCGCCGACAAGGAATATGTGCAGGACCGCGTCCGCAAGCGCGCCGACGACGTCGCGGCTTTGCTCGCTTCCGCGCAAACGCATATCTATATCTGCGGCCTCAAGGGCATGGAAAACGGCGTCGAGGAATCGCTCGCCGATGTCTGTCGCAAGCATGGCCTCGACTGGAGCAAACTCAAGCCGGACATGCGCGCGCAGGGCAGGTTTCATGTCGAGACCTATTGACGCGGACCGGGGGCGAAACGGAGGGGCGCGGCATGACTGACACGGAACGATTCTGGACGCCGCCTTCGTCGGGCTACAACGCGGCCGCCGACATGGTGGACCGCAATGTCCGGGAGGGGCGCGGCGCCAAGCTGGCGTTCATCGATCCAACGACGCGGATGACCTACGCGCAATTGCAGGAACGCTGCAACCGCGTCGCCAATGCGCTGCCGCGGCTCGGCGTATTGCGCGAGCAACGCGTCGTTCTGATCATGACCGACACCGTCGATCTGCCGGCGGTGTTCTGGGGCGCCGTCAAAGCCGGCGTTGTTCCGATTCCTCTCAACACCCTGCTGACGCCGGAACAATGGACTTACATGATCGAGGATTCGCGCGCCGAGGCCGTCGTCGTCTCAGCGGAATTGCTCGACCGCGTAGGACCGGTCGTCGATGAAATTGCCCGGCGCCGCAAATTGCATGTCATCGTAAGCGGCGAGGCCGCCAGCGGCGGAACCTCCCTCGCCAGCCTGCTGTCCGCCAGCCCCGTGGACGCGGCGACCGCCGACACGCACGCGGATGAAGTGGCGTTCTGGCTCTATTCATCCGGTTCGACAGGCGCGCCGAAAGGCACAAGACATCTGCACGCGAGCCCCATGCACACGGCGAAGCTGTTCGCGCAGGGCGTGCTCGGCTTTGGCCCCGACGACGTCGTATTTTCGGCGGCGAAACTGTTCTTCGCCTATGGCCTGGGGAACGCGATGTCGTTCCCCATGTCGGTTGGCGCGACGGCCGTGCTGCTGCCGGAACGGCCAACGCCCGACGCCGTCATGTCGGTCATGCGCGCCCATCGTCCCACTGTCTTTTGCGGCGTGCCAACGCTGTTCGCGGCGATGCTGGCGCACAAGGATCTTGGCCCCGGCGCCGGTTCCGATCGATTGCGCATCACCACGTCGGCTGGCGAAGCTTTGCCCGAAGATATTGGCTTGCGCTGGCAGGAGAAAGTCGGAACCGAGGTTGTCGACGGCATCGGCTCGACGGAGATGTTGCATATCTTCGTGTCCAACCGGCCGGGCAATGTGCGCTATGGTTCTTCCGGCAAGCCGGTGCCCGGATACGAAGCGAAGCTGCTCGACGACGATGGCGGTCATGTGGCGCAAGGCGAGATCGGGGAACTCGTCGTCAAGGGACCTTCGTCCGCCGACGGGTACTGGCTGCAACGCGAAAAATCGCGCCGAACCTTTCGCGGCGAATGGACCCACACGGGCGACAAGTACCGTATTGGAGACGACGGCTATTATTATTATTGCGGCCGCACCGACGACATGTTCAAGGTTTCCGGCATCTGGGTTTCGCCTTTCGACGTCGAGAGCGCGCTCATCACGCACAACGCGGTCCTGGAAGCCGCGGTCGTCGGCAAAGAAGACTCGGACGGGCTGATCAAACCCAAGGCTTTCGTCGTGTTGAAGCCGGGCGTCGCCGCCGATGAAAGTCTCCTTGAGGACCTCAAGGCGCATGTAAAGGCCAAAGCCGGCGCGTGGAAATATCCGCGCTGGATCGAAGTGCGCGCGGACTTGCCTAAAACCGCGACCGGCAAGATTCAGCGGTTCAAGCTGCGCGAGGAATCATAATGATCGACGCATCGACATCGCCTGTGCGCATCGAATTTCACGACGGCGTTGCGCTCGTGTTGATCGACAATCCCCCCGTCAACGCAACGAGTCGGGCGGTGCGCGCGGGACTTCTCGAAGCGGTTCACAGCGCGCGGACGAATGTCGCGGTCAAGGCGCTGGTCATCGCCTGCGAGGGGCGCACATTCGTGGCGGGCGGCGACATCCGCGAATTCGGCAAACCGCCGCTTGAACCGCTTTTGCCGGATGTGTGCGACGCCATCGAAACGTCCGCCAAGCCCGTCGTGGCGGCGCTGCATGGAACAGCGCTGGGCGGCGGATTTGAGATCGCGCTCGCCTGTCACGCGCGCGTCATGAACAACGATGCGCGAATTGGCCTGCCGGAAGTCAAGCTCGGCCTCATTCCCGGCGCCGGCGGCACGCAAAGATTGCCGCGCCTCGCGGGAATGCGGGCGGCGCTCGATATCATCGCAAGCGGACGACAGGTGAAGGCCGCCGAAGCGGTTTCTCTTGGCATCGCCGATTGCGTCGCCGAAGGCGATTTACGCGGGGAAGCGATCGCTGTGGCGCGATCGCTCGTCGGCGCGCCGCTGCGGCGCATCGGTGAATTGGCGACGCCGGACTTCGACGCGAAAGCCATCGAGGCCGCGCGCGGCGTCATCGAAAAAAAGGCGCGCGGCCAGATATCGCCCGTCAAAGCGGGCGAAATCGCCATGCTCGCGGCGACGCTTCCGTTGCGTCAAGGCCTCGCGCGAGAGCGAGCCATGTTTGTCGAGTTGATGGGTGGCGGCCAGTCCAGAGCTCTGCGCCACGCCTTTTTCGCCGAACGCGAAGCCTCGCGCGTTCCCGGCCTGGAGAACGCCGCGCCGCGCGCGTTCGAATCCATCGGCGTCGTCGGCGCGGGCACCATGGGCGCGGGCGTCGCCATTGCCCTGGCGGACGCCGGTCTGCGCGTCACCGTTGTCGAGACCGGCGCCGCAGCCCTTGAAGCGGGCCGGGCGCGCGTTCGATCGGCCTATGAACGGCAAACAAAATCGGGCAGGATCGACGAAAGCCAATCCGCCGAGCGACAGGCGCGCATGGCCTTCGCCGAAGGGCTGGAAGCTTTATCGTCGTGCGACCTTGTCATCGAAGCGGTGTTCGAGGACATGGCGGTGAAGCAGGCGCTTTTTCGCCGCCTCGGCCTGATCGCCAAGTCCAGCGCGGTGCTCGCCACCAACACGTCCTACCTCGATGTAAACGCCATCGCGGCCGCCAGCGGGCGCGCGCGGGACGTGATCGGGTTGCACTTCTTCGCGCCGGCCAACATCATGCGCCTGCTCGAAATCGCGCGCGGCGCGGACAGCTCTGCGGACGCCGTTGCGACTGGCCTGGCGCTCGCCAAACGCCTCGGAAAAATCCCGGTTGTCTGCGGCGTTTGCGACGGATTCATCGGCAATCGCATTCTGGCGGCTTTTCGCGCGCAGGCGGAATTCGCCCTTGAGGACGGCGCCTTGCCGCACGAAGTGGACGCGGCCATGGAAGCGTTCGGTTTTCCGATGGGGCCTTTCGCTGTCTCCGACCTTTCCGGCCTCGACATCGCCTGGGCGCGGCGCAAACGGCTGGAGCCGTCGCGCGATCCGCAAACACGCTACGCCTCGCGCGTCGCCGACAGATTGTGCGCCATGGGCCGACTCGGCCAAAAGACAGGCGCCGGCTGGTATCGCTACGAGAGCGGCGAGCGCATTGTCGATCCCGTTGTGACCAAATTGATTGAGGACGTATCGGCGGAGTTCGCCATAAAGCGCGCGCCGATCGACGCGGAGACCATCCAGCGCAACATTCGCGCCGCCATTGTCAACGAGGGCGCGAAAATTCTCGCGGAACGCGTCGCATCGCGCGCGCTCGACATCGACATGGCGATGATTCACGGCTTCGGCTATCCGCCGTGGCGCGGGGGGCCGATGTTCGAAGCCGACGAAATCGGACTCCCGCTGGTGTTGAAGGATGTAGAGGCCGTCGCTCTGTCCTGTGGGCGCGGTTGGGAGCCGGCCCCCTTGCTCGTCGATCTCGCGCGAAGCAACCAGACGTTCGGAGCGACGGTTTAATTCAGCGTCCCGAAGCGCTGGACCTCGGTTTCCAGCGCGCTCGCATCCCGCAATGCGACGGTCACGCCGCTGCATTTCCAGGCCGCCGGCGTCAACCCTGTGGCGGACCGCCGCGATCGGCTTTGGCGACGTATTTCGGCTTCTTCTTTTTCTTCGGCGCGTCGTTCGCGACGACCTCGCCGTTGCCCGCCAGACGCTCGACGCGAATGTTCTCGCCGCCGGGCTTCTTCATGTTCTGTGCGAATTGCGCGGCCAGAGGCGCTGCGATTTCGAATTTGGTTTCATTGTCGAAAACGCGAATCGAACCAATATCCTGCTTGGTGACGCCGCCCTTGCGGCAAAGCATGGGGAGCAGCCATTTCGGGTCGGCGTTGCGGGTGCGCCCGATATCAAGACGGAACCAGACGCCGCCGCCCGCGACGCCGCGGTCGCGCTGCGGTTTGAAGCTTTTGGGCGGCGCGTCGCGTTGCTCGCGCGGCTCGCGGCCACGCCGCTCGGGCGGCGGCGTGCCGGGATCGCTCACATCCTCAACGGCCGGCAGGCGCGCGCGGTAGACGCGCACCAGCGCGGCGCCAAGCTGTTCGGCGGTGCGCTCGGAGAGCAAATGGCGCGCCAGTTCGATGTCCTCTTCCGAACAGGGATCGGTCAAAAGCGGGTCTTGCAACATGCGTTCGCGGTCGAGCCTGCCGATGTCCTCGGCGGTCGGCGGCCCGCTCCAGGCGCAACGAATGCCGGCGTCGCGCAACAGCATCTCGGCTTTGCGGCGCCGCGAATCGGGAATGAGGATGGCGCTGACGCCTTTCTTGCCGGCGCGGCCGGTGCGCCCGCTGCGGTGCTGCAAGGCTTCCGCGTCGTTGGGCAGTTCCGCGTGGATGACGAGTTCACAACTGGGCAGATCGATGCCGCGCGCGGCGACATCGGTGGCCACGCAAACCCGCGCGCGTCCGTCGCGCAATGCCTGCATGGATTGATTGCGCTCATGCTGGCTGAGCTCGCCCGAGAGAAGCACGGAATTGAAGCCCCGCTCCTGCAGCGTCGCCTGCAGATGCCGCGTGGCTTCGCGCGTGTTGCAAAACACCATGGCGGTGCGCGCCTCGGCGAAGCGCAACAGGTTCACGACGGCGTGCTCGGTTTCCTTCGGCGCGACGCGGATGGCGCGATATTCGATATCGGCGTGGCCCTTCTCGCCGCCCGCGACATCGATGCGCAAGGCGTTGCGCTGGTAACGCCTGGCCAGCGCCGCGATGCCCTTGGGGATCGTCGCGGAGAACAACAGGGTGCGTCGGTCGTCCGGGGTCGCCTCGAGAATAAATTCGAGATCCTCGCGAAAGCCGAGGTCGAGCATTTCGTCGGCTTCGTCGAGAACGACGGCGGCGAGATCGGCGATGTTGAGCGCCCGGCGCTCGATATGGTCGCGCAGGCGTCCTGGCGTGCCCACGACGATGTGGACTCCGTCCATCAGCCTGCGGCGCTCGACCTTCGGGTCCATGCCGCCGACGCAGGCGACGATCCGCGCGCCCGTGTGCTCGTAAAGCCAGCGCAATTCGCGCTCCACCTGCAGGGCGAGTTCGCGCGTCGGCGCGATGATCAGCGCCAGCGGCGCGTTGCCGTCCAGAATCCGGCCGTCGGGATTGAGGATGCTGGCGGCGATCGCCATGCCATAGGCGACCGTCTTGCCCGACCCTGTCTGGGCGGAGACGACGATATCGCGGCCTTCGGCGTCCGGGGTCAGAACGGCGGCCTGGACAGGAGTCGGTTCGTTGTATTGATGCTCGGCAAGGGCGCGAGCCAGCGTCGGGCTGGTTTCTAGAAAGGACAATGGGCTACCTTGGAGGCGAGAGGCGCCAGCGGCGGGATCGCGCGGCCGACGGGAAAAGCGCGCGGAACGAGTTGACCGATCCGCATTCTGGTGAGGTCTTTACGGCAGTCCGGGGCAAAGCGCCATCAAAGAGTCGGCAAAATTCCAATTTGCCATTAACAGACGACGACAAACCGGTTCCACCGCGCGACGAGCGAGCAATGATTCAGTCTGAAAATCTCTTTTCCAGCCCGTTTGATGGCGCAAATGGCGAGCATTTCATGGACATCCTGTCCGTTCCCGGAGTGCGGATCGAGCGCGTCGTCTCCACCGGGCAGGCGACGCCTGAGGGCGAATGGCTGGCGCAGGACTGGCTTGAATGGGTCGTTCTGTTGTCGGGAGCCGCTGCTCTGCGCGTGGAGGGCGAGCCCGAAGCGCGCGTGCTGAAACCGGGCGACTGGACGGCGTTGCCGGCCCAAACGCGGCATCGCGTCGAGTGGAGCGACGCGCGGACGCCCACCGTCTGGCTGGCGGTGCATGTGGGCGAGCCGGCGAAGGACGCGCCAGCGGGCGCGCGATAGACGGGAGGCAAACGTGCGGCGTTCGGGACGGTGGCTGGCGGCGGCTCTTGCGGGTTTGAGCGGAGCTTTGTCCGCGCAAGCGCAGAGCGTCGGAGAATTTTACAAAGGCCGAACGGTCAAGCTCGTCGTCGGCTCCTCGACCGGCGGCGGCACCGACATCATGGCGCGGTTGCTGGCGCGGCACATGAGCAAATATATTCCCGGCAATCCCTCCATTGTCGTGCAAAACCAACCAGGAGGCGGCGGCATTGTCGGCGCCAACCGCATCGCCAACACGGCGGAGCGCGACGGCTCCGAGTTTGCCACCATGGAGCGCGCCATTCCGCAATTCGCCGTCATGGGCGATCCCAACGCGCGGTTTGATCCGCTGGCGCTGACGTGGATCGGCAGCCTGTCGTCCTATCGCGACGACGCCTTCATGCTGATCGTGAACGCCTCGCACAAGGTGAGGCGCGTGGACGAACTGCGGCAGCCCGGCGTTTCCATTCATGTCGGCGCGAGCCAGCAGGGGTCCACCAACCTTACCTTCGCGCTGATCGCCAAACAGGTGCTCGGCCTCCATGTCGAGACCATCTCGGGCTACGCGGGCTCGGCGAAAATAGCGCTCGCCATGCAGGCCGGCGAAGTCGACGGCGAACTGATTGGAATTGTGGCGGTCCAGGCCAGTCAGAAACACATGTGGGACAACAAGCTTGTGCGTCCGCTGGCGCAATTCGCGCGCAAGACGCGTCATCCCGATCTGCCCGATGTTCCCACGGGCCGCGAACTCGTGCGCGCGCCGGAAGGCGCGGCTTTGCTCGAATTCGCCGAATTGCCTTTCTTCATGGCGCAGTCGTTTGTCGCTCCCGCCGGGGTGCCGCCCGAGCGCGCGGCGGCGCTGCGCGACGCTTTTCTACGCGCGACGCGGGACCCGGAATATGTCGCGGAAGCAAAGAAGCTCGAGATCGACAACAGCCCCATCGATCATCTGGAGATCGAAGCCCTGTTGCGCCGCGCCGCCGCAACGCCAAAGCCGGTGATCGCCGAGTTCGAAAGGCTGGTGAACCGTAGGTGAGCCGGCGCAAACGGCGTTGCGCGGACGCGGCTCACTTGCCGGCGCGAACGCTTGCCCGCGCCGCGCGCGCGCCGGGATGCGCGTCGCTCAATCTGTCGCCGCGCCCGAACAATTTGTTGCGCATGGCGCCTTCGCCGTAGGCCGTCTTGTAATAGCCGCGGTTTTGCAATTCGGGCACCACGAGATCGACGATGGAGGCGAGGCCGTCGGGCTCGACGGTGCGCACGAAATTGAACCCATCGATGCCGGTTTCCTCGATCCATTCAATCATGGCGTTGGCGACGGTCGAGGGCGAGCCCACGAGAAAGACGCCGGCGGTCGGCGAATCCGCTCGAAAGGCGGTGAGGTCCTTCACGCGAAACTCACGCCCTTTGCTGAGAATTGTAATGCGTTCGATGAACGACCGATTGGCGTCGTTCTTCACGTATTCGACGGGATCGTCCGGATCGTATTTCGAAAAATCGATCCCCGCCAGGCCGGAAAAAACCGAAAGGCTGCCGCGCACGTCGAGATATGGCCGTATCGCTTCATATTTTTCCCGCGCCTCCTTGTCGGTGGGCGCGACAATCACGGTGGAGCCCACGATGACCGCGACATCGCCGGGATCGCGGCCGTTGTCCTTCATGCGGAGGCGAATGTCGTCGACGTGGCCCCGCGCCATCTGCTTGGTGAAACTTGTCAGGAAGACGCATTCGGCGTGTCTGGCGGCGAAGGCGCGCCCGCGCGTCGAGGCGCCGGCCTGAAAGAGCACCGGAGTGCGTTGCGGCGAGGGCTCGCACATGTGCACGGCGGAGACGCGAAAATTCGCGCCCGCATGATCGATGCGATGGACTTTGTCGGGCCGCGCGAAAATCCGGCTGGCGCGGTCGCGCAGCACAGCGTCGTCCTCCCAACTGGCCTCCAGCAGCTTGTAGACGACCTCCATATATTCGTCGGCCATGTCGTAGCGCGCGTCGTGCTCCTGGACGCGGTCGAGCCCGATGGCGCGCGCGCCGGAATCGACGAAGCCCGCGACGATGTTCCAGCCGACGCGGCCGCGCGTCAGATGGTCGAGGGTCGACAGGCGCCTCGCCATGATGAAGGGATGCTCGTAGGTGAGATTGATGGTGACGCCGAAGCCCAGCCCCTGCGTCGCCATGGCTATGGCGGGAATAGCCAGCGTCGGGTCGTTCATCGGCGCCATGGCTCCAGCGCGCAGGGCTTCCGAGGGATCGCCGCCGTATTTGTCCATCAGACCGATAGAATCGGCGAAAAATATGCTGTCGAACAGGCCGCGTTCGGCGACCTTCGCCAGCTCCAGGTAATAATCGAGCGTGTTGTAACGCAGCCCCTGATCGTCGGGGTGTCCCCACATGCCCGCCCATTGTTGACTGGGCGAGCACATGTGAAAGGCGTTGAACAGGATTTTCTTGCGCTTTTGATTCATGCGGCGGCGCGCCCGGCTACGGCGCCGACCGCGTCTTCAGATCGGCGATGTCCGCCTCGCTGCGAAAGGTCATGACCGCAACCTTGCTGGTGCGCGAATAGGGCAGCACGACCTGCAACTTGCCGTCCTTCTCCAGCAGCGAAATGTAACGCGCCTCGGTGCCGCGCGTCGGCAGATCGTAGGTCGTCCATTGCTTGCCGGCGGGATCGTATTTGAGGATCACGTCCGAGGTCCAGATATTGAGCCAGGCGTTGTGGCCGCTGTCGACGGCGACATGATAGGGCTGCATCAGGCCGGGGCCGGGCAGCGGCACGAAACTCGTCTCCATCGTGTGCGTGTCGATGCGCGCCAGCGAGCCGCCCCATGAATTGCCGACCCAGAGCACGTCGGCGTTCTTGTCCGTGCCCATGCGGCGCGGCCCCTGATTCCACGGCGCCGGCTGGTTGAAATCGGCCGAGACGTATTTCTCGTAGAAGGCGCGCTGCGCGTCGTTGATCTGCTCCTTGTCCACGGCGACGCGCGGCAGTTTCAGTTCCAGCGACTTGCCGGTGGCGATGTCGCCCTTGCCGATCATGTCGATGGTCATTTCCGCCCACCAGCCATTGCCGTCGCGGTCGCCCGCCGCGCCATAGGTGACGCCGTTGCCGTTCGCGGTCTTGAAGGTGAGCGATTTGAACTCGGTGAATTTCTGCGTCTCGGGATCAAAGCGCAGGGCGCCCTCCGGCGCCGACGACCAGATCTGCCCCTTGCCGTCCCAGTCGACGGTCGTGGCGCCGCCCGTCGGCTGCATGCCCTGGGGCGGAACGAAAACTTCGATCTGGTTGGTTTTAGGATCGACCTTGCCGAGGCTGCCGCGCCCGGTGTTTACGTTGAACCACATGATGCCCTTGGGATCGCGCGTGATGCCGTGGGTGTTGCCGGCAAAGCCGTTCTGCCCGTTGACGCGCATGAACTCGACCGCGCCCGTCTGCGCGTTGATCTTGCCGATGCTCATTTTGCGGTTCGGCACGTTGGAGGTAAACCAGAGATTGCCGTCGAGATCGGCGAAGGCGTCGTGCACCAGCGAGCCGATGCGCGAAGGCGTGCCAAGCGACCAGTCGGCGCCGTCGTTGACGGGATATTTCGACGGCATGCCGGCGTCTTCCTGAACGGGTACGTCATATTCCTTGAAGACGACGCGCGCGTTCTCGCCCGAAGGGCGGGGACGCAGCTTGATCTTCATCGAAGTTTCACCGGGGCCGCGCGCGTGGGCGAGATAGGCGGCGAGTTCCTTCTGGTTGAAGTCGAGATGGCCGTTTATCTTGTCCTCGCCCTGATAGATGCCGGAAACGTTGACCTTCTTCATGAGATCGATGATGCGGCTCCAGCCGGCTTCGTCGAATTTGTGCTGCAACGTGTAGCTTGGCGTGTGGCATCCCGTGCAATTGTTGCGCACCAGCGCCTGCAGGCGCGCCTCCTCCGGCGTCGCGTTGGGCAGGGACGCGGCGATGAGATCGCCCGGCAATTGCCGCACAAAATCCGTCAGCGCGTCGAGGGTGAAATCCTGTTTCCTGTTGGCGCCGAGATCGACTTCGCCTTTGGCTGTCGCAAAGGTCAGGGCCTGCGCCCAGACGCGATATTTTCCCGAGGGCAGGGGCGGAAAATAATAGCCGCCGTTTTCGTCGGTAAAGACCGTCGTCGTGATCGTGCCGCCGTCGGGCTTGGCGGAAACCGTGACGCCGCCAAGTTTTTCGCCGGCGACGGACTTGATGTTGCCGCTGAGCAGCGCGTCGGCGGCGAAGGCGGGGAGCGAGGCGCCGAGGCCGATAACCGCGGCGAGGGCGGCGAGGGAAACGTTGCTTGCGTGTTTCATGGCGAAGTCTCCTTGGGGCGGGCGCGGGATCAGCGTTGGGTGGAGGCGGGCGCGGGTTGCGGCGGCAGCGCCATAACGTAGGAGGCGATGAAGCCGATCTGTTCGGGCGAGAATTGATATTTGAAACCAGGCATGCGCGGCGTGCCCTCGGAGATCACCTGCCGCATGGCCGAATCATTGCCGCTGACGGATTCCTTCGACAGCGCGGGCGCGAATTGCGGCGCGGTGATTTGCGGCTTGAGATGGCAGACGCCGCAGGACTGGTAGAAAAGCTTCTGGCCGTCGCGCTGCGTGGCGGTGAGGGTTTCGGGCGCGGGCGCGTTTTGCGCCGCCGCCGCCCCGATGGCCGTCAGAATGAAAGACGCGGTCAATGCGATGCGGTTCATCAAACGAACTCCCTGAAAGCCCGCGCTGGTTTGCCGTCGGCTTGACCGACGCCGCCGGCGCTTTTGTTCAGGCCACACTGGCGCCAAACAAGCCTCGCTGCAAGGACGGAGTTTCAACGGGGTTTCAACGCGGCAGATAGGCCGCGTCGACAAACCGCGAGGGCCTGTAATCGTCGCCCGTTTTGAAATCGCCCATCTCGATCAAGGTGCCGATCAGCAGCTCGATCTGCCTGTCCGGCAAGTCGAGCGACTTGTCGAACGGTTTCAGGTCCTTCGCGTAATAATCCCAGGAGCGCAACGCGTTCGGCTTGTCGAGCTTCGTCGGCGGCATCAGGATGTCGGCGCACGCCTCGCGGTTGGCGGGATCGTAAAAGAACGGGATGGCGCGGGACACAGCGCGCAAAAACCCCTTCATCGCGCCTTCGTTCTTCGCTATCCAGTCGGGCCGCGCGACGACGGCGCTGAAGCCGTATTCGCGGGCGCGGGCGCCAAGATCGAGCAGGCGGTGGAAGCCGTCCGTTTCCGCCATCCAGTCGAATGGCTGGCCGAGCACCGCCGCCTGCGCCGTGCGGCTTTTCAACGCGGCGAAGCGGTTCGGCGTGGCGGGATCGTAGACCTGATCGACATCGGCCGCCTTCATGCCGTTCTCGACGAGCCAGCGGTTCCAGAACACGGTGATCAAACTTTTCGCCAGCGGCAGCACCACGGTCTTGCCCTTCATGTCGGCCGCCGATTTAACGTCCCGGCTCGACATGATCATGTAGGGATAGCCGCGCATGATCGAGCCCACGAGCTTTAACGGCGCTTCGTTGACGATGGCGCGCACGCCGGTCTCGTAGGTCGTCACGCCGATGTCGAAATTGCCGGCGACGGTCTGCTGCGCCACGGCCGGATTTGATCCCGTATAGACGGTTTCGACGGCGAGGCCTTCGTCGCGGAAATAGCCCTTTTTGTCGGCGATGTAGATTGGCCAGGCGAAGGGCAGCGCGGACGTGTCGCCAAGGCGAATGACGCGCGTCTGCGCGATGGCCGGCGCGGCGAGGCCAAGCCCCGCGCTGGCGGCGGCGCCGCCCAAAAATGCCCGTCTGGACGCACGCATGGCTTTCTCCCCGTTCAGTATCGTTTGGCGCCCGCTTCGGGCGCGAGCACCAGCTGTTCATCGGCGAGATCGGCGTAGACGCTGCGGTGCCGGTGATTGGCGAGCGAATGATCGAGGCTGATGGCCCGGGGCTTGCAATCCTCGACGCAAAGAAAGCAAACGTGGCAATCCTCGGGATACGTCACGACGGCCTTGCCGCCCGCCGCGTCCATGCGCATGACGTCCGTCGGGCAGATGGTCACGCAGCGCGCGCATCCATCGCACAGGCTTGCGTCGATGATCACCGGGCTGTTCATGCGCGCGCCGCGTCCTTTTCAGCTGTATGTTTCGGGCTTGTAGGTCCCATCCATGATCGCGGCGATGGGACTTGGATATTTGTCGCGCATGGCGGGCGGTTTCAAGGCGCCGTCGAGGGGGATTTCCCGCCGGTCGAAGCGGGCGCCCTCCTGCGTCAACGTCAGCCCATGCCAGCAGAACCACGCGTGGTCGTCGGTGTCGGGATAGTCCTCGCGGTAAAATTGCTCGCGGCTTTCGGTGCGGTCGAGGGCGGAAAGGTAGATGGCTTCGGCGGTTTGCGCGATGTTGGCGGCTTCGTTGAGTTTTACAAGATCATGCAGGCTGCCCGCCTTCGTCACGCGCGTCGCCGCGTGCAACTCGCGGGCGCGCTCGGTCATGTGTTCGAGCTTGCGTCCGTTCATCCGCATGGTGTCGATCACGGAGGCTTCAAGCGCGCTCAAACCATCGTGAATGAGATCGGGCGTCAGCGTCGAGGCGGCGCGCGTCAACGGCGCCATCGTCGTCTCCGCGAGATCGTCGACGAGGCCCTTCGGCAGCGCGGGAAAATCGACGCGGGCGGCTTCCCGCGCCGCGCTTTCGCCGGCGAAGTAACCTGAATTCATGGAATAGGCGGTCGGCACGCCGGCGCTCGCATGGGTGCCGGTCGCGAGATTTTTCGACGCGACGCCGGCGGCGAGAAGGCGCGGCAGGCTTGAACGGCAGTCGAGATCGATGGAGACGCCGCTGCGGCCGCCGTTCCACAAGCCCCACGTCGGCTCGACGGCGAGCGGAAACACTTTCGCGTTCGGCACTTTGTTCGACAGCAGGATATTCTGGCCGCGTCCCGCCGAAAGCGCGGCGATGTCGGTCCAGTAGCTTTCGTCGCAATGGCGCAAGTCGACATAAACCGGCCCGCGCCCGTCGACCATTTCCTTCACGAAAGCGGCGACGACGCGGTTGAGCTCGCTGCGCTCGAAGCGCACGGGGTCGTATTTCTCCATGAAGCGCTCGCCGCGCGCGTTGACGAGCCGCGCGCCGTGGGCGATGGCCACATTGTAGCTGCCGAAATTGAACTCGCGCATGAGATGCGAAAATGTGCCGCCGAACGAAAACTCAAGATCGACGAGCCGCGCGCCCGTGCGATACGCCATGGCCGCGCCGTCGCACACGACGTTGTCGATGCCGTGCGTGCCCTTCATCGACATCGCGCCCGTGGCGATGATGGTCTGTTTCGCGCGCACGGCGAGGCAACGCCCGGTGCGCGCGTCGAAACCAAAAGCTCCGGCGACCTCGCCGCGCGTCGGCATTTGTCCGTCGCTTGTCATCAGGTCCGTGACGCACACGCGGTCGATGACGCGCGCGCCGCGGGCGAC
>JANXRM010000433.1 GCA_025353015.1 Hyphomicrobiales bacterium
CTGATCGACGACCCACTTGATGAATGACTTCGGCGGCGTCAGATCCAGGATATAGAACTTGTTGATCCAGGGCGGGACGATCAGCAACGGCACGGTGTGCACTTTGTCTGTGGTCGGCGTGTACTGGATTAGTTGCAAGACGTCGTTCTGGAAGATCACCTTGCCTGGCGTAATGGCAAGGTTGCGGCCGACTTCGAACGCCGTCGTGTCTGTTTGACTGATCTTGAACAGATCGTCCGATTTCGCCATGTCGTCGAGGAGCTGTTCCATGCCTTTGACGAGATTTTCGCCGTTGGATTGTAGCGTCTCGCGCAGCACCTCCGGATTGGTCATCGGAAAATTCGACGGCGACATCGCGCTCGAGATCTGGCTCAGGTAATACTGGGCTCTTTGCTTGGTCCGGTCGTCGACACCGTGCGTATCAGCAACGATCTTTTCGGCCCATGCCGTCGTGACGAGATAGCTCTGCTTCAGAAAATCGAAATAGGGGTTGGCTGACCATTCGGGATCGCGAAAGCGGGCGTCGCCGGAGGGCGGTTGGGCGACCGGATTGGGCGGCTGGCCGAGCGCACGCTGCCAAGTCTGCGTCCATAGGTCCACATACTTCGATACGAGCTCGGTCTGCGCGTCGACGACGCGGGAGGGCTCCGACAACCATTGCCGGACGACCTCGCTCAACACCTTGCTGGCGGCCGTCACCTCGCTTGCCGGACTATAGGAGCCGCCCTTACTCTTATCCTGGCGCTGCATCAGGTTGGAAAAGGCACGGCTCCCTTCCTCCATGACGCGAACCATGTTGCGCATGAACAATTCGGGGTTATCGACCTTGTAGGCCGACCAGTCTGGAGTGGGGGGGAAGTGCGGCGGGGGCGTTTTTTGCATAAGTGGTCCGCAAGCTGCTATGCACGAGACACTGTGCGATGGGACGAAGGGGTGATGTCAGTCCGCTATCCTGCCACAATTGGCGGTCAGGCAGAAAGAGCGGTGGTCATTCGAAGCAGTCTATCACGTTTGCGGACGTTGGTCCTGTGTGAGTATGTTGGTCCTGTGTGAGTATAACGCGCGCGTCAGAACGACGGAACGGGTTCATCAGGAAGCGAGTTCAGAAAAGCGACTGCTAGAAAACAGGGGAATCTGCTACTGCGTCGACGCTGAGAGGATTTCTGAGCCATGATCCGGCTGCCGGCACACCATTGGAGACGATGCCGGGGCGACGCCCTTCGCGGCCTCGCGGGGTGGATGTTGTTGGCTACACTCGCCGTTTCCGGGGGTTGCGCACAAAGTCAGGCGACCACTGGAACGGTCCTGCCGGACCTCAGCAAAGAACCGACTAAGCTGCTGAGTAAGGACGAGCAGAAACGGGCCATCACCGAAATTGCGCACGGCAAGGACGCGGACGTCATCTCGGCGGAAAAACAGATTGAAAAAGGCCGCTAGCCTATCCAGCAACCCGCTGCATTCATTCGAAAAATTGAATGGTCAGACTCAGGCTTGAGTGACGGCCCGGTTTTTGGTTCTCCCGTTGTTGTAGAACGCCGGATTTGGTTTCTGTCGATGTGCTCCGTAGATGCGACCCGTCGATCGGCTTTGACGATCCCTGGTTGCAGGCGTAAACACCTGCATCGATTGATTTCGCAAGCGAGCCCGCCGTGATCGAAGATTTCCACCGCATCAAACGCCTGCCGCCCTATGTCTTTGCCGAAGTCAACCGGTTGAAGGCCGGCGCGCGAGCGCGGGGTGCCGATATCATCGATCTCGGCATGGGCAATCCGGATCTGCCGACGCCGCAACATATCGTCGATAAGATGGTGGAGACGGTCAGCAAACCTCGGACGCACCGGTATTCCGCCTCGAAGGGCATTCCGGGCTTGCGGCGGGCGCAGGCGGCCTATTATGCTCGGCGGTTTGGCGTCAAGCTCGATCCAGAAACGCAGGTCGTGGCGACGCTTGGCTCGAAGGAGGGCTTCGCCAATATGGCGCAAGCCATCACGGCGCCCGGCGATGTCATCCTGGTGCCCAATCCTACCTATCCCATCCACGAGTTCGGCTTCATCATCTCGGGCGCCGCCATGCGGCATATCCCGGCATCGAACGGTCCGGAATTCCTGGCGGGCGTCGAGCGCGCGGTAAAGCATTCGATTCCAAAGCCGCTGGCGATGGTGCTGTCGTACCCATCCAACCCGACGGCGATGATCGCTGATCTCGATTTCTACCGGGAGGCCGTCCAACTTGCCAAGAAGTTGGATCTGATCATCCTTTCGGATATCGCCTACGCCGAGATCTACTTCGATGGCGTGCCGCCGCCGTCCGTTCTCCAGGTGCCGGGCGCCATGGATGTGGCGGTCGAGTTCACCTCGTTGTCGAAGACCTACAACATGCCGGGCTGGCGGATGGGGTTTGCCGTCGGCAACGAGCGTCTGATCGGGGCGCTCGCCCGGGTCAAGTCGTACCTCGATTACGGCGCATTCACGCCGATTCAGGTGGCCGCCGCCGCCGCGCTCAATGGGCCGCAAGATTGCGTCGACGAGATCCGCGCCACCTATAAGCGCCGCCGGGATGTGCTGGTCGACAGTTTCGGCCGGGCCGGCTTTCCGGTGCCCTCGCCGCCGGCGTCCATGTTCGCCTGGGCGCCGATCCCCGAGCCTTTCCGGGCCCTCGGCTCGGTCGAGTTCGCCAAGCTTTTGATCGAGAAGGCTGATGTAGCGGTGTCACCCGGCCTCGGCTTTGGCGAATACGGCGAAGGCTTTGTGCGTATCGCGCTTGTCGAGAACGAGCACCGTATCCGGCAGGCGGCGCGGTCGATTAAAAAGTTCCTCGCCCAGGGTTCGGAAACCATGCATAACGTGATTCCACTGAGGGATTCCGCAAAACGGTAGTTGACGGACGCATGAGCGAACCATTGAGATTGGGCGTTGCGGGTCTTGGGACCGTGGGCGCAGGGCTGCTTGACCTGATCGAGACACACGGCAAACGGCTCAGCGAAAGCCTTGGTCGCGATATCAAGATCATGGCTGTTTCGGCGCGGGCGCGTTCCAAGCGGCGCGGGGTCGATCTTGGGGCCTACAAGTGGTTTGACGATGCTGCTAAGATGGCAGCCGACGCCTCCATCGACGTCCTTGTGGAGCTGATCGGCGGCGACGAAGGCATTGCCAAAAAGGCGGTCGAAACCGCGCTTGGTGCCAAAAAACACGTGGTCACCGCCAACAAGGCGTTGCTGGCGCGGCATGGGATGGATTTGGCGCGGCTGGCCGAGAAGAATGGCGTCGCGCTTAATTTCGAAGCGGCCGTCGCGGGTGGGATTCCCGTCATCAAGACACTCAGGGAATCGCTGGCCGCTAACGAGGTGCGGCGCGTCTATGGCATCCTGAATGGGACTTGCAACTATATCCTGACCAAGATGCAGGAAGAGAATCGCGCGTTTGCGGATGTCCTCAAGGAAGCGCAGGACAAGGGCTACGCCGAGGCTGATCCGACGTTCGATATCGGCGGGTTTGATACCGCTCACAAACTGACGCTGCTGACCTCGCTGGCGTTCGGCACCAAGGTCGCGCTGGATCAGATCCACATCGAGGGGATCCAGACCATCACGCAGGCCGATATCGAGGCCGCCGATGATCTGGGCTACCGCATCAAGCTCCTGGGCGTTGCCATGTTGACCGAAAGCGGTATCGAGCAGCGCGTGCATCCCGCGATGGTGTCGAAGCGTGCGGGGATAGCGCAGGTCTCGAATGTGACGAATGCCGTGGCGATCGACGGCGATTTCGTCGGTAATTTGCTGCTGGTCGGGCCGGGAGCCGGTGCCAAGGCGACGGCCTCGTCGGTCGCAGCCGACATCGTCGATATCGCGCGGGGCGTGATTTTGCCGCCGTTCTCAGTGCCCGTTGCTAAGCTGAAAACGTACAAGCGCGCCAAACTCGGCCAGCATCAGGGCGCCTACTACGTGCGGCTCGTCGTCCACGATCGTCCCGGCGTCATGGCGTCCATCGCCAAGCGCATGGCCGATCGCGATGTTTCGCTTGAGAGCGTCGTGCAGCGGCGGCCCAAGAAGGCGCTTCCTGGTATCGATGCGCGCCCCGCGCCCGGAGCCCCGACATCCGTAGTCATCATTACGCACGAGACCACCGAGGAGGCGATCCGCAAAGCGCTCGACGCCATCGAAGGCGACGGTAAAGTATCCGAGAAACCGCAGATGATTCGAATCGAGAAGCTTTAGTCGTCAAACCTCGGATCTTGTTGGCCTCACGCGGCACGCATCCGGGAAAACTCAGGAGATTGCGGATGGCCACCGACAAGGGCAAGGGCGGGCTCGACCGCGTTCTGGTTCTCGAGGTGGCGCGCGTCACCGAGGTTGCAGCCATTGCTGCGGCGCGTTGGCGGGGTCAGGGGCAGAACAAGGCCGCCGACAAGGCCGCCGTTGACGCCATGCGCCGCGAACTGGGCAAGGTCAACATCAAAGGCCGCGTCGTGATCGGCGAAGGCGAGATGGACGAGGCGCCGATGCTCTATATCGGCGAAGAGGTCGGCACGGGCGATGGTCCGCGCGTCGATATCGCCGTCGATCCGCTCGAGGGCACCACGATCTGCGCCAAGGACATGCCGAACGCACTGGCAGTCATTGCAATTTCCGAAGAGGGCGGCCTACTGAACGCGCCCGATATGTACATGGACAAGATCGCGATCGGCCCGGGCTATCCCGATGGCATCATCGATCTCGATAAGTCTGTTCCCGAAATCCTGAAGGACTTGGCAAAGTTCAAGAAATGCCCGATTCGCGAGATCACGGCCTGCATTCTCGACCGGCCGCGGCATCAGGAATTGATCGACGCCGTTCGCAAAGTTGGCGGCGGGGTCCGTCTCATTCCGGACGGCGATATCGCAGGCGTGATCTGGACAACAGATCCCGCACAAACGGGCATCGATATCTATCTGGGTTCGGGTGGGGCGCCTGAGGGCGTACTGGCTGCTGCCGCCTTGCGCTGCATCGGCGGCCAGATGCAGGGGCGTCTCAAACCCGATGCCGGCGCGGAGGGCCTGAAGCAGATCGAACGCGCGCGCACGATGGGCATCGCCGATATCAAGAAGAAATACTCCATGGCCGAGATGGCCTGCGACGACGTGATTTTTTCGGCCACCGGCGTGACGGCAGGGTCGCTGCTCGATGGCGTCCACTTCCGCGGTGAGTTCGCGGAAACCGAAACCGTCGTCATGCGCTCGAAAACCGGCACGGTGCGGCGCATCAAGACGACGTTCCGCGACATCGGCACCAAGAATACGCTGGCCTGACCGCTGCTTCGGGCGTTTCTATCCTGGGGATAGCGCGTTCCCAACGTCTGACGGCTGCAATGAAAAGCTCTACAACTCGAGCGAGTTCGTAGGGGAGATCAGGCATGGCAGCCGTTCAGCGCAAGCTTCGTGACACGATGGCCCGGCCGGCATTTCTGGGTGTCACGGCGTCGGCACGTGGTTACGCGTGGCGCGAGCGCCTTGAACCGGGCCAGGTCAACTCCGCCACCGCGATCAGCCAGCGGCATGGCCTGCCAGAATTGCTCGGGCGCATCCTGGCGGCGCGTGGCATCGCCCCGGATGACGTCCCCGTTACGCTCGAGCCGACGATCAAGGCGCTGATGCCCGATCCCTCGACGCTGGCTGGCATGGAGGCTGCCGCCGCGCGCTTGGCCGATAGCATCCAGAAGGGCGAGAAGGTCGCGATCTTCGGTGACTACGATGTCGACGGCGCCTGCTCCTCGGCCTTGATGAAGCGGTTCTACCTGGGCCACGGCCGCGACGCGCGCATCTACATTCCCGACCGCATCTTCGAGGGCTACGGCCCGAACGCGGCGGCCATCGAGACGCTCATCAAGGAAGGCGCGCGGTTGATCGTGACCGTCGATTGCGGCGTCACCAGCTTCGAACCGCTGGCGGTGGCGAGGAAGCTTGGCGCGGATGTCATCGTCCTCGACCACCATCAGGCCGACGTGCGATTGCCGGACGTGCATGCCGTCGTCAACCCAAACCGGCAGGATGATCTCTCGGGCCTCGGCCATCTCTGTGCGGCCGGCGTCGTCTTCATGACGCTGGTTGCAACCATGCGCGAACTGCGCCGCCGCGGTGCCTACGCCAAATCCGCGGCGCCCGACCTGATGTCGATGCTCGATCTCGTGGCGCTGGCGACGGTCGCCGACGTGGTGCCGCTGATCACGCTCAACCGGGCCTTCGTGACGCGCGGGCTCGAGATCATGCGGGCACGGCAGAATACGGGGCTGCGCGCCCTCT
>JANXRM010000476.1 GCA_025353015.1 Hyphomicrobiales bacterium
CGACGGCCAAAAGCGCCGCAGTAATCACCGCCGGCTTTGCAGTTCCGGCTATCAAACGCCATCCGTCAGATATCAAGAGCTCGCCCCGTCGTTAGCACGCCAGTTCAGGCATTCCCCGTTCAGGCATTCCCCGTTCAGGCATTCATTATCCGGCGACCATCGACCACATCTTTCGGTCGCGATCATTGCCCGTTATGGCCGTCGGTTGCAACGCTTCAAGTTGCCAGTCCACCACAAGGTGCCGCATATCGGCGCCATTGTCACACCCGGATCGTCGCATCCGGAACGTCGCATCCGGAACGGCATGCCGGGCGTCGATCGACCGCCAGCGACCGTTCAATGGTCGTGGCCACCCCCGGCTTCCTGCTCGATTGCCTCCATATCGCTATCGGACAAGCCGAAATGATGGCCGATCTCGTGCACGAGAACATGGGTAACAAGATGGCCAAGCGTTTCCTCGCCCTCCGACCAGTAGTCCAGAATTGCCCGCCGGAAGAGAAACACCATGTCGGGCTCACGCGACGGATCCATCACGCTTTTGCGGTCGAGACTGACGCCTTGGTAGAGGCCCATCAGTTCGAAGGCATCCTCGATGCCGAGATCGTCCAGCGCCTCATCCGGTGCGAAGTCCTCGACTCGAATAACTAAGTCATTACACATGCTTCTAAATTCAGACGGCAACCGCTCCCAGGCCATAGCGGCCAGCCGCTCGAAATCGCTCAACGTCGGCGCGGTTGCGTCGCGCCAGTCACTTATATTCTGCATCAGCGGTTTCCGGTTGGAATCGGGGCGAGTCACGTGACATAGGCGCTCGCTTGGCTGTTGAACAGAGGCCGGTGCCTCAGCGGCCATGAAAAAAGGCGCACATGCAAAACGGCGCCAATGCAACAACCGCGCACGTGAAAAAGGCCGGCAGCATGATGCTGACCGGCCTTTCCGAAACGAACCAGCTTTGGGTTCAGGCTTTCGACATTGCCTCCAAGCGGCTGAAGATCTGGTCAAGCACCGGCTTGGCGACGGCACCGACACCCGAACCCGCCAGCGCCTTGTCGATCAACGGCCGCAGGATCGGCAGCAACGACGCTGCGTAGGACGCTAAGCCTTTCTTGCCCTCGGCCGGCAACTGACCGCGCAGGTTGTTGATGCCATCAAGTTGCTTGGCCATGTCTTGCAAGCGCGGCAGAGCGCTCTTGGCGCTGCTTTCGTCCTTCATGTCCACCAATGTGCCACGGAGGCCTTCGACCACGGAGCCGAGCTGAGCCCCGACGTCTTGTGTGCCGACCGTGATTTTCGGGACCGGCGGCAGGGCGGCCTGACGCGAGCCTTGACCGAGGAAATACCAACCGGCAAGTGCCGCCAAGGCAAGGGCTGCAACCCATGGCAGCCAACTCGACGAACTGCTGGCGGCTTCCTGGCGCGGCATCTCGTGGACCGATGCTGCCGGCCGTGCTGCCGATTGCGCCGAGGCTGCTGGTGCGATGCTGTCCAGCAGGCCCGAGCCTTTGAGCAGATCAGAGAACCCGGCCGGCATGGCCGCCGAGATGTTCTCCTTCTGACCCATCAGCATCCGGGCCAGTCCGGCGCCGTCAAGGTTGGATTCTTTCTGTTGCTTGGCGAGCGTGCCGAGCACGACTGGAGCCAGCAAGCCGATGAGACCTTTCGCCGGAGCATCACCCACACCAGCGAACTTGCCGACAGCGCCCGCCAACGCGCCAACGCTGGAGCCACCGAGCAACGAGCCCAAGATGTTCGTGCCGGCGCTGACTGCAGCCGACTGACCACTGCCGCCGATGAGATTGCCGAGACTGCCGAGCAAGCCCGGATCCTGCTGGCCGAGTGCCTTGGTGAGTGCGCCCAGACCGTCGGGCTTGGACGACGAGCCCATCAGACCCGCTAGAATCGTCGGCAGGATGGCCGCGATCGCCTTTTGGGCAAGGGGGCTCGATATGCCGAACGACGATGCGATCTTGTCGATGATCATCGGCGTCAGATACTGCGCTGCCATTGATACGATATTCACGAAACGATCTCCCTCGGTGACTTACAGAACGACATGATACGTCGCGTTAGCACGGTAAAGCGTACGGATTTGTGTCAACCGGACGATATCTCATCCAATCGCGGGTTCGGGACTATCGCAATCAAATTCTGCCGGCGGATGCTTTTCAATTGCCGATCGACCAGGCGCCAATCGAGAACATTTCGTTGATATCGCTTTGTTTTTATCTCTGCATTCAAGCCCTTGCGTGCGCAGCGCAAAGGCGTCGAAGCTCGTCTCAGGTCGCCGACGGCACAAGACAGGGCCAGGGATGCTCGGGCCCCACGGCTGCGATCCGTTGGACGATCCGATCAGGATGGCGCACCTGCGCATGTTCGTAGGCCAGCACGCGCAGATGTCCAGCGACGGCGGCGAGCAACTCGCCGGGCTGCAACAGAAATTCCGGGTTTGAAGGCCGGCCGAACAGCTCCTGGCCATCGCCGAACGTCTCGTAGATCAGGATGCCATCCGGCGCGACTGCTGCCACGATGTCTGGCAAAATCGGGCGCCAGAGATAGTTCGTGACGATGACGCCGTCATATCGAATGCCGCGAAAGGGTGGCGGGCTGCCGTCTTCAAGATCTGCCGCGATGAGCTGGATTTCAGGCCGTTCCTGGAAGCGAGCAAGCTTCGTGAGATCCCGGTCGACGCCCGTCAGCCGCTTACCACTCGACCATCCGAGCGGGAAATGGCGGCCGGCGCCACAAGCGACATCGAGGATATGGCCGTTATGTTTGATTTCACCATAGAAGCGTTCGACCCATGGGGATGGGAGCAACGGGCCCTGCGTTCCAGGCGAGGCGCATTCGGCTGATGGCTTGAGATCATGCATCGTTGTGCCTTCCAAACGCGTTGCGCCTTCTAAACAATTGTCACGGGCGTTCGGCACACCCTATAAGACGTCATGCCAGATACGGACCCCATTGCATTCATCAAAATGAACGGGCTTGGAAACAAGATCGTTATCGTGGACCTGCGGCGCCAAACACGCATTTTTAGTGCTGCCGAGGCGCAGGCGATCGCGCGAAACCCACGGTCGGTTTTCGATCAGATGATGGTGCTGCATAAGCCCGTGACGCCTGGGACCGAGGCTTTCGTCCGCATCTACAATACGGACGGCTCGCTTGCAGGGGCTTGCGGCAATGGCATGCGTTGCGTTGCCTGGCATGTCGCGTCCGAAACCGGGCGGCAGACCTTTACATTCGAGACGGCAGCCGGAATTCTGACAGCCGAGGCACCGAGCATCGATCGGATCACAGTGGACATGGGCGAGCCGAAATTTGGTTGGACCGACATCCCGCTGGCCGAACCGTTCCATGATACCAAGCGGATAGAACTCCAGATCGGTCCCATCGACAATCCGGTTTTGCATTCGCCGTCCGTCGTCAACGTCGGCAATCCGCATGCCATTTTCTGGGTCACGGACGTTCACGCGCACAATCTCGAACGGCACGGATCGCTGTTGGAGTACCATCCGATTTTTCCGGATCGGGCCAATATTTCGTTAGCCCAGATCACATCGCGGACCACGCTGCTTTTGCGCACCTGGGAGCGCGGCGCTGGCCTGACAATGGCCTGTGGCTCGGCTGCCTGCGCGGCAGCGGTTTGCGCGGTCCGAAAAAAGTTCACGGAACGAAAAATCACGGTCATCTTGCCCGGCGGGCCGCTCGAGATCGACTGGCGCGACGACAATCACATCCATATGACTGGACCAGCTGAATTCGAGTACCGCGAGAGCCTCGACCTTGGGTCCTTGGTGCGGGAGGGCGCCTAGCGGTCCGTATGTCCAGCGTCCTTCTGCTCACTGAGCCCCCACATGCTGGGCCCCCGCATGCTGAGCCCCCGCAAATTGGCCTCCCGCAAGCCGGGCAGGCCGATACCGAACCACGCGTCATCACATTCGGTTGCCGTTTGAATATCGCCGAGTCTGACGCCATGCAGCGGCATGCGGCGGCGGCAGGCCTCGGCAACGCAATCATCATCAATACGTGCGCCGTGACAGGCGAAGCGGTGCGCCAGGCAATGCAGGCGATCCGCCGGGCGCGGCGAGAACACCCTGCTGCCCGCATCGTTGTCACCGGCTGCGCGGCGCAGGCCGAACCCGAGCGATTCGCCGAAATGGCCGAAGTCGATCATGTGATTGGCAATGCTGATAAAACGCTGGGGGCGACCTGGGCCGCACTCGCGGTTTCAGGCAGTCCACGCATGCAGGTCGCCGACATCATGGCGGTCCGCGAGACCGCGGGGCATCTCGCGGCTGGCTACGGCACGCGCTCACGCGCCTTTCTGCAAGTTCAAACAGGCTGCGATCACCGTTGCACCTTCTGCATCATACCCTTTGGCCGGGGGCCGTCTCGCTCGGTGCCCGCACGCGCTGTCGTCACCGAGGTGCGGCGGCTTGTCGATGCGGGCTATGCCGAAGTCGTGCTGACGGGTGTCGATATGACCTCCTATAGTAGCGATCTGCCCGGTGAGATGCGGCTCGGCCGGCTTGTTCGCCAAGTGTTGAGGCACGTGCCAGACCTGAAACGACTGCGGCTTTCATCGATCGACCAGATGGAGGTCGATGCCGATCTGATGGTGGCCATTGCCGAGGAGCCGCGTCTGATGCCGCATATCCACCTCTCCTTGCAGGCGGGCGACGACTTGATCCTGAAACGCATGCGGCGGCGGCATTTGCGCCAGGATGCCATCCGATTCTGCGCTAATGCGCGCCGAATCCGGCCCGATATTGCCTTCGGCGCCGACCTGATTGCGGGTTTTCCGACCGAAACGGAGGCCATGTTCGAGCGGTCGCTCGACCTCGTCGATGCCTGTGGCCTCGCCTACCTGCACATATTTCCGTTCTCGCCGCGCCCAGGAACGCCAGCTGCACGCATGCCGCAGGTCGCGCGGCCTGCCGTCAAGGAACGCGCCTCGCGGCTGAGGCGCAAGGGAGCAGAAGCCTTGCAGCGGCATATGGCCGCCCGGGTCGGACGCACGTTCGACGTGCTCATGGAGCGGCACGGCGCGGGGCATGCGCCAGACTTTACCGAAATCGAAGTGGCCGGCGTGCCCGCTGGGCAAATTGCGCGCGTCCGCGCGGCCGCTGTCAGTGGAGGGCGCCTCGTTGGCGAAGGATTTCGGGCCGAAGGATCTAAATGACCGAGCCTGTTGAAAAGAAGCGTGGCTTTTTCGGGCGCCTTTTCGGGGGCGGCGGACGCGATGCGGCGCCCGAGCCGCCTGTCGTTACTCAATTGGCTGATCCGGTCGCCGACGCTGAGATCGCGCCGGTTGCATCTGCTGTCGAGGAACGTCCGGTTGATGCCGCAACTGAACAGCCGGAAGCGGACCCGGCCGTTATCCTCGCCGCTGCAACCGCCGTACCCGAACCGGATGCGACACCGGCTGCAAAGACCGAAAAAACGAGCTGGTTCCAGCGCTTGAAGGCTGGTTTGACCAAGACGTCGTCCAAGCTCACGGACGGCATCACGGGCCTTTTCACGAAAAAGAAGCTCGACGCTGGTACGCTCGACGA
This sequence comes from Hyphomicrobiales bacterium, assembly GCA_025353015.1. Lineage (GTDB taxonomy): Bacteria > Pseudomonadota > Alphaproteobacteria > Rhizobiales > Hyphomicrobiaceae. Next base: position 5,556 of record JANXRM010000476.1, read on the forward strand.
TCTGGAAGATCTGTTGATCCAAGCGGACCTGGGCGTCGAAACGGCCATGCGAATCACCGAGGCCCTGTCGAAGGGCCGCTATGATAAGGGTATTTCGCCGGACGACGTGAAACTCGTTCTGGCTCAAGAGGTTGAGCGCGTTTTAGCGCCGGTCGTCAAGCCGCTGGTCATCGATGCCGCGAACCGGCCGCACGTGATCCTGGTCGTCGGCGTCAACGGCACCGGCAAGACCACGACGATCGGCAAGCTCGCGGCCCAGTTCAAGACTCAGGGCAAGTCCGTAATGATGGCTGCTGGCGATACCTTCCGGGCCGCGGCCATCGATCAGTTGAACGTCTGGGGAGAACGGACGGGAACCCCCGTGATTTCGAGGCCAGAGGGGTCGGATTCTTCAGGTCTGGTATTCGATGCCATGAAAGAGGCACAAGCTGCTGGCATAGATGTGCTGTTGATCGATACGGCCGGCCGCCTCCAGAACAAGACGGAATTGATGAACGAATTGGAGAAGGTCGTCCGCGTGATCAAAAAGAACGACCCGAGTGCTCCGCATGACGTGCTTTTGGTTCTGGACGCAACGACGGGGCAGAATGCCCTCTCGCAAGTCGAGGTTTTTCGTGAGAAATCTGGAGTTTCTGGCCTCGTCATGACCAAATTGGACGGAACGGCACGGGGCGGCATTCTGGTGGCGATTGCCGCGAAGTACGGTCTGCCGGTGCATGCCATCGGGGTTGGCGAAGGTATCGACGATCTACAGCTTTTCGATGCCGGCGAATTCGCCCGTGCCATCGCCGAGCAATAAGTGACCTTGTCGTTGAAATAAAAATCGGCAAACCCATGATTGGGCTATAGGATCGAGGTCGGTTGTGGGGGGCGGAAACGAAATGAGCGACGTGAAGCGCTGGTATCCTTTTAACGGCGAGCAAACGCTGAATCTCGTGAGCGAGATCGGCCCGATCTGCACGATGTTTGTCGTCAATTTCGCCTTCGGCGTCGAAGCTGGCGTCTGGTCGCTCCTTGGGACCACGGTTGTGGCGCTCGTCGCATCGCTGCTGGTCTTGCGACGCCCGCCGATCATGCCATTTATTGCCGGCGCCGTGACGGTTACGTTCGGGGCCTTGACTTTGATTACGGGCGACCCCAAATGGGTTCAAATTAAGGTCACGATATTCAATGCGCTGGTGGCGCTGCTGCTGTTCGGCGGACTGATGCGTGGCAAATACTTCTTCGAGTTCGTGTTCGGTAACACCTTTCGCTATTCGGAGCGGGGCTGGTACCTGCTGACGCGGAACGTCGCCGTGTTTTTCTTCTTCACGGCCGTTGCGAACGAAGCCGTGCGCCTCGGTTTTGCAACCGCGGAGATCCCTTGCCCCAAAACGTGGGCGTGGCTGATGCGCAAGCCCATATTGAACGGGCTCGACGTGTGGATGATCTTCAAGCTTTTTATCGTTATGCCGGTCACGACGATCTACCTCGTCTGGCAGGTGCGGTACTTGCAGAAATACCGACTTCCGGCCGATACCAAGTGATCGTTCGCGCGGGCAGCGCATAGCGTTGATTTGGGCGCTGAGTTCGGCGTGTGCCTTTCGGAACGAAGCCGCGCCGGAAGCCCGATCTGGACTATCGCGCAGCAGACGGTCTAGAACCGACACAAGCCGATGTCTTCGCCAAAAATTGTCCGACACCGCGGTTAGAGTAGATGAGTGTATGATGCAGTCAGATCCCAAGGCCGGAGAACAACCCGAATTCGCGCCGAAGCAGGCGCTGAAGCTGGCCATTGATCTCTTGCCGCTGTTGGCATTTTTCGCAGTTTATATGATGTTCGGAATTCTGCCCGCAACGGCCGTGCTCATGGCCGCGAGCGTGATCTCGATGATTGCATCGCGGCTTCTCCTGGGGCAGATTTCGGCAGCTCTTTTTGTGAGTACCACGCTCGTTCTCGGCTTCGGAGCGCTGACGCTTTTCTTCAATGATCCAAGCTTCATCAAGGTCAAACCGACGTTCGTCTACCTGCTGTTTGCTGCTGCGTTGTTCGGCGGACTATTGCTGGGCAAACCGATGCTCCAGTTGATGCTTGGCGAAGCCTTGCGCCTGACGGATGAGGGCTGGTCCAAACTTTCGATGAGGTGGGGCCTGTTCTTTGTGGCGATGGCCGGGTTGAACGAGATCGTCTGGCGAAATTTTTCCGAGACGACATGGGCAAGCTTCAAAGTGTTTGGCTTCCTGCCGCTGACCTTACTTTTTTTTGCTGCTCAATATCGTTTGATCGAAAAGCATAAAGTTGCCGACGCACCCGATGTGCCTATTCGCTAAAATGTTATCGATTTGTCAGCGCTCCGGGGAAAGACTGATTGTAGTTTGTCCACGCTGGACGCCATTTTCGTTTTAGCGTAGGATCTGTTTCTTCCTCAGGCACGTACATTGTCCTTGGCTTGCAGAATTTGGCGATGGATAAAGACGGACAATGTCGAACAAAAAATTGGAAATCATGAAGCGCGAAACAACTGGCCGACTGAACCGCTCACCTATTCATCTCTTGCATCGAGCAGGTCAGTGCGCTGGCGATGTGTTCGCTGCCGAGATCGGCAAAACTGATCTTACACCACGGCAATTTGCAGTCTTGCATACGGTCTCCCTTAACGAAGGACTTAGCCAGACGGATCTTGTCGAGCACACAGGCGTCGATCGGTCGACGCTGGCCGATATCGTCCGCCGGATGCTGAAGAAGGGGCTTTTGCAGCGCCGCCGGACCAAGGAAGATGCGCGCGCCTATGCCGTCAAGCTGACGGAAGAGGGTTGGCGGGTCCTGAAAGCGACCGAACCCGTCGTCAAGCGCGTCGATGATCGCATTCTGGCGGCTCTTTCGGCTAAACAACGCGAGCAGTTGCTGACAGATTTGGCTGCTATCGTCGCCGCATTGACGCCAAAGGAACCGGCCTGATTTCGCTCTTTTCCGGCGTCTTGGCTGACTTGGTTCGGACCGGCTGGAGCCATCAGGCTCCGGCCGTTTCTGTTTGTGTCAACCCTCGGGCGACGATGTCGACGATGAACCGGACCTGATCCTCGATCTCCTGGCGCAGGCGTCCACCCAAACGGTTATCCAGAGCCAGCGCGACAATACCGTGGACGGCGCCAAAGAGTGCGCGCGCCGTTTTCGCGCGATGTTCAGCTTGCGGGATCAGGCGATCGATCACGCCTTCTATGAGCGCCAGCAGCCGCGCTTGCTCGTCGAGATACGACGCGGGAATTTCTGAACCCGGTGCCCAGCGATATTTGAAGATGGCCTGCCAGGGCAGCTGGTTCTCGAGCGCAAACTGCATATAGGCGATCGCGAGCTGCATCAGCTGGTCACGAACCGGCATCGCGGTCGTCTTGTCCAACGCAGCACTCAAAGAGCGGCCCAACGCCGCCAGCGTGCGCCCGTTGGCGGCGACGATCAAACCGTCGATATCACCAAAGATATTGTAGATCGTGCCAACCGAACAATCGGCCTCTTTAGCGATCCGCCGTGCCTGCACGGCATCGAGCCCCTCGGTCGCCAATATCTGCTCGGTCAGCGTCAGAATTTCCTCGCGCAGGCGTTCGCGATAGCTGGGCCCGGTCATCGTCCTATCTCCTTGTCTTCTTATCTTCTTTGGCGCTCCTTTAGCGCTTTCGAATTCGTTGCAGCCAGGCAGACATCGAGGCGTGCAACGCTTTCGGTCATTTCCCGGTAACCCTAGACAGATTCGCTACGAACTGAGTTCACGATTTTATTTGTACCTCGTTCATTCGTGCGGTATAACGGCATATGAACTGAGTTCAAATGTCGTGATGACCTTCGGGCCGGTTCGCAAGACAACACTACCGAACATCTGGGTATCCTAGGGAGTCCTTGCCGTGCTGAAGATCTTCACGACCCTCGTTCGTGGCGCTGCTGCTGAGGCCGAACAGGCCGTGTTTGACGCCAATGCCATTCGCATTCTGGAGCAACAGCTTCGCGACGCGGCCGGCGCCCTCGAATATTCCAAACGAGAACTGGCGTGCGCCATGGCGCATCAAGCCTCCGAAGCGCGCGCGGCCGACGCGCTGGCGTCGCGCATCGCCGAACTCGAGCGATCAGCCACGGACGCGATCACGGCCGGCCGCGAGGATCTGGCCGCGGAGGCGGCGACGGTGATTGCCGCCAACGAGGACGAAATCAACGAGCGGCGGGCGGCGATGCGACGCTTCGATACCGATATCGCCCGCCTGAAGCAGCTGACCGAGACCGGTCGCCGGCGGCTTGCGGATCTGCGCCGTGGTCTCGAGATGAGCCGCGCCCAGGATGCGCTGCGCCGGGCGGGTGCCAATGGCCGGCGCGCGCTGGTGACGGGGACAGGGGCGCTCCGCGAAGCCGAGGCAACGCTGGCGAAAATTCGGGACGCGCATGTCAAGGCGGAGGACTTCGCCGAGGCATGCCACGCCCTCGACGCCGATGCTACTGACAAATCGATCGACCGAAAGTTGGCGGAGGCGGGCTTCGGCCCCAATCTCAAGACCAAGCCAGCTGATGTCCTCGAGCGATTGCGCCGCAAGCATGCCGGCGCCCGGTAATCCTGGTCATGGATCCACAACGTTTTCGCCGCATGGCGCGCGTGGCCACACAACAGACGACGCTTTCGACCGAACCCGAACCAAGGAGCCTTTCGATGACCACAAATCTGCATAGCAACATGTCCGCCAATACCGGCGCTTGGCTAACCTTCACGTACGCGCAATTTGGCGCTGCCGCCTTCATGATGGCCGTCGGAATCTGGGCCATGCCCGTGGAACTGATCGTCAAGGGATACCTGATGATGGCGAGCGTATTTCTCGTGGGCTCGGCATTCACCCTCGCCAAGACAGTCCGCGACGGGCACGAGGCCAAGCGAATTGCCAGCCGAATCGAGGAAGCGCGCACCGAGAAGCTGCTGATGGAGGTTGGGCGCAATTGAGCGGCGACAGCCCGATCGCAAACTCTACGATCACGAAGGCGGGCCATGGCGCCCGTCTTTGTTGTTGGGCGCGTTTTCTACCGTACCGAAACCTCGCCCGCCAGAATGCGCTCGACGAAGTCAAGCACGATCGTTCCGGCCGGGCCGTGAATAGCCTCGTGGAAGTGCGATACGCCTGCAGACGGTTCGAGGTTCAATTCTACGGCATAGGCGCCGTTGCGTCGTGCTTCCGCGACGAAGCCTGCCGCCGGATAGACATTGCCTGAAGTGCCGATCGAGATGAAGAGATCGGCCGCGTCGAGAGCTTCGCCGATCGTCTCCATGTGATAGGGCATCTCGCCGAACCAGACGACGTCGGGCCTGAGGCCGCCGGCTTTGCGGCATTCCGGACAACCGAGCCCGAGACTGAGATCCGGCATGTTGTGACCCCAGTGTTGGCGGTGGCCACAATGATTGCACAGCACCTGATTGTGCTGGCCGTGCATGTGAATGAGATTCTTCTGGCCGGCCGCTTCGTGTAGGCTGTCGACGTTTTGGGTGACTACCAGCACTTTGCCCTTGTGCGCACGCTCCAGCCGCACCAAAGCGTCGTGGGCGGCGTTGGGTTTGGCCGTTCCACTCGATTTCCGGCGCATGTTGTAGAAGTCGAGCACCTTTTGTGGATTGCGCGCGAAGCCTTCGGGCGTTGCGACGTCGCGAAAATCGACCTTCGCCCAGATGCCATCCTTGTCGCGGAAGGTCGAAATACCGGACTCCGCCGAGATGCCAGCGCCGGTCAGAATAACGATATTGTCGACGGCGCGCATGGTAGGCTCCGCTGCCTCGTGAGGTTGATCAAAAGCGCCACTGCACCGGCTCAGCGCCGGCGATGGGTGATTTGAAGGCCGGGATGGCGCTGCCTGCGAGATTGCCGAGGTAGACGGTTTTGAGGTCAGGCCCGCCGAAAGCGACGCTGGCGATGTTTTTCAAGGCCGAGTGCGCGCCGAGTTCGACGTGATGCCGTCCGCCGCGACCGGCATTGAAGAAGGCTTCGCCCTCCGCGACCCGCGCGGGCTCCGACCCATCCAGGATCAGCGTGCGGCGGCCATTGGTTTCGATGCGGATGACACGATTCGACAGCACACAGGCCACCCAGATGCCGCCTTCGCAGTCGAAAGCGAAGCCGTCCGGGAATTCGCCGAGGCCGAAGTCGTGCACTGTTTCGCGGCGGCCGAGCGACTTACCCTTGATCGGAAAGCGTGACACGCGTTTGCCTGATGTTTCATTGACGTAAACCCATTTTCCCGAGGGGTCGACGCGGCATTCATTGGTGAAGCCGATGCCGTCGGCGACGATATGGGCGCCGTCGGCGTCGCGGCGCACGATGAAGCCGTCGGCGTGGCCGGGCCGCATCGAAATCTCGCGCGGGAACGTGCGCGTCGAAATCGAAATCCATTCGGTGCCGGCCGGATCGACGCCGACGAAATTACAGACGCGGAAGTGCTCGCCGTCGGCTTCGAACAGATGCGGCCAGAGGCGCCAATCGCGATCGAGACGCCAGACGCCACCGCCGGGGCCAAGGTTGGCGATCAGGAACTCGCGCTTGGCGGTCATCGCGACACCATTGGGCATAAAGCCTGCAGGAGCGCCCGATATCTCGCGCTTCGGCTTGCCAACTTCAGCGATGCCGGAATGATGATCGCCCGCGAAGATTTCACCCTTGGCGGTAGTCAGCACGCACTCGGGTCGCTTCAGATTGTCACCAATCCAGGAAATGGCAGACAACGGGATAAGGGGTTTCTCGGTCATCAACGGCTCCGCTCAAAGGTCGCGACACTATCGCTGCGAATGCCGGCAACGCCAAGCGGTCTCGCAGACGGGCGACTGCTTCGGCTTGGTGCTGTTCTCAATACTTTGTTCACTCTGTTCGGACACAGTTTGGGCTTGCCCGACTTTAAATTGGCCCGGCGTGGCTGCGGAGTTCTCGCCATGAAGGCTGTCGTTTTTTTTCTGGTCCTGCTGGCATCCATCAAAATCGGATACCACGAGTTCATGTTTCGAACGGCCACGAACGAGGTGATCGTCGCCGCCTACCGGGAGCGCGCGATCGCTGCCTGCCAGCGCGACGCCAAAGGCCAATCTTTGGTACCAGCGACGGCCTGGGCCAAACCGAAGAGCGTGAAACTGGTCATCGGCAAGCAGAACCTCGACGTCTATTTGTGGCAGGTCGACCACACAATGTGGAGCGCGCGGTTCAAGAACCCGTATTTGTTTCTATCGGCAAGTGACAAGCCATCCAAAGTCTTCTGCGAATTCGACATCGTGCATGGGGCCGCAACTGTTTTCCGGATGTAACAGCGCGGGATTTATGCGGCCCGCGGTTTGACTTTATCACTCGAAGATGAAGCAACGCATCGTGCTGGGACGCGAAATTCGTCGATAATACGTTGATGTTTCAGAGATTTTTCACTCGACTCGTGTTGACTGGAGGACAGCGTTTGTTGGCTGCGGACCGGTTGCATTGCCGGCCCCGGCGCGTAGGGGGTGCCAATGTCGACATCGAATGTCGCCGAAGTCTCAGTCCTGGATGTTGCACGGAGCGTGGCGCCGAGGCGCTGGTCGCGCCGCATCGCTGCCGACATCGTCGGGTTTTTCGATGCGATCGCGGTCGTCGCCGGTGGTTTTGTGCCCGCGGTCATCTATGCGACCAGCGGCGGTATGGCGATCGATTGGCCGAAATACCTCCAACTCTGCCTCGTGTCGGCGATCATCGTCTATGGTTGCCTGCGCAATTTCGGCATGTACGACATGAACCGGATGCACGATTTTCCCACCGATGCGCGGCGTATCGGCGCTTCGCTCGTCGTCGCATTTCTTGCGATGCTGGGGCTCGGCTCGCCATTTGCACCGCAGGATGTGCATTTGTGGATCTGGTTCGCCGCTTCGTTGTCGATGAGCTTCATGCTGCTGCTGCATCTGCGACATCTGGCGAAGTTCGTTCTGGCGCGCTTGACCAAGGCCGGCGCGTTCGATGCGACGGTTGCCGTGTACGGCAGCGGCCTCATTGCGCGGCGCGTGCATGACCACCTTGTCGACCCGGCCCTCGGCATTCGTTTCGCGGGACTGTTCGATGACCGCACAGATGGCACCCGTGTCCAAGGCGAAGGCCCTGATGTGACAGGCCGCCTCGACGACCTCATCGCTCGCGCCCGAAAGGGCGAGATCGACCGGATCATCGTGGCGCTTCCGCAATCCGCCGATCAGCGGACCCAGCAGATTGCGCGCCGCCTGGAGCAATTGCCGGTCAGCCTGCACGTGGTGACGCATATTTCGTCGGATCTCGTCGATCAGGCGGCGAAGCACCGCGTGTCCAGTCTCGGCCCCGTCGGCCTGCTCGACGTGAAACCCCAGCCGCTCGCGGATTGGTCCGGCCTTGTCAAATCGGTCGAGGACCGCGTGCTCGGCTTGCCTTTGCTGCTGCTCGCAATGCCCTTGCTGCTGCTGGCAGCCGTTGCCATCAAGCTCGACAGCTCGGGCCCGGTGTTTTTCCGTCAACGCCGCCGCGGCCTCAACATGGACGTCATCGAAGTCCTGAAATTCAGGACGATGCACGTTCTCGAGGATGGCGTCGAGGTGCCGCAAGCGACGCGCAATGATCCGCGCGTCACCCGCGTCGGGCGCACCCTGCGCCGTCTGAGCATTGACGAGTTGCCGCAGCTCATCAACGTGTTGCGTGGCGAGATGAGCCTTGTCGGTCCGCGCCCCCATGCCCTCGCCCACGATGCTCAATTCGCCGATATCCTGGCGCGCTATCCCAATCGCCACCAGGTCAAGCCGGGTGTGACCGGGCTCGCGCAGATCAACGGCTTCCGAGGTGAAATCGAGACGCCAGAAATGCTGGAAAAGCGGCTTGAGCAGGATCTGGCCTATCTCGCGAACTGGTCGTTGTGGCTGGATCTCAAGATCCTGGTGCTGACCCCGATCCGCTGCTTCTTTACCAAGACGGCCTATTGAGCGACGCTTTAATTCGATGGTCGAACAGGGGGCGGCGGCGACGTGGTGGCCGCCCTCACTGCGTCCTGGATCACTGTTGCGTCGCCGATGTGATTGGCCAGCAGCAGCACTAGGCGCGCATTGAGCGCGGCGCTGTCGTCGGCTGAGAGACCATGGTGCGCCGCGACGATCAACTGATAAACGGCATCGGGATCGGCGAGATTGGGTTGGGTTTTGAGCGGCATCGGGATGTCCTCAAGCGCGCGCTGTGGCGCGGTCTATGGCGTGGGTGATTTCAGCCCCGTCGAAGCTGCGCCAGCGCGCGGCGATATGTTGGTCCGGGCGGATGAGGTAGACGGCTATGCCATCGACGGCGCCGTATCGCTGCAGCGCTTCGGGCGCGTGGGCTGTTCGCCAGCGGACGGGGACGCCGTTGATGGAGCCGCCGTTGGTGGATCTTGGCGGCGAGTCGAATTCTGTTGGCAGCTTCGCATTCGGAGCCGCCACGGCCAGCACGGTAAAGCGATCGCCGAGCTGTGGCAGCAGCCAGGCGTTTCCTTCAGGCGCGATACCGTCTGGCGCATCAGCGGCGGGGGCGCCGGGACGCACGTTCGGTGCGGCTCCCGGTGAAAACGCATCGACGGTATTGAGGGGAGAGCCGTCATACGTCGCTGGCAGCGACAGCCGGCCGGAGTTGAGCAGCCGCCGTGCGAACGGGTGTGTGCCAGCAAGCTCCAATACGGCGTCACGAAAGCGCGTTGCGCCGGCACCTTTCGGGGCGATGAAGTCCGTGGCGCGTGTCGAGTTCAGGATGTTCTCGTCGGCGGCCTGCTGCCGTTCCTGTGCGTAGCTGTCGATCAACGCTTCGGGCGCCAGGGCACGCAGCACGAGATCGAGTTTCCAGCCGAGGTTGTCGGCGTCCTGGACACCGGAATTGCCGCCGCGCGCGCCGAACGGCGAAACTTGATGCGCGGCGTCGCCCGCAAACACGACGCGGCCATGCCGGAAGTGTTCGAGGCGGCGGCATTGAAAACGGTAGCAGCTGATCCATTCGAATGTGAAGTCGACGGGCCCAAGCATGGCGCGGACGCGCGCGGCGACGTTTTCGGGCTTCGTTGCTTCGGTGCGGTCGGCGTCGGGGCCGATCTGGAAGTCGAGGCGCCAGACGTCGTCAGCCTGCCGATGCAACAACGCAGAGCGGCCAGGATTGAACGGCGGATCGAACCAGAACCAGCGTTCGGTCGGGCGCGCCGATTTCATCTTGATGTCGCAGATCAGGAACTGGTCGTCGAACGTCTGCCCGATGAAGCCGAGGCCCAGGCTTTGGCGAACGAACGAGCGGGCGCCGTCCGTGGCAACGAGCCAGCCGGCGGTCAGATCGTCGGCGCCATCCGGCGTCGTGACGGTCAACCGGACGCCGTCCGGGCGGGCATCGAGGCCGGTCATCTCGTGGCCCCACCTGAGATCGATCAGGTCCGTCTTGGCCGCCGCAGCGACGCAGGCCGCCTCGAAGTAGAACTGCTGCAGATTGATGAAAGCCGGGCGTTGGTGGCCGGCCTCCGGCAAGAGGTCGAAAGCAAATACTTCCGCCTCGCGGTGAAACACCTTACCGGTCTTCCAGGTCACGCCCTTGGCGATCAGGTCGTCGGCGAGGCCGAGCCGCCCCATGATTTCGAGTGTGCGCTTCGCCCAGCAGATGGCGCGGCTGCCGTCCGAGAGCGACGTGCGCTTGTCGAGAACGACCGAACGTTGCCCCTTTTTTGCGAGATCGAGCGCCAGCACCAGACCCACCGGCCCGGCGCCTGCAATGACGATGGGATGATGCGAAGCCTCACGCCGGTCCTGGCTGGGCGCGCGGCGATAGGCGAAAGGGTTGCTGCTGTCGGACATGCGACGTTGCCGCTGAAGTCGGAACTGCGATCCGCCCACCCGCAGAGTGCGCGACGGTTACTTGATGATCTCGACTTCCTCAGTGATGACGGTTTTGATGCCGCCGAGGTACTTGGCGCCGTTCTTCAGGATCTCGGCCATCTCAGGTCGCGCTGCGGCACGGGCCAAGGCTGCCTTGTCTACGTACCAAAGCTCGGCGATGGCATCGATCTGGATATCGTGGATCGGCACATAGGCTTTTGTCGGCACATCGGCCACAAACGACAGCACGTACCGCTTTACTTCCGGAATGGCGCGCACCATTGGCGCGTGATCCCCAAGCCAGACCTCCTTGAATTCGGCGTGGGTCATCTCGGGCTTGCGGGTGAGAATCGAGAGGCTCTTGATCATGGGAGGCGCACTCCGGTTCGCGTTGGGAGAACGCCCATCCTCGGTGAGGATTGCGCCGGCAGCAACCCCCATTGGTCATCGACGCGCGTTCAATCGACCTGGCAGGCGATCCGGCCTTGCACGCGCACCCCCTCCGCCGTCACCAACCGGAACGTGCCGGTTGCCTCGGCGGATTGCGCGCGCCGCTGTACTTCGACGACCAGATCGACCAGGTCTTCGCCAGCGGCCGGCATAAGCCGGAACTTCAGGTCGTTGCCGATGTTCCAGAACTGTGCTGGCAATTTATCATCCAGGTTCCAGCGGCGGCGCTGCGGGGCCATTTTCGGATGATTGATCTGCAACTCGCCCCGCATGCCGCGCGCGACGTTGCCGCTGTTGTCCTTGGCCAGCGGAAGATAAAGTTCGAGCATCATGTTCGTATCCGCCACCCGGCAGGCGATGGACGGTTGGTAGGGCTGGGCATGGGTAGTGGTTGGCGCGCAGAGCATAAACCCCAACGTCATGCCCGCGTCGCGCAGAAAGCGCGCCTTCGGCACGACGGCCGGGACCCACGACGCGTGTCCACGAGTCGTCGGACGCGGTATGCTGAAGCGCACAAGCGCGCACATGACCGCGTCGTGGATCCCCGCCTGGTCCCTCGACTGGCGCGTTGCGCCAGCGCGGCGCGGGGATGACGGTGTTGGGTGATTTGTGTGCATCACACCAACCTCGACTGCTCCACCGCGGCGTGGATGAAACTTTTGAACAGCGGGTGTGGTTCGAACGGGCGTGACTTCAGTTCCGGGTGGTACTGGACGCCGATGAACCACGGGTGATCCTTGTACTCGATGGTTTCCGGCAGCAGGCCATCCGGCGACAGACCGCAGAAGCGCATGCCGACCTTCTCCAGCTTCTCGCGGTAGCGCGCATTGACCTCGTAGCGATGGCGGTGGCGGTCCGAGATTGTCGTCGCGCCGTAGACCTGGGCGATGCGGCTGCCCTTGTCCAATCGCGCCTCGAACGCGCCGAGCCGCATGGTGCCGCCGAGATCGCCGCCGACCTTGCGCTGTTCGAGTTCGTTGCCGCGCATCCACTCCGTCATCAGGCCAACAACCGCATCTTCGGCCGGGCCAAACTCAGTGGACGTTGCGCCCTTGATGCCGGCCAGCGTCCGCGCGCCTTCGA
>JANXRM010000485.1 GCA_025353015.1 Hyphomicrobiales bacterium
AACCGCCGCCTGTCGGTGCTGACGACCACGCTGGTCGCAACTGGAACTGACAAAAAGACTGCCCGTATTTTGTGGGGTAAACGATTTTGTTGGGTAAGCGCTGCATCCGTCCAACAGACGCAACACCAGTGAAATTCCGAAATTCTGCGTGTAAAATCCGGACCTATAGCTCTGCCCGCGTACTTAAGAGTATTTCAAAACTTACTTGATCTTCGTCTCTTTGAAATCCACGTGCTTGCGTGCGACAGGATCGTACTTCTTGAAGACAATCTTCTCGGTCGAAGTGCGCGGGTTCTTCTTTGTAACGTAGAAGAAGCCAGTGCCTGCCGTGCTCAGCAGCTTAATCTTTTGTGTGACTGGCTTTGCCATCAGTCTATTCTCCGCAACAGCGCCGAGCGGCATGGCATGACGACCATGGCATCAGAACGCCAAATCCTAGTTACGAGGACATACTAGACACCGGACCGCGGAAGTCAAGTTGTGTCCCCTGTCTCGCGTCATCAGGCGCGTGACGCGTACGCGACCGCCTGTCCGGACATGATTGACTGCAACGTGGCTTCGGGCGAACCTCGGGCAACGTGTCGCAAGGTCGTGCATGGCAATCGCCGTTCAGGGCTTGGCGCGCGCCCCGACAAAGCAGATTTCGATCGTCATGCGGGCGAGAAGTGCCTGCCTGGCGCCACGGCTGATCATGAACAACGGCTGATCATGAACAACAGCCAATCACGAACAACTGAACTTCACGGGAGGTAACAGGGCATGAGTCTCAAAGGACAAGCCTATATCGTCGGTGCCTATGAGCATCCGACGCGTAAGGCGCCGGACAAGTCGTTAGCGCAGTTGCATGCCGAGGTCGCCAAGGGCGCACTTGAGGATGCCGGCCTGACCAAGAATGACGTGGATGGGTATTTCTGCGCCGCGGGCGACACGCCAGGCCTCGGTGGGCTCTCGATCGTCGAATATATGGGCCTCAAGCTCAAGCATTACGACACCACCGACACCGGTGGCTCGTCCTACAATGTGCACGTCGGCCATGCCGTCCAGGCGATTGCAACTGGCCGCTGCAACGTCGCGCTCGTCACGCTCGCAGGGCGGCCTCGCTCGGAAGGCCAAGCCACCGGCACCGCACCGCGCATGGGCAACCCGCAGCAGCCGGACCTGCAGTTCGAGTTCCCCTATGGCCCGGCAACGGCCAACATGTACGCCATGTGCGCCCGCCGCCACATGCACCAGTACGGCACCACGTCCGAGCAATTGGCCTGGGTGAAGGTCGCAGCGTCGCATCACGCCCAGTACAATCCACACGCCATGCTGCAGAAGGTGGTGACGGTCGAAGAGGTCGTGAACTCGCCGATGGTCGCCGACCCGCTGCACCGGCTCGACTGCTGCGTCATCTCGGACGGCGGCGGCGCCCTTGTCATCACCAAGCCTGAAATCGCCAAAAAATTAAAACGGCCGCTGGTCAAGGTGATCGGCGTCGGCGAGGCCAACAAGATCCAGGGCGGCGGCGTCGGCCTCGATCTCACATATTCGGCGGGGCTCGAGTCCGGCAAGCGTGCCTTCGAGATGGCGGGCATCAAGCCGTCGGACATCAAGTACGCCTCGATCTACGACAGCTTCACGATCACGGTCATCATGCAGCTCGAGGATCTGGGCTTCTGCAAGAAGGGCGAGGGCGGCAAGTTCGTCTCCGACGGCAACCTCATTTCGGGCGTCGGCAAGTTACCCTTCAACACCGATGGCGGCGGGCTTTGCAACAACCATCCGGGCAACCGCGGCGGCATGACCAAGGTGATCGAAGCCGTGCGTCAGGCACGCGGCGAAGCGCACCCCAAGGTGCAGGTGAAGGACCACGGCCTGGTGCTGGCGCATGGCACGGGCGGCTCGCTCGGCACACGCCACGTCGGCTCCACAGTCATCCTCGAGCGGGAGTGAATTTCATGAGCGATAAAGTCTATCAAGCCGTACCCTCGACACCGGGCACCGAGACTTACTGGGACGCCGCCAAAGAAGGCAAGCTGATGGTGCAGTTCTGCAAGGACTGCAAGAAACCGCACCATTATCCGCGTGGCGTTTGCCCGCACTGCATGTCGACGAACCTGGAATGGAAACAGGCCAAGGGTACAGGCGAGATCTACACCTACTCGATCATGCACGCCGCCAAACCCGCCTACGTCATCGCCTACGTGACGCTGGACGAGGGCCTGTCGATGATGACCAACATCGTCGACTGCGATGCGGCCAAGGTGAAGGTCGGCCAGAAGGTGAAAGTCGTCTTCAAGCCCACCGACAACGGCGGCAAGCTGCCGTGTTTTACGGTGGTTTGAGGCGGTACGAGTAAGCGGCCTGGAAATTCCAGCCCCGGATGCTGGCCCCGTTGCTCGAAACGATGAAACCGTGTCAGGCTGCGGCTTGGCACGGCTTTTTCGTTCGTGACCATTGTTTGCGGACTCTCAAGTTGGAGCAGGCTGATGCTGTTGCGCATTGTCGTCGTCGGGCTGAGTTTACTATTGGGCACGTCCGCGACAGCAAAGGCCGACTGGCCGGAGAAGCCTGTCCGCCTGATCGTGCCGTATCCGGCGGGTGGTGCGGCTGACCTGCCGGCGCGCGTCGTCTCCGAATTCCTGCAGAAGAAGTTCGGCAAGCCCTTTATCGTCGAGAACCGCGCGGGGGCTGCCGGCCAGATCGGCACCGAGCAGGTCGTCCGCTCGACGCCGGATGGATACACCATCTACTGCGGCCCGAACGCGCCTTACATCCTGCTGCCACTGCTTCGGCCGACGAGCTACAAATCGGCCGATCTCGTGCCGGTCGCGCCCTATGGTGAGCTCGTCTATGCCTTCGGCGTGCTCAAGGCCGCGCCCTACAACACCCTGAAAGAACTGCAGGCCTACGCGAAAGCCAACCCCGGCAAGCTCTCCTATTCGTCGCCGGGCGCGGGGTCCGCCACGCATCTGCGCGGCGAAGCCTTCACCCGCGTCGCCGACGTTCAAATCACGCATATCCCTTATCGGTCCGGCAGCGAGGCTCTGCCTGATTTCCTGGAGGGCCGCATCGACATCATGCAGGATAACCTGTTCTTTCCGCAGGTGCGGCAGGGCCTGGTCAAGATGCTCGGCGTGATGAGCACCAAGCGGCATCCGGAGTTTCCCGACGTCGCGACCTTCGCCGAGCAGGGCTTCCCGGTCGAATTGCCGATCTGGGGCGGACTGCTGGCGCCTGTCGGCACGCCACAACCCATCGTCGATGTGCTGGCCCGGGAAATGAACGTGATCAACATCGACCCGGAGTTCGTCGCGCGCATGTTGAAGATCGGCTTCCTGCCCTATACAGCGACATCGGAGCAATTGACGGCCCAGATCGCCAAGGAGGCCGGCATTTTCCAGGGCTGGGTCACGAAAATGAACTTCAAATTGGAGTAGGGCGTTCGCCAAGGCACCGTACGGGGATACGACGTCAACGACGGGGATCGACACTATGCCATTCATCGATATCAACGGCGCAGCTCTGCGCTACGACCTCTCAGGCAGCGGCGACAAGACGCTGGTCCTCGTTCACGAAATGGGCGGCACACTCGAAAGCTGGGACGATGTCCTGCCGGCGTTGAACAAGGGGCGGCGCGTCTTGCGCTATGACACCCGCGGCGCCGGGCTATCCGAGAAAATTCGCGGCACCGCCGACATCGACGTGATGGCCGACGATGTGCTGGCTCTGCTCGATGCATTGCACATAAAAGGCCGGGTCGCCATCGCCGGCATCGCGGTTGGCGGCGCGATCGCTATTCATTTCGCAGCCCGACACGCCAACCGGACGGCGGCACTGATCCCGATGGGGCCTGCGACCGCGGTCTCGCCGGAACGGCGGGCGACGACGGCTGCTGCGGCCGATGCGATGGAAGCAGGCGGCATCCGGCGCGGTATCGATGCCGTGCTGCAGGCAACCTACCCGCCGATCCTGCGCACGGACGACGCGCGCTTCCAGCGCGTCCGCGCCCAGCGCCTCGGCAACGATCCGGCAAGTCAGGCGGCGATCACCCGCATGCTGGTCGCCATGGACCTGTCCGCCGATTATCCCAAGATTACATGCCCGACGCTATTCCTGGCCGGCACGCACGACGGCCTGCGTCCGCCGGCGATGGTCGAGCCGCTGGTCAAGCTGATCACGGGCGCCCGTTTCGAAGCGCTGGAGACGGCACACTTCATGTCGCAACAGACGCCTGATCTCGTGGCGGACCGCATGACGAAATTCCTGGCCGAGGCCGGGAGTTGATCTGATCGATAAATCAGTCGAAGAATACCTCGCACAGCCACCGCATCCACGCGCCGGTTGGGATTGGGCAACCGAAGGCGCAAGGGAAACCATCACATGATTAACAAAATCGTCCAGAAGCTCGCCGACGCCATGGCCGGCATCAAAGATGGCTCAACGGTTCTCTTGGGTGGGTTTGGCGCCGTCGGGCAGCCGAACCAATTGCTCGATGCCTTGACCGAGCAGGGCGCCAAGCACCTGACCGTCGTCGCCAATAACGCGGGAACCGGCCGCAAGGGCCTTGCGGGGTTGATGGCCGCCGGCCGAGTCGACAAGATCATCTGCAGCTTTCCGCGCAGCGCTGGTTCGGTCGTGTTCGAGGAACTGCAAGCGGCGGGCAAGCTTGAACTGGAGCTCGTGGCGCAAGGCACCCTCGCCGAGCGCATCCGGGCGGGCGGCGCGGGCATCCCCGCGTTCTTCACGGCAACGGCCTACGGCACCTACATCGGCGAGGGCAAGGAAGTCCGCGAGTACGACGGCCGCAAGTACATTCTGGAGCGCGCCATCAAGGCCGACGTGGCGCTGGTCGAGGCGTGGCAAGCCGACCGCTGGGGGAACCTGCGCTACCGCACCAGCGGGCGCAATTTCAACCCCGTGATGGCCACCGCCGCCGACCTGACGATCGTGCAGACGCAGCACATCGTCGAACTCGGCGAACTCGGCCCCGACGATATTCACACGCCCAGCATCTATGTCGACCGCGTCATCCATATTCCCTACGGCGACCCGCCGATGGCGCAGCCGATGGATTGAACGCGCGCGACGACCTCACCCGAATTACGGCCGATGGAGACCCACATGACCGCCACAACCGCAGCCGCTGCTAAGTCCCAGGGTGCCAACAACGTCCGCGGCTGGGGCCGCAAGGAGATGGCCGCCCGCCTCGCCCAGGATATCCCCGAGGGCTGGTACGTGAACCTCGGCATCGGCATTCCCCTGGCTGTCGGCGACTACATTCCGGCTGACCGCGAGGTGGTGCTGCAGTCGGAAAACGGCATCGTCGGCATGGGTCCACTGCAAACCCGCGCCAACCTCGACACCTGGATCGTCAACGCTGGTAAGCAGAACGTCACGCTGATGAAAGGCGCGGCAATGGTTTCGCACTCCGACAGCTTCGCGATGATCCGCGGCGGCCATCTCGATCTGTGCGTGCTCGGCTCGTTCGAGGTGGCGGCGAACGGCGATTTCGCCAACTGGACGACATCTTTGAAATCGGTGCCCGCCGTCGGCGGTGCCATGGACCTGGCGGTCGGCGCGCAACGCATCTGGCTGATCATGGAGCACACCGCGAAAGATGGGAAACCGCGCCTTCTGGAGAAGTGCACGATGCCGCTGACGGCGCCATCCGTCGTCAAGCGCGTCTACACCAACCTCGCCGTCGTCGACATCACGGCGCGGGGTTTCGAGCTCGTTGAAATGAACCCCGAGATCACCTTCGAGGCCTTGCAGGAGCGCACCGGCGCGAAGCTGCACAAGAAGGGTTGAGCATTAAATTACAACCAACAGTGTCATTCCCGGGCTTGTGCCGAGAACCCACGGTGCAACAGGCGCTTGCGAAATTGGACTGCCGCAGCGACGCGCTATACGCTCGTGTCGAATGTGCTGCTTGATGGGTGGTCGGGACACCTCCGACCATGACACCGATAGGATTAAAAATACCAAGCTTATTATGAGCATTTGCACCAGGAGTTCACATGTCGAAGATCCAGCGCATCATGGTTCCGGGCATCCGTGAGCCTGTCAGCCATTTCTGCCACGTGACGCGGGCCGGCCCGCATGTCTGGGTGTCCGGCATCGTCGGCCAAGGCTTGGACGGAACGCTGCCCGACGACGTAGTGGCACAATTCGACAACGCCATCATGGTCATGGATATGTGCCTGAAGGCTGCCGGCGCCGGGCCTGAGCACGTGGTCAAGGTGCAGGTCTTCATGACCAACATCACCGAACGGCCGCTGATCAACCCACGCCGCATCGCCTATTTCGGGCCGCATCTGCCGGCCTCGACGCTGGTCGAGGTGAAGGGCCTCGTCGATCCGCGCATGAAGGTCGAGATCGAGGCGCAGGCCTACGTGGAATAGGTTCTTCGAGGATTGGAACCCGGCAGTTCAGCGCGCTTGCAATGCAGCCGTGCGTTTTTTGCGTGAACTCATGACCCGGTCCCTCTCGTAAGCCAAAGAACGCTTGAAACGACAAAATCCGTCGCGGAGCAACCCTCTTGCCGCGACGCATCGCCACCATCCGAACCCGCCACCGGGATACTGCTGCAAAGCAATTGCCCAGCGTTCGGACGCACGATAGAACCCAAATCTGAACGTTTCACGCGCGATGAGGAAAACGATGGCTGACGCCACCCAGGCACCCAAGAGGCACCCGCGGCCGATCTCGCCGCACCTGTCGATCTACAGCCCCCTCGTCAACATGGTCATGTCGATCGTGCACCGCCTGACCGGCGTGGCCCTCTATTTCGGCACTCTGCTGCTGGCTTGGTGGTTGATCGCGGCCGCGACGGGCCCCGCCTACTTCGCGTTCGTCAACGGCCTCTTGACGACACTGCCGGGCAAACTCGTTCTGCTCGGCTACACCTGGGCCTTGATGCATCATATGCTCGGCGGAATGCGGCATCTGATCTGGGATACCGGCCGCGGCTTCAACATCTCGACCGTGAATTTTCTCTCATGGGGGACGATCATCGGTTCGCTCGGCCTCACGGCCGCGATTTGGGTTGGCGCACTGAAGATGAAGGGACTGCTCTGATGAACGCCATCCTCCGCCCGACACCGTCACCAACCGCCGCCAAGATCCGCACGCCGCTAGCCCGCGCCCGCGGGCTCGGCTCCTCGAAGGAAGGCGCCACGCATTTCTGGCGCCAGCGCGTCACGGCCGTTGCCAACATCGTGCTCGCCAGCCTGTTGACCTTCGTGTTCGTCAAGCTGGCCGGTGCCGATTACGCGACCGTAAAGGCCACGTTGAAAAACCCGCTGGTATCGCTGCTGCTGCTACTGTTCATCGCGTCAGGCGTCATCCATATGCGGTTGGGCATGCAGACCGTGATCGAGGACTACGTGCACGCGGAGGGCCGCAAGGTCGCCTGCCTGATGCTGAACACATTCTTCTCCGTTATCGTGGCCCTGACGTCGGTCTGGGCCGTCTTGAAACTCTCCTTCGGAGCCTGAGCTCATGGCCGCATCCCCCAAGTCCAATGGCGTGGCCAAGCCCGCTGTGAACGGCCGTGCCTACCCGAAAACCGAACACACCTACGACGTGATCGTCGTCGGCGCTGGTGGGGCGGGCTTGCGCGCCACGCTCGGCTGCGCCGAAGCCGGTCTCAAAACCGCCTGCATCACCAAGGTCTTCCCGACCCGCTCGCACACGGTTGCAGCCCAAGGCGGCGTCGCGGCCTCGCTTGGCAACATGGGCAAGGACGACTGGCGCTGGCACATGTACGACACGGTCAAGGGTGCCGACTGGCTCGGCGACCAGGACGCGATCGAGTACCTCTGCCGCAATGCGCCGAAAGCCGTCTACGAGATGGAGCACTACGGTGTGCCGTTCTCGCGCACCGAGGATGGGCGCATCTATCAGCGTCCGTTCGGTGGCATGACGACGGAGTTCGGCGAAGGCCCACCCGCCCAGCGCACGTGCGCCGCCGCCGACCGCACCGGCCACGCCATGTTGCATACGCTTTATGGCCAATCACTGAAACATTCCGCGGAATTCTTCATCGAGTATTTCGCCATCGACCTGATGATGGACCAGGAGGGCAATTGCCGCGGCGTCGTGGCCCTCTGCCTCGCCGACGGCACGATCCACACCTTCCGCGCCAAAAAGACCATCCTGGCGACCGGCGGCTACGGCCGCGCCTACTTCTCATGCACCTCGGCGCACACCTGCACGGGCGACGGCAGTGCCATGGTGCTGCGCGCCGGCCTCCCACTCCAAGACATGGAGTTCGTGCAGTTCCATCCGACCGGCATCTACGGCGCCGGCGTGCTGATCACCGAGGGCTCGCGCGGCGAGGGCGGCTATCTCACCAACGCCAACGGCGAGCGCTTCATGGAGCGGTATGCGCCGCACGTCAAAGATCTCGCCTCACGCGACGTCGTCTCCAGGTCGATGACGGTGGAAATCCGCGACGGCCGCGGCGTCGGCAAGGACAAGGATCACATCTTCCTGCACCTCGACCATCTCGACCCCAAGATCTTGGCGGAGCGGCTCCCCGGCATCACCGAGAGCGCCAAGGTGTTCGCGGGCGTGGATCTGCGCCGCCAACCGATCCCCGTGCTGCCGACCGTGCACTACAACATGGGCGGTATCCCCACCAACTTCTACGGCGAAGTCGTGACGCTGAAGAACGGCAATCCCGATCAGGTCGTACCAGGCCTGATGGCCATCGGCGAGGCCGCCTGCGTGTCGGTGCACGGCGC
>JANXRM010000499.1 GCA_025353015.1 Hyphomicrobiales bacterium
GATGGCGACAAGCCCCGCCTTCGCAATCATCTCGACGAAATAGGCGCTGCGGCCGCTCATCCAGGCATCGGTTACCGAGACGAGCGCCAAACCGTGCGCGGAAGCCTTTTTAATCGTCAATTCCGCCGCTTGATAGAGCGCCAGCATGCCGACCGTGTTGCCGCCGTCGAGCGCCAATGAGACGTCTGTTTCATGCAGCACGGCAAGCGGCCGGGCAGGTCGCTTGAACCGCGGGCTATCTGGAATATTCAGGATCTTGGCGAGACCCGAATATTCATAGCCGCACAACGCCGCATCGATGACGTGATCGGCGATGATGCGCGCGTCCTCGGACGGATAACCGATGCCGCGCAAGGCGCCCTCGGCCAGATCGCGGGCCTCGGCAACGCTCAGGTGAACACGTGTTTCAGTCATGGCATGTCCCTTTGCGTTGCCGTCCCCGCGGCTCAACCCCGCAGCGACGCCTTGATGGCGTCCGAGGCTTTCTCCGCCACCATGATCGTCGCTGGATGGATATTCGACGACGGCACCATCGGCATGACCGAGGCATCGACCACGCGCAGCCCCTCGAGCCCACGCACCTTGAGGCCGGCCGGATCGGTCACGGCCCGATCGTCCGTGCCCATGCGCGCCGTGCCACAAGGGTGATAGACGGTCGAGGCGTTGTTCCGCACGTACTCCTTGAAGCCCTCCTCGGTCTCGCCGTCGGGGCCTGGCATCATCTGCTCTTCGATCAGCGACTTGAACGGATCGGTCTCGCGGATCTGGCGGGCGATGCGCCAGCCGTCGACCATCATGCGCCAGTCCTCGGGGTGGGTCATGTAGTTGGCATGGATGTGCGGCACCTTGCGGCCCTCGGGGTCGGCAAGCCTGATCTCGCCGCGGCTGTGCGGCCGGCAGACACAGAAGTTGAACATGAAGCCCGGGTACGAATGCAGACCGACCTTGAACGCCCCCTCGGTCGAGAAGTTGATGGCTTGGAACTGCAGGTCCGGCACCGGCTCGGTCGGCCGCGACTTGACGAACATCGTCGCTTCCGTAGCGCCGACCGAGAGCTGGCCACCACGCGTCAACAGATATTCCAGGCCCATTTTCACCTGCGCGAGTGGGCTCTGCATGATCTCGTTGAGCGTGCCCTTAATCTTCGTTCTGAAGACGATGCGGCTCATCAGGTGATCCTGCAGATCCTTGCCGACGCCGGCGAGATCATGCTGCGGCATCACACCCATCGCTTTGAGCTCGGCGGCCGGACCGATGCCCGATGCCAATAGCAACACGGGCGAGTTGATCGACCCACCCGACAGGATCACCTCGCGGCGCGCGCCGATGCGCTTCAACTGGCCACCCTGCTCGACCTCGAGACCCACCGCGCGCTTGCCATCCAGAATGATCCGGCGCACGTGCGTCTCGGTCTTGAGGTTCAGGTTCGGCCGCGACAGGTTGGGCTTCAGATAGCCGACAGCCGTCGACACGCGCCGGCCGTTGCGCACGTTGAGCTGCACGAAGCCCGCGCCCTCGATTTTCTCACCATTGAAGTCGTGGTTGCGCGGGATCTGAAGCCGGGTTGCCGCTTCGACGAACGCCCGGGCCGGCAAGGACGGGTTCTTGATCTCCGAGAGATGCATGGGTCCCCCCTGGGCGCGCCATTCGTTGGCCCCACTCTCGTTGTGCTCGGACTTCTTGAAATAGGGCAGGACGTCCTTGTATCCCCAGCCTTTGGCGCCTAGCTTCTCCCACTCGTCGAAATCGGAGGGCGCACCGCGCAAAAAAACCAACCCATTGATCGAGCCCGAACCGCCGAGCACCTTGCCGCGCGGCCACGTGATCCGCCGCCCATTGAGGCCAGGCTCCGGCTCGGTCTGATAGCCCCAGTTGAGGCTTGGATTGGGCACGACTTTGCCGAAACCAAGTGGCACATGAATCCAGGGATTGCGGTCGCGCTTGCCCGCTTCGATCAGGCAGAGCGTCACGGCCGGATCCTCCGTCAAACGCGTCGCGACGATACAACCGGCCGAGCCGGCACCCGCCACGACCACATCATACTCTTCGTCGAAGCTCATGGCAGCCATCAGTCGATCCCCGTCAGTATCTGATCAATTCTCGAATCCGACCGCCAGACTAGGATGCAGCGCCCGCCTGGTCGAGACTATTGCATCAGTTGCCCTGCGCAACACGTTGCAAGGCCTTGAGGATGCGTTACCTTGGGTGCTTGACCAAGCGTCAGACCAGCTTCCGAAAGGACACCCCATGCTCGAGCTTTTCTATTGGCCGACTCCAAACGGCAAGAAGGTGACCATCCTGCTCGAAGAATGCGGGGAGCCCTACAAGATCACACCAGTCAACATTCAACGCGGCGACCAGTTCACAGATAGCTTCCTGAAGATGAACCCCAACCACCGGATGCCCGTCCTGGTCGATCACAAGCCGGCCGATGGCGGCGGCCCGCTCACGGTGTTCGAGTCCGGCTCGATCATGATGTACATCGCCGAGAAGACCGGCAAGTTCTGGCCCCAGGATCTGCGCGCGAAATACGAGGTCAACCAGTGGCTTGTCTGGCAGATGGCCAACCAGGGCCCAAAGCTCGGTGAGTGTGGCCATTTCAAGCGGCTCGGCGACAAGGAAGGCGACCAGTCCTATGCGCTCCGCCGCTTCACGGACGAGGCCAACCGCTTGTACGGCGTGCTCAATAACCGCCTCCATGCCAGTCCCTATCTTGCCGGCAAGGACTACTCGATCGCCGATATGATCTGCTACCCCTGGACCATCAATTGGAAGCTGCAGGGCCAGGACATCGAGGAATTCAAATACGTCAAGCGCTGGCAGGCGGAACTGGCGGCCCGCCCCGCAGTCCAAAAGGGCATGGCCGTCGGCGCGGATCTCTCAACGGACGTCACCAAGCTGCCGCCGGAGGAACAGGCGCGCATCCGCAAGATCATGTACAATCAACGCGCGAGACCGGTTCCGCATGGCTGAGGTCCTGTGAACCGACACTCCCTGAACTGAGGTACAAGTGAGCGCTCCGCCGGACGTTCCAGCCGCTCAACTTGCTGCAGGACCGAACCGATGAACGACGCGGCCGTATGGCTCGAGGATGGAGACGGAAAGCGGTGGCCGGTGGCCGCCGCATGCGGAATCGGCCGCGCCACCAGCAACGACGTGATGATCGACGACGGCCGCGTCTCGCGCCGTCACGCCTTGATCCATCGCCAGGACGACGCAGAGTACTACATCATCGATCTCGGCAGCGGCAACGGCACGTACCTTAACGGCCGCCGCGTCGCGACGGCCACGCGCATCGCCGACGGCAGCATCTTGACCATCGGACCGTCGACGCTGACGTTCCGGCAGACGGCCGCGATCGCGCGCGCCCGCCAACCCTCCGTGCACACATCGGAACAGACCCAGATTCAAGTCAAGAACGTGCCCGCGTGGCTGCTTGTTGCCGACATCAAGGGGTCGACCGCGCTGGCGCAACGGCTCCCACCGGAAGAACTGGCCGTGCTCATCGGCAAATGGATGTCGGCGTGCAAGGAAATCATCGAGGCTGAAGCCGGTACGATCAACAAGTACCTGGGCGATGGCTTCCTGGCCTACTGGTACGTCGACAAGAACCAGCTGGCACGGATATCGGCGGCGATGGAAGCCTTGGTGATGCTGCAACGGGCCAGCAGTTCGCCACCGTTCCGGCTGGCTCTTCACATGGGGAACATCGCGGTTGGCGGTGCGGGCTCGTCAGGCGAGGACAGCCTGACCGGCACGGACGTGATCCAGGTTTTCCGCATGGAAAAGCTTGCGGCCGATCTGAAACGCGATGTTCTTCTCAGCGAGGCTTCACGCGATGCCGGCGGCAGCAAACTCAAGCTGCGCGACGAGGGGATGCATATCCTTCCCGGCTTCGACGGGCGGGCGCGGCGATATTATTCGCTGAGTTGAGAGCGCAGACACCACCGCCCTGACACGCCCCGTCGAACGCAACCGAGGCCCCTCAGCTCCCGTTCAGTGCATGCGCCTCCGGCAGGAATAATTCTTTCCAGTCAGCGGGCATGCGTTTTGCGGTGCCGACCTTGTGCATGAACGCCACATATTTCATGCCGTATTGTGGCGTGGTCGTCCAAACGTTGTCGGGATCGGCGACGATTTTTTCCATTTTGCCACGGTCGATGCGCTTCTCGTTCGTCGCCTTGATGTAGATGTCGGCGGCCTCGCCGGGCTTCGCGTTGATGAGTGCGTTCGCTTCCTCGATCGCAGCATAAACGGCACCGGCGATCTTCGGGTTCTGGTCGCGGAACGCCTTCGTCATCAGCATGACGCCGTTCGTCGTCGGCCCGCCGAGGGTATCGTAAGATTTCAAGACCTGATGAATGCTCGGATTCTCCAACTCGATCTGGTAAAAGGGCGCTGCCGCGTAATGGCTGTTGATCTCGTTGCCGCCGCTCAACAACGCGGTGATCGCGTCCGGATGGGCGCGCGAAATGGTAATCGCATCGAGCTTGGCGAAATTCTCGTCGCCCCATTCCTTGGCCGCCGCCATCTGCAAGCAAACGGCTTGCGCGGAGACCTTAGCGCTCGGCAACGCAATCTTGTCCATTTCGGTAAAGTCGCGGATCGTTTTGACGGCCTTGTTGGTGGTGGTCAGGACGTAAGGCATGGACTGAACAGCACAGAGCGCGCGCACTTCAGACGGTGTGCCCGCGGTGCGGCTCCACAACGTCGTCAAGGCCGGCATCCCCGTGACGCCGCCATGCATCTGCCCTGCGAGCAAGGCATCGACGAGATTGGCTGTGCCGCCCAGATGCCGGTATTCGGCCGTGAGCGTTGGAAGCCCGGCCTTGGCCGCGTGCTTCTCGACGAGCTTCAACTCGTTCATGATCATCTGCGGCAGGTAGGGCAGGCCGTGCTGCATCAGCAGCGTGATGGCCGACACTTCCTGTGCCAACGCCGAGTGCCGGATCGCCGGCATCGCCAAAAAACCGGTCGAGGCAAAAGCTGTCCTGACGAAATCCCGCCGCCGCATCGCGTCTCTCCCATGCCTGCTTTTGCCAGATGATCGGGCCGGACATGAGGCGTTGTCGAGCGCGATGAAAATGACGGCCTGAACGCCGCGGCTTGCCCAACACACCCAGAACCAAGCACCAAGAACTTCGTCGGCGCTTCAATGTGTGGCCGTCTCAAGGCTTAACTGCCGCCGCCTTGCCCTCGTCGACCAAGGCAAATTGCAACAGGATCGTGCGTTGCAGGAAATGATTGAAATTGTCGTCCGATAGCAACGTCAGAATAACTTCCCCCCGCGGCGAACGGTGCCATGTGAGGCCTTCCATATTGTCGATCTCCGAGGCCAGATCCGCCTCGACCAGGGTATCGCCTTGCATCAGCGCGCCAGCTTTCACCTGATCGGGCGCAAAACGGCGGATACGCATCTTGACGCCTTCCGTCCACCGAAAACGACGCTCCAACACCAGCAGCGTCCCATCGCTGAGCGACGTCGCGTCGGTGACCTCGAAGCCGCCGATCTCAGTGAAGCCCAGCCGCTGCGGCTCGCCTTTCACCCAGAGCCAGCCGGTATGCTGTGCTGGATTGTCAGGAAACCGTTCCGAAAATGCGATCACAGAGCCCTTGAACGGACCGCCTTGCATCGCGGTGACGGCTTCGAACCCCTTGTTCTGGCGCATCCGCTTGGCTTCGGTCGGCAGCTTCAGATAGCCGACGGGGTTCTGCAGCTCGCCATTGACGACGGGAAACCGGCCGATGCGGTGATTGCGTTCAAAACCGATCAGCACGGTGCCACGGGTGAAATTGCCGTCGACCAGGGCAATCGACTCCGCGTCGAGATCGCGCTTTTTGTCCAGCGTGCGGCCGCTAGCCGCGTGAATGGCCCCCATACGGGCGTTTTTGATGCCGGAAGGCGCGTTGCCTTCGTACGTGATCTCACCAATCAACCAGCCCGTTTCATCCGAAACGGCCATGAACCGGCGGCCATCGGGTTCAATGGCGATGCCGGAGAGACCACCGAATATTTTGGCCGGCGACGTCAATATCAAGCCGCCCCGGAAGTCCAGCTTGCCGAAGCGCGTCTCGCTCGAAATGCCCCGAGCGAAATGGGTGATCGGCTTGGCCGCTATCTCGATCGACGTTGTGGTCGTTACTGGCGCCGGTGGACTGCCGGCGTCCTCGGCTAGGGCCGTCGCCGCAAGCCCGGCCAATGTCAACATAACCGCAGCGACGATCAACCGCCGGCCCGAATGCCCTTGCTTTGTTGCGATCATGGAAGGTGTCACCCAGCGATATCAGCCGAATCTAGAGTGTTCGCTGAAGCAACACCGCAAATCAAGGCGCGACCGTGACCGCGCCCTGTCCCGAGCCACTCGCCGTACCTACGGTTTGCCCGCCTAATGCGTCTTTCTCCGTGGGCCCCGACGGCCGGACTTGGCGCCGTCTTTGCTGCCTTTGGGCGTGTTGGTCTCGTCAAAGAGTTCCACCAGTTTGTCAGTCATAGCGCCCGCCAACTCGGACGGGTCGGTGATCGTGACCGCGCGCCGGTAGTAGCGTGTCACATCGTGGCCGATGCCGATGGCGATCAGCTCGACCGGCGACTTGGTTTCGATTTCCTCGATGACCTGCCGCAAGTGCCGCTCCAGGTAGCAGCCGGAGTTCACCGACAACGTCGAGTCATCGACCGGGGCGCCGTCGGAGATCATCATCAGGATGCGCCGCTGCTCCGAACGCCCGAGCAGTCGGTTATGCGCCCAGGCCAGCGCCTCGCCGTCGATGTTTTCCTTTAGCAAGCCTTCCCGCATCATCAGCGCAAGTGATTGCTTTGAACGGCGCCACGGCGCGTCGGCCTTCTTATAGATGATGTGCCGCAGATCATTGAGGCGGCCCGGGCCCGACGGCTTGCCGGCAGCGAGCCATTGCTCGCGCGATTGACCGCCTTTCCAGGCGCGCGTCGTGAAGCCGAGGATCTCGACCTTGACGCCGCAGCGTTCCAGCGTGCGTGCCAGAATGTCGGCGCAACAGGCGGCAACCATGATCGGGCGGCCGCGCATGCTGCCCGAGTTGTCGAGCAGCAGCGTGACCACGGTGTCCTTGAAGTTCGTATCCTTCTCGCGCTTGAACGAGAGGGCGTGCATGGGATCGATGATGATACGCGGCAGACGAGCCGGGTCCAGCATCCCCTCCTCGATGTCGAACTCCCACGCGCGGTTCTGCTGCGCGAGCAGCTTGCGCTGCAGCTTGTTGGCGAGGCGTGCCACGGCACTCGACAGATTGCGCAGTTCCTTATCGAGGAAGGACCTCAGCCGCTCGAGCTCGTCGGGTGTCGAAAGTTCGCTGGCTTCGATTTCCTCGTCGTTGGCGCGCGAGAAAACCTTGTAGCCGAACTTTTCCGGGTCATCGAGAACGCTGGTGTTCGGGCGCCAGGGCTCACGCGTATCGGCCATGTCGTCGCCTTCGGCGTCGGCGTCGAAATCGTCGGTCTCGCCGGCCTCGGTCGACTCTTCAGTCTCGCCTTCCTCGCCCTCGGCGCGTTGTTCGTCGGAGGACTCGTCGTCGCCATCTGGGTTCTCGGCGTTCTCCTGCGACTCGGATTCGCCGCTGTCCGGCTCCTCCTGCTCCTCGCTGTCGCCGTCCTGCTTTTCGCCGTCCGAAAGTTCCTCCGAAAGCTCGAGCGCCTTCAACATGTCGCGCAGCGCCCGGCCGAACGCGACCTGGTCGTCGGCGACGGTTTCCATGCGCGCGAACGCCTTGGCGCCCTTCTCCTCGATGAACGGCCGCCAGACATCGACCATCGCCGCCGCCATCGCAGGTGGCTTCAACCCGGTCAGCTTCTCGCGCACCATCAACGCCAGCGCCTCCTCGATCGGCGCCTCGCTCTTTTCTGTGACGTCGGCATAACGGCCGTGCGCGAACTGATCTTCGATCTTAGCGGTCAGGTTGTTCGACATGCCGGGCATGCGCATGGCACCGAGCGACTCGACGCGCGCCCTTTCGGCCGCTTCGAAAACGGCGCGGGCCGGCCCTGCGCTTGGTGCAAGACGGTTATGAATTTTCGGATTATGCTTGGCTGCCGTCAGCGCGAAGCTGTCCGCCCAGCCGCGGATGACCGCGATTTCTTTCGCCGAGGGAATCCGCGACGGCTCCGGCAGCTGCACGCTGTTGCCGTCGAGTTCGGGCTTGCCCGGTGCGTAGCTGACCTGCATTTCCCCGTCGCCGGCGATGGCGCGGACCGCAAGCCCCAACACCCGCTTGAACGGCTCGGAGGGGGCTTCTTTCTTTTTCGGTGGTGTGGCCATGATATGCTCGCTCGATCACCTTGCCGCGCCGCAGGCACGCTCGGCTTTAAGATTGGGCACGACGCCGGTCCGCAGGCTCGTGGGCATCGAATATTATCTCACGTGTCATCATTTGATCGAAGCCGTAGGGACAGACCTCCGGCATCGCAGCATCGGTGAGTTTTGTTTCGCGCAAAGCCTGCGTGCGGCCTTTGAAGTAGCCTCGCTCAATCGCGATGGCAATCAAGACGCGCAGACCCGGACTGTCATTGAGAATGTTGAGGATCTCGGCCCGCTGTTCGACAATTGTCAGTTGCCAACTCCTCGAACGCCGCGCCGGTTGATGATCCCAATTCAGCAGATGTTGCGTCAGAACCGCGATCGCACTCTCAAGCGCACGGCGTTCGGACTTTCCCACGTCGGCAAGTTCCTCGGCGATGTTCTGGGCATCGATCTCATCGAGCCGGCCGGCGCGGAGCAGTGCTACCTGCTCCTGCACCCATGTGAAGAGATCGTCGCCATAGGCGGTGCTGGGAGGAGACACTCCCATAGACTTGACCGCCGACTTGCCCATTCAAGCCATCCTTGCCGCAGCCGCGGCGGGCGGGGGCTTGGCCATGATGCCTCGCCGCGCGCCCCAAACCCGCATCATCAGTGCCGGTTCAGCTCAGCGCCACGTTGGCGGCGCTCTCCGGCAGTTCCTCACCGAAGCAGCGTTGATAGAACTCCGCGACCAGCGGCCGCTCCAGCTCGTCGCACTTGTTGAGAAACGTCATCCGGAACGCAAACCCGACCGAGCCGAAGATCTCCGCATTCTCGGCCCATGTGAGGACAGTGCGCGGGCTCATGACCGTCGAGAGATCGCCGTTGATGAAGGCCGAGCGCGTCAGGTCGGCGACGCGGACCATGTTGTTGACGACCTTCTTCTTGGCGTCGCTCTTGGCGTACGACTTGGCCTTCGACAGCACGATGCCCACCTCATCATCGTGCGGCAGATAATTGAGTGTTGCGACGATCGACCAGCGGTCCATCTGGCCCTGGTTGATCTGCTGCGTGCCGTGATAGAGGCCCGAGGTATCGCCGAGACCGATGGTGTTCGTCGTCGAGAACAACCGGAAGCAGGGATGCGGGCGGATCACCTTCGACTGATCGAGCAGCGTCAGCTTGCCGGAAACCTCAAGCACACGCTGAATGACGAACATCACGTCCGGGCGGCCGGCGTCGTATTCGTCGAAGCAGAGCGCCACATTGTTCTGCAAGGCCCAGGGCAGAATACCCTCGCGGAACTCCGTGATCTGCTTGCCGTCCTTGAGAACGATGGCATCTTTGCCGACGAGATCAATGCGCGAGACATGGCTGTCGAGGTTGACGCGCACGCATGGCCAGTTCAGCCGCGCGGCAACCTGCTCGATGTGGGTCGATTTACCAGTGCCATGATAGCCCTGCACCATGACGCGGCGGTTGTGTTTGAAGCCCGCCAGGATCGCGAGCGTCACTTCTTTGTTGAACAGATAGTCGGGATCGAGATCCGGCACATGAGCGTCCGCCTTGGAATAGGCGGGGACTTCGAGATCCGTATCGATACCGAAAATTTGCCTAACGGACACTTTCATGTCCGGCATGCCGGGTGTCCCGGCCTGAGCTTGGGCGCGCATCGTTCTGCTGTTTCCCGATCCTTAGTGCTTCGCCAGTCGCTGCCTGTTATGCGAGCCGTCGACCGCAAGCCGTTTCAAAACGAGCAGGTCAGACGAGCCCTGCCTGACGCAAATAGTTATAGGCTTGTATGATCTCGCGCAACTTTTCTTCGGAGCCCCGGTCGCCGCCGTTGGCATCGGGATGATGGCGCTTCACAAGGTCCTTGAAACGGGCCTTGATCTCGTCCTTACCGGCCGCCTCGGTGAGATGCATTGTATCGAGGGCGCGCTTTTCCAAGGGCTTCAATCCGCGACGGCGCGGACGTTCCGGGGCTCGCGCCGCTTCATCGGAATCATCCAGGAATTCGTGCGGGTCTCGTGTTCGTGAGCGTGCAGAACGTTGCGTACCCGCGGCCCCTGCAGGGGGTTCCTTTCCAGCCGCCGCCGCATTCTCCCCAAGCTTCCAGGTCGGCCGGTGCCCGGTCATGGCACTTTTCTGGAAATCCTCGACCTCGGTGTCGCTCATCCCCTGGAAGTAGTTGTAGGCGGCGTTGAATTGCCGCACATGGTCGATGCAGAAGAGATAATACTCCCCGTCCCGGCCGCGGCCTTTCGGCGCTTTGTGCCCACCCGACGCCTCACACCCTTTCCACTGACATGGAGCCGCTGTCGGCCGGACGCTGCTATCGCCCTTCCGCGTGACACGAATGCTGTCGAAGTATTTCGAACCGGGTTTCATGATGCTGAATATTGTCTGAGTTGACGGGTCCACACAAGGACGCCCAGGACGTTTGGGTACGTTCCCCGGCATTCGGGAGTCATTCTGGCGCGCCAGCGTTGCGCGCCTGCACCGCTTCCCTTATCACCACGGGGTGGGCGCCACGTTTGGCACACCACCTGCGATGATACCATTAACGTCGCCCGTTTGGAGAGCAGGAAATGAGCATCGAGCAAACCATGCGCGAACAACTGATGGTCGCCCTGGAGCCTATTCGCCTCGATGTCGTTAACGATTCGCACAAGCACGCGGGTCACGCCGGCTCGCCTGGGACGGGCGAAAGCCATTTCCAGGTTCTCGTTGTCTCCCGGATCTTCGAGGGCAGGTCCCGGATCGAACGGCATCGGCTGGTGAATGACACGCTGGCTGGTCTCCTGAAAAACAAGGTGCACGCTCTGGCCATCAAGGCCTACGCTCCGGGCGAGCCAATCCGCTGATGCGATGCCATAAAGCGCTAAATTCCGCCAACCCACCGAATAGACCGCTGAGAGGAACATCCCCATGACCAGCAACGCCAAATTTTCAGCCTTTGCAGAAACCATGACCGCTGCCCGCCGCAAAGGCGTTCGCGTTCCAGTCCCAGCTTCAGGTGCGCCCCAGACACTCGAGGACGCGTTTGCCGCCCAGGATCTGACGGTCACAGCCCTTGCCTCGCCGCCGATCGGCTGGAAGGTCATCGAATTGCCAAGCGGCGAGGTCATCTTCGCCCCCTTGCTCGCCTCCGGTATTGTGCCACCGGGTGGCACCTGGAAAGTTGCAGGAGGCGCGCCTGCCGGCATCGAGCTTGAAATCGCCTTTCAGATGGGCGCCGACGTGGCGCCGGGCGCCAGCGCGTCGCAAATCCTAGACGCTGTCGCGTCCGCGCATGTCGTCTATGAACTCTGCCAGAGCCGTTTTGCCGATCCCGACAACTTGGCCCAGCACATTAAGCTGGCCGATTGCATCCTCAACGCCGGCCTCGTGCTCGGACCGAAATTCGATGGCTGGCGGACGCGCGATTTGAAGGCGGTTCCCGGCCGCCTGCTCGTCGATGGCAAAGTCCACAAGGAAGGCAAGAGCGTCGACCCGATCCGGGCCCTCCAAGTGCTGGCGCCGGCCATGGCAAAGCGCGGCAAAAAACTCGCCAAGGGCCAAACAGTGATCACCGGCAGCCTGATCGGCATGAACTGGCTAACCGGAAAGCATCAGCTCAAGGGCGTCATCGACGGTTGCGGCGAGGTTGCGATCTCGCTCGAGGCTTGAACGGAACGCCGATCGCCAGTCGCAACACTGTCGCAACACTACGGACACATCAATGGTCAGCGTGGACATCGAGCGCGTCGCGGCCATCATCCGGCAGGTGGCCGCATTGGAGGCGATGCCGCGCTGGCGCAACCTCGGCCAGGGTGACATCACCGAAAAGGCTGGTCCCGACGATCTCGTCACCGCGGCAGACCGCGCCGTAGAGATCGTTTTGTCGCGGCAACTGACCAGCCTACTTCCAGGCTCCAAAGTCGTCGGCGAGGAAGGCGTACATGCCGACCCGCGCGGCTTAGCTCTCTTTCAAAGCGATGACCCTGTCTGGGTCATCGACCCCATCGACGGCACCAGCGCCTTCGCCAAAGGCAGCGCGGATTTCGCGGTCATGGTCGGCCTCGTTGACCGGGGCACGCTCATGGCCGGGTGGATTTACGCGCCAGTCACGGGCGACTTCGTCTGCGGCGGGCGAGCCGACGGTGTCTGGCGCTCCAGTGGTGCTGCGTTTCAGCGCCTCCCCTCGCAAACGCCGCCAGCCACCCTCTCAGGCATGCGCGGTATCACCGGCCGGCGAATGATGACGCCCGAGCGCCAGCGCCGCATCGACGCAGCCACGCCACTGTTCGCCGGCATCGACGGCGCAACCTGTGCCGGCCTCGAGTACCCCAAACTGCTGTCCGGTCAGGCACACTTCGCGCTCTACAACAAGTCGGAGCCTTGGGATCACCTGCCCGGATTAGCGCTTGCCGAAGCACAGGGCTTTCATTTCGCCAAGCACGACGGCACGCCCTATCGTCCGGGGGACAATTCAGGCGGCCTGTTGATTGCGCCCGATACCAAAAGCTGGACCGAGATCCAGCGACTTCTCCTCGGCTGATCCTAGCCGCCCACGCCAGCCGGCATCACAAGCCAGACTCCCAACCAGGCTCACGGCCACAGCCAAGCCGCACCGCGAACCCCTGAAGCATCGCCCCAGCGCGGCGGCTTGATGGTAACGCCGGATTCCTCGGCAAAAATGTAGGGCGCCATGAGGCCCGGCAGCACTTCGTAAAGCCCGCCCATGTTCGCCAACCCGCCGCCGAGCACGACGACGTCGGGGTCGATCAGATTGACAACCTGTGCAAGACCTCGAGCAAGACGCGAGGCATGGCGCGCCAGCGTCGCGGTCGCCACCCCATCGCCCGCAGCCGCGCGTCGTGCAACCTCGGCTGCATCACAATCTTCCCCCGTGACGCGGTGATGGTCGGCGGCAAGCCCCGGCCCCGACACCCAAGTTTCCATGCATCCCATCCGGCCGCACCAGCATTTGGCGCCCGGGTGTTCGTCAGGTCCGCTCCACGGCAATGGGTTGTGCCCCCATTCGCCACCGATGGCACGGGGACCGTTGATCACCTTGCCGTCGAGCACGATGCCGCCACCGCAGCCGGTGCCAAGAATGACGCCGAAAATGGATGCCGCACCCGCACCGGCCCCATCGGTTGCCTCTGACATTGCGAAGCAATTGGCATCGTTAGCGAGCCGGACCTGACGACAGAGGCGGGCCTCGATATCCCGAGCGAATGGCCTTTGATTGAGCCAGGTCGAATTGGCGTTCTGCACGAGACCACTGGCCGGTGCGATCGATCCCGGCATGCCTATGCCGACAGTCGCCGCCAGGGCCGCGCCAGTTCCGGCTACGGCCGCCTCGATCCCTGCTATGAGATCGGCGATCGCCGCAATCGTCGCGGCATAGTCATCACGTGGCGTGGCGACACGCCGACGTCCGCATTCCCGTCCATCCCGCAAGAACCCGGCGCCCTCGATCTTTGTGCCTCCGAGGTCGATCCCGATCCGGAAGCCGTCGGCGACCACTCGCGACGGCACGGAAATCCTGGTCATCACACGCTGTCCCAAATAGGCGCGCCACCGAGCCGACGGTAGGCGGACTGCATATCGACTGGGTCCACGCTCGCACCAGACGTGAAGACGAGCATGAGCGACTCGTCGTCGAGAAGATGGCCAAGAACTGCGGCGAGCGTCGCCGGTGCGCCTGCCTGGCTCCTGAGCGCCTCCG
>JANXRM010000522.1 GCA_025353015.1 Hyphomicrobiales bacterium
CTCGCCCGACAACGCGACACTGCCGAGAGACCTTGTTTGGTTCGACGGTCAGATTGCAGCACTGCAACGTTAACGTTGCATCGCGCCGGCCGCCGATGAGATCAACGTCGGGTCCGGCTATCACGACACTTCGTCCGGCTATTGCCGAAGAGTCTGCCGGTTTCTTCGCACACACACGGGCGTAAGCTGGTAGCATATCTTTACGACTGGTTGATGGCCTGCGCCTGCCGGCACGCGGTCTCTCTATACCCTTTCCCTTATGTCCGAAATGGAAAGGTTCAGGCGTTCGGGCGCCTGATTTGCGCAGGACATGCGCACCTACGATTGCTGACGCCAATCGCCGTATTGACAAGTCATCGAGCCTCCCCTACCCGCCCGGCAGGCGCCGGATCATGCCCGGCCCCATGGCTTCACGGATGGCGGCGGCCAGGCTGTCGGAACGCGTTCGTGGGCTCCGCCGCGGCCCGGCGCCGGTCAAATGGCTGACGAGCCGCGCCGAATAACCGCTTGTCTCAAGGGCTTGTACATAGGGCTCCCAGAACACCTTCAGAGCCTCACGGCTGGACGTCGCGGGGGTCGGGGCGGCATTCAAGGACCGGAACGGCTGCGCCCCGAGCCAAGCGTGGACGGCTTGCCAGACCGACGGCGGCGCGCGGCGGTTGCGAGGGCCCCGCACCTGGGCGATGGTTGGCATTGTGGTGTCATCGGAGCGCAGCGCCAGTTCGACATCGGCGATGGGACGACCGTCACGGCGGACGCTGAAGACGCGAATGCGGCCGTAGGCAAGGTGCGCTGCATATTGATCCAGGCAATTCTCCATGGCCGCACTTTCGGCCAGCACCGCGGCGACGGTGTTCAGCCCGACGATGTCGTAGTCCAGCACATGACCATTGGCGAACCAGGGGTCCCGATCGGCATGCGCCAAGGCACCAACGAGATCGATGCGCTTGCGCCAGATGCCGACTTCCTCCTGCGCACGCTTCCAGGTCATCGCCGCACTCCACGCCGTGCGCAGCAAAGCGTGCCCGGGCGCACGCGGCGCGCGGCTGGCCCAAGACCAGGCGAGCAGCCACTGCCAGGTTTCATCTGGCGTTGCAGGCGGCATCAGCCGGGGGTCGCGGGCCGCCCACAAGGCGAAATCGTGGCCAGCGAGCGTGAACGCCGTCTGCACCCGGTCGAACCAGATACCGCACTCACGCGGACACTCCGGAATTCGCGGCAAAATGGCAGCGGCAAAGTCGGGATCGGCCGGCAGCACCGGCAAGGCCTGCGTGAAGGCTTCACTGGGAATACGGCGCAGCCACATCGGTAACCCCAGCGCGGCTGCGACGTCTTTCAGCGGCGCCCCGTCATCGACCATGCGAAAGGCGGTCTCGCGCAGCTTCGCCGTGCCATAGCCCGTCGCCAACGCAAACAGCAGCGCCGGGAAGCTGTCGGCCAGATCCTCGACTTTCGGCCAATTCAGCGTCAGCCGCGCAATATCCAGCCGATACGCCGGCCGGAACGCACCAAGGCGGCGGCGGCGGCGGACCGCGAACGGTTCTTGGTTCAGTCGCGCAACAATCGACGTCATGGGACGCATGCCGCATCTCCCCAAGGCATGTCGCGCCCTCCAGCCCTGACAGGGTTAACGGCACAAGATGGCAAAACCGGGGGCATCCCGCGGGATTGAAGCAGCTATTCCCAAGGCGTGTTCCCACGGCCAGCGCTCTGTTCCCACAGCCAGTGTCCTCGACCTATTCCCGCACCGCCGGTTTCCATGCCACGATGGCTCTCGACCACCCGCCCGAAATCGAGAGGCATCCCCCGATGGCCACCAATCTCGCCAAACTCAATTGTGCCGAAAGCGTCATCAAAACCCTGATCGCCAACGGCATCGACACGCTCTATTGCCTGCCTGGCGTTCAGAACGACGATTTCTTCGATGCCTTGGCCCGCATCGGCGGCGCCATCAGGCCCATCAATGCCCGCCACGAGCAGGCGACGGCCTACATGGCGCTTGGCGCGGCACTCGCCACCGGCAAGCCACAGGCCTATTGCGTGGTGCCCGGGCCAGGCTTTCTCAACACGACGACCGCGCTTGCGACGGCCCAGTCGCTCTGCGTGCCGCTGCTTGCGGTTTCTGGCCAGATCTTCGAGGCGCGCATTGGCAAAGGGCTCGGCTTTCTGCATGAGATCCCGGACCAGTTCGGCATCATGAAGACGCTGACGAAGTGGGCGGGGCATATCGACGGGCCCGAAGACGCAGGGCCAAAGGCACGAGAAGCTTTCCGTCAATTGTTGAGCGGCATGCCGGGGCCCGTCGGCATCGAATGCGGCTGGGATATGTGGAAGCAGGCCGCCGATGTGGCGTTTGACGCGGAGCCCGCGCGGCGGCAGACGCCCGCCATCGACGAGGATCAGATCGAGGCGGCGGCGAAAATGCTGGCGGCGTCGAAGCGGCCGTTGATCTCGGCTGGCGGCGGCGCGCTCGAGGCCAGCGCCGAGATCCGGCAACTGGCCGAAATGCTGGAAGCGCCCGTCATGACGCACCGGACGGGCGCTGGCGTCCTCGACCACCGGCATCGTCTTTCGGTGCGCGTGACCGGCGGTTATCGCCTCTGGAAACACGCCGATGTGGTGTTTGGCGTCGGCACCCGGCTGCATCAGCAGTACGATTGGGGCACCGACGCGGAGATGAAAGTCATCCACCTCGATATCGACCCGACGCGGCCGGGCCGCATCCGCAAGCCCGATCTCGCGATCACGGCCGACTGCAAGGACGCGCTGCTGGCGTTGCTCAAACGTCTGCCGCGGCACCTGTCGAAGCGTGCCAGCCGCACCGACGAACTCCGGGACATCGAGGCCGAGGTCACGAAGGAGCTGGCGCCACTTAGCGCCCAGAAACAATGGATCGATGCGATTCGCGCCGAGATGCCCGAAGACGGCATTGTGGTCGAGGAATTGACACAGGTCTCCTACTGCAGCCGCGTCATGTACCCGGTTTACGCCCCGCGCACCTATCTCTCATCGGGCTATCAGGGCACGCTCGGCTGGGGCCTCAATGTGGCGCTCGGCGCGCAGGCGGCACGGCCCGACAAACGCGTCGTGTCGATCTCCGGCGACGGTGGTTTCATGTTCGGCGTGCAGGAGCTGGCGACGGCGGCCAAGCACAACATCCCGGTCGTGTCGCTGGTCTTCACCGACAACGCCTACGGCAACGTCAAACGCTTGCAGAAACTGGGCTACGAAGGCCGCGTCATCGCCAGCGACCTGACGAATCCGGATTTCGTGAAGCTCGGCGAGAGCTTCGGCATCGCCTCGGCGCGAGCGACCACGCCAGCCGAGCTGCGCTCCCGCATGAAAGCCGCCTTGCAGCGCGACGAGCCGGCGCTGATCGAAATCCCGGTCGGCGAATTCCCCGATCCTTGGAAGTTGTTCCAACGCCCGAAGTGCCGGGGAATTTGAGGCGGCAATACTTTTGCCGCCCCCGCACGTCAAAACGGCGTGTCGCCGGCGATTGTGATGCGGTGCATGCGCCGGCGCTTGCCGGGATAGTCGTTGAGCGCGCGGTGCATCGTGCAGCGGTTGTCCCAGATCGCCATGGAGCCCACCTCCCAGCGGAA
Source organism: Hyphomicrobiales bacterium (assembly GCA_025353015.1). Taxonomy (GTDB): domain Bacteria; phylum Pseudomonadota; class Alphaproteobacteria; order Rhizobiales; family Hyphomicrobiaceae. Next base: position 3,606 of record JANXRM010000522.1, read on the forward strand.
GCGGCAGATGAATTCCGGGTGAATCGCGTGGGTTTTGAGGTAGTCCAGCACGGGCCGCGCTTCGGCATCCTTGAAGCCATGCAACCCGATCGCGTGATTGCCGAGATAGAGCGCGCGGCGCTTGGTTTCCGGATGCGTGCGCACCAGCGGGTGGGCAGCCTCGGTGACGAGCTCGCCGGGATCGCGCACCTTGGCCGCCATCTTCTCGTTGCCCTTGTAGCGGCCTTCACTGACGCTGCCGTGCTTGTCGGTTTCGCTGAGTTTTTTGCGGCTGCCGACATTCCAGGTTTTGACACCGCCTATCATTGCTTTCATGGGTTCTGAAAGCGTGTCGTAGGCCTGGTACATGTTGGCGAACATGGTGTCGCCACCGGCATCGGGCGTTTCCTTGGCGTAGAGGATCGTTGCCTTGGCGGGCTTCGGGTTGAACATCTGGTCGGTATGCCAGGTTTCGCCGAAAGCGCGCGTGTCGCCTTCTTCCTTGATGATCTCGAGGATGTCGGGGTAGTCCTCCATGCCCTTGATGAAGGGATGATGGTGGATCTCGCCGAAGCGCTTGGCGAAGGTGATCTGCTCCTCGGGCGTCAGGGTCTGGTCGCGGAAGAACACGACGAGATGCTCAAGCCAGGCGTCGTAGATTTCGGCGAAGGTTTCGTCGTCGATATGGCGCAGATCGACTCCGCTGATCTCAGCGCCACAGGAGCCGGCGATGGCTTTGACTTTGATGCGGCGGTTGCCCGCCTCAACCCGTTGTGCCTCGACCCCTTGTGCGGTTGCCATGCGTGCTCCTCCCTGGATTGAGACTACAAATCAGATCACGACCGGCCAGTGGGGTCAATCACGGTGCCGACGGGTTGGTTTGCAGTGCGCGCGCGGTTGGCAATCGGCGCCGAGATATCCCTACGACGTTGGCGGTATCAGGCGTTAGGATGCGGCAAACCCCACGAGTGACCCAACGAGCAAGAGGAACCGACCATGGTGGCGCATTCGAAAAACGACGCGTGGCTGCAAGGCGTAAAGGAGGCGGCGCTCGAGCCTGATTTGCCCATCATCGATCCGCATCATCATCTGTGGGACCAGCGGCCGGGCGCCATACAGAGCCGTTACATGCTCGACGAGATGATGGCCGATGTCGGCGGTGGCCATAACATCGTGTCGACCGTGTTCATCGAATGCGGCGCCATGTTCAAGACCGACGGCCCTGAGGCTTTCCGCCCAGTCGGCGAAACCGAGTACGTCAACGGCATCGCCGCGCAATCGGCCTCCGGCCTCTACGGCAAGACGCGCATCGCCGCCGCTATCATCGGCACGGTCGACCTGCGCATCGGCGACTTGGCAGCCGACGTGCTGGACGCACAAATTGCTGCCGGTGGCGGGCGTTTCCGCGGCATCCGGCGCGGCCTCTTCTGGCACGCCAGCCCCGAAATCCCGAACCATCGCACAGAACCGGGCGACGGCCTGATGCAGCGCGCCGATTTCCGCTCGGGCTTCAAGCATCTGGCCAAGCGGAAGATGAGCTTCGAGATCTGGTGCGCACACACCCAGATCGCGGAGGCCACCGATCTCGCCCGCGCCTTCCCGGACACGACCCTCATTCTCGATCACTTCGGGGGCCCCTGCGGGATCGGACCTTATGCCGGCAAGCAGGACGAGGTTTTCGGCCATTGGAAGGCCGGCATCGACGACCTGGCGAAATGCCCTAACGTGTTCGCCAAGCTCGGCGGCTTGAACATGGAGGTCAACGGCTACCATTGGGAGAAGCGCCCGAAACCGCCGACCAGCCAGGAGCTTGCGGAAGCCACCCGCCGCTATTTCGACTACACAATCGAGAAATTCGGGCCCTCACGCTGCATGTTCGAAAGCAACTTCCCGGTCGATAAGCTCAGCTGTAGCTACACGGTGCTGTGGAATTCGTTCAAGCTGCTCTCGAAGGGCTATTCGGCGAGCGAACGAACGGCCATGTTCTCCGGCACCGCCGCCAAGGTCTACCGGATCTAGGCCGAGAGGGGCGAAGCACACCCGCCGGTCGGGTAGAGGCCTATTCCTGCGAGACCCGACGGGGTTGGCGTCGGCGCCCGCGGTGTCGGGTCTCAAGTGCAGGCTCGACCCGACGGTCTGCGCCTGTTGCGAGCATTGAACCGCCCCGCCCCAGGGTTACAGCTTGTATGCAGAGCCTTGACGCCTGCGGGGTGGCTTCCTAGATTCCGGTATTCAATGACAAGTTGGAATCGCCGGCTCATCGGCGCCTAAGGGAGACGATCATGACTGAGTTCGTGACAGATGCGAATTTCGAGACCGAAGTGCTCGCCTCGAAAGAGCCGGTCGTGGTGGATTTTTATGCCGAATGGTGCGGCCCCTGCAAAGCCATGGCTCCGGCTCTGGATCTCGTTGCAAAGGAAATGGCCGGCAAGGTGAAGGTCGTGAAGGTGGACGTGGACCAGAACCCCGGCATCACCCAGAAGTACAAGATCCAGGCCATGCCGACCCTGATGGTCTTCAAGGATGGCAAGGTTGCCTCGACGCAGGTCGGCGCGCTCGTTCAGAAGACCAAGCTCGAGGCCTGGATCAAGTCGTCCACCGACGCCTGATCGTCAGGTGTAAACCGGCACGGGCTCAACGAACTGAGGGCTTCCGCAGCAGTGCGGGGGCCCTCAGTTCGTTTGCGTCTGCAACCCGTCCTGCAGCGCCAGAACCTGACCGGCCAGATAGAGCGACCCGCAAATGAGCACGCGCATCGG
>JANXRM010000053.1 GCA_025353015.1 Hyphomicrobiales bacterium
CGCTGCTCGACAAGACGCTGTCGACGGAGTTGCGGCGCCATGTGCACCAGCCATTCTGGATCGATACGGTCGGCCAATCGAGCAAGGTCGAGATCCGCGTCAAGCACGACTATGCGACGCTGCGCTTCATCGCGACGCGCAGCCAAACCTATGCGTCGAACTCGCACATTTTCCTCGCCTGGATGTTCGGGACCTCGTTTGTGCTGCTGACCGTGGCGATCCTGTTCTTGCGCAACCAGATCCGGCCAATCCTGCGGCTGGCGGAGGCGGCCGATGCTTTCGGCAAGGGACGGCCGGTGCCCGACGATTTCACGCCGCGTGGTGCCCGCGAGGTGCGACAGGCCGCGACCGCCTTCATCGAGATGCGCGAGCGCATCACCCAGCACGTCGATCAGCGCACGACCATGCTGGCCGGCGTCAGCCACGACCTGCGCACCGTGCTCACGCGCATGCGGCTGCAACTGGCGTTTCTCGGCGAAGGCAGCGAGGTTGCTGCACTCCGCTCGGACATGCTGCACATGCAGCATATGCTGGAGGATTACTTGGCGTTCGCGAAAGGCGACGGCGGCGAGATGGCGGTGCCGACCAACGTCCATGATCTGCTCGAGGAAGTGCAAGCAGAGGCACAGTATTTTGGCGCTCCCGTCGAATTCAAAATGAGCCGGCGGCGGCGCAAGCTGATCGTGCCGTTGAAGCGCATCGCCATGAAGCGGGCGATCACCAACCTGTTGTCCAATGCGGCGCGGTTCGGCGACAAGGTGCAATTGCGCGGCGCCACCGAGCGTGGCTGGCTTCGGATCGAGGTGGAGGACAGCGGTCCGGGCGTGCCGGAGGCCGAGCGTGAGAACGTGTTCCGCCCGTTCTACCGGCTGGATCATGCGCGCAATCAGGACGACGGCAATTCCGGCCTCGGCCTCGCGATCACCCGCGATATCGCCCGCAGCCACGGCGGCGACGTGATCCTGGGTGATAGCCCCATGGGGGGCCTGAAAGCCGTGATCCGGCTGCCGTTGTGAGGGGACGGAACTGGTGCAATGCGCCTTCGGTTTTTGCACGCTACGGTTCGATGGCCGCTTTGGCTTGATCGCGCCATGCGTTGGCAGGAGGCGTGACATTGGGCTATTGTCGGGCCAGGAACAGTGACCGTGCTCGTTTGCCGCCCAAGGATCCCACCGCCCATGCGCATCGAAACGTTGTTGCCGCTCGGCAAGCTCGACCCGGGCCTTCGGGCTGCCGACAAGCCGCTGGATATCGGCCAGGTGGCGGCTGACGCGGCCCTCGTCGAGGAGTTGGGCTTCGACGGCGTCGCAGTCGAGGAGACCAAGGAAGACCCCTATCAAGTGATGGCGCTGGCGGCCTCGTCGACGAACCGCATCCGCTTGACGACGGCGGTCGCGATGGCTTTTCCGCGCAGCCCGACGACGACGGCCATGTCCGCCTGGACGATGGCGAAATTGTCTAAGGGCCGCTTCGTGCTGGGGTTGGGCAGTCAGGTGCGCGGCCATATCATCAGGCGCTACGGGCTGGCGTTTCATCCCCCCGGACCCTGGATGCGCGATTACGTGCTGGCGGTGCGCTCGGTCTGGCGCTGCTGGCAGGAGGGCGTGCCCCTCGATCACCAGGGTACGCACTATAAGCTCTCGCTGATGGTGCCGCTGTTCGACCCGGGCCCCATCGAATTCCCAGACATTCCAATTCATCTGGCGGCCGTCAATCCCGTGATGTGCCGGGTTGCGGGCGAAGTGGCTGATGGCTTGCGCCCGCATCCCGTGTGCACGCCACGCTATATCCGCGAGGTCATGCTGCCCGCCGTTGCCGAAGGCGCCGCGCGCACCGGCCGCGATCCAATGAAACTCGCCGTCGCTATGAAGCCGCTGGTCTGTACCGCGCCCGACAAGGCGACGCTCGAGGTGCGGTTGCGGGATGTGCGCGCGCGCGTCGCGTTCTACTGCTCGACGCCGGCCTATCGTGCGACGTTCGATTTGCACGGGCTCGGTGCGCTCGCCGACGAGATGGCGGTGCTGTCGAAAGCGCAGCGCTGGGAAGAAATGCCGGGCCGCATCACGGACGAGATCCTGCACACCTACGCGACGGTCGGCACCTACGACGAGATCGGCCGCAAGCTGGTGCAGCGGTATGGCGGCATCGTCTCCGATATCGAGTTTTCGATCCCCTGCAGCAGCCCACAAGAAAAATCGACGATGCGGCAGCTGATCAAGGACATGCGCGCCGAGCTGGCGTGAGACCCGCTCCAACAAAACGCAGCCGCAAAATCAAGCGAGGCACGGCATGACGCAACGGCCGACACGAATTCTGCATCGCCAGATCCACGGCGGCGACAGCTTGCCGATGGCGGCCGGTGGCGAAGGCATCGAGATCATCGGCTCTGATGGCAAACGCTACATCGATGCCTCGGGCGGTGCCGCCGTGTCGTGCCTGGGCCACGGTCATGCCGCGGTCAATGCCGCGATCCGGGCGCAGCTCGACAAGCTCGCCTATGCGCACACGTCGTTCTTCACCACCGAGATTGCCGAACGATTGGCCGATAATCTCGTCGCGCACGCGCCGCCAGCGCCGGCCGGCCGCGAATTAGTCCACGTCTACTACGTCTCTGGCGGCTCGGAGGCGATGGAAGCATCGCTGAAAATGGCTCGGCAGTACTTCGTCGAGACCGGCCAACCGCAACGCCGGCATTTCATCGGCCGCCGGCAGAGCTATCATGGCAATACGCTGGGCGTGCTGGCGGTTGGCGGCAACGCCATGCGACGCCAACAGTTCGCGCCGATGCTGTTTGAAACGCAGCACGTCTCGCCGCCCTATGCCTATCGCGACAAGCACGAGAGCGAAACGCTGGAGGCCTACGGGCAACGCCTGGCGCAGGAACTCGACGACAAGATCCGCGAGCTCGGACCAGATACTGTCGCGGCCTTCGTCGCCGAAACGGTCGGCGGCGCCACGCAAGGCTGCACCACGCCGCCGCCGGGCTACTTCAAACGCATACGCGAGATCTGCGACCGCCACGGCGTGCTGCTCATTCTCGATGAAGTCATGTGCGGTATGGGGCGCACGGGCACGTTGCACGCGTGCGAGCAGGAAGGCATCGCGCCGGATCTCTTGTCGATCGCGAAAGGGCTTGGTGCCGGATACCAGCCGATCGGCGCGGTTTTATTGACGGGTAAAATTTTCGGCGGCTTCCGCGACGGCTCCGGCCTTTTTCAACACGGCCACACCTATCTGGCGCACCCGTTGGCCTGTGCGGCCTCGCTGGCGGTGCAGGAAACAATCGAGCGCGACAATCTGCTGGCCAACGTGCGCGCGCAGGGACAGCACCTGGAGCGCCGCTTGCGCGAACGTTTCGGCAATCACCACCACGTCGGCGACATCAGGGGGCGCGGGCTTTTCTGGGCGATCGAGTATGTGACCGACCGCACCACAAAGACCCCGTTCGATCCTGCCTTCAAGCTCAACGCGCGCGTAAAAAAGGAAGCCATGGCGCGCGGCCTCGCCTGCTACGCGATGCCCGGTTCCATCGACGGCCGGCTCGGCGACCACAACATGCTCGCCCCGCCGTTCATCGTGACGAATGCCGATGTCGACCGGATCGTGGAGCGCCTCGGCGATGCCGTCGATGCGGCGCTGGCGTCGTTGCCGAAAGGGTGAGGAAAACCCCGCTGCGGCGCGTTTACTTCGGCGCTGGCAACGCGAATGGCGACGATGTGGCCGGACCCTCGCCCCAGACCAGGATCGTTGCCTGCTCGCCTTTGGCGCCGTCGTAGTGCACGCCCTTGGCGAAATGCGTGACGGAGCTTCCCGCGGGAATGGGCACGGTGGCGTCCGGATCATACTTGCCGCCGGAGCCCACCCACCACGTGCCCGAGACGACGATGAAATGCCGATCGTTCGGGTGGAAATGCGGCCGGCTCATATTCCCTGGCAACCACTGCAGCAGCGCCGCGTAGGGACCGGGCTTCGTGGGATCGCCTTGCAGCACGGCCGTGCGATTACCGGATTTGGGATTGTCGATCCACGAAATCTGCGCCGGCAGCTTGAACGCGATGACGGCCGGATCGAGCGTAACCGTCTGTTGCGCGCCCGGTTGTTGCGCGCCGGGTTGTTGCGCGCCGGTGCTGCCGGAGAACTGCATCAACGCGGCCAGCGCCAGGGTGATGGCGCCAGCGACAGCAGCTGCGAGCGTTTTGGCGGACGTGGGCATTCGGTTCTCCTGTGGGGACGCGGCGATTGCCCGCCGTTCTCACTTAGCGCTTCAACCCGATCATGCCCTCTTCGATGGCCTTGATCTGCAGCGCCAGGTATTTCGAATAAATGCGGCACTGCGGCAGGCCACCGGCGATGAACCAGAGGCCCTCTTGCGGCGTCCGCTTGAACATGTTGGCAAGCTCGCCGTCGGGACCGGTGCCCCAGACCTGGCCGACCTTGGCCGCGACGTCGGGCCCGAGAGCGCGGGTGACCAGCTCCGCTTGCGGCTCGTAGCCGGTCGCGAGCACGATGAGGTCCGCGGCTACTTTCGTGCCGTCCTTCATCAAGGCGCCACTTTCGCAAAAGCGCTCGATCTGGTCGTATTGCAAGAGGCCGATCTCGCCCTTGATCATCAACGCCGAGCTGCCGGCGTCGAGATTGTAGCCGCCGCCCCGGCGCCGGTATTTCATCTGGTGGCCGGTGTTGTCCTCGCCGATGTCGTACTTGAAACCAATGCCCTTGAGACCCTCGATCATATCCTTGTCGAGTTCGGCCATGCGGGCCATCGAGAGCTGATAGGCCTTGATCAGCAGCGGCGGCGTGGAAGACGTGGCGATGATGTCGCAATCGTCGAGCGGCGGGCCCTCCTCATAAAGCGCATAGTTGAGCTTGGCGCTTGGATCGATCGAGACGACCGTGGTCGAGCCGCGCTGCACGATGGTCGTTTTCACATCCCAGCTATGCAGGTCAAGCGCGATGTCGTTGCCACTGGTACCGGTGCCGATGACGAGCGCGCGGCGGCCCTTCCAGGGCTCGCCGTTATTGAAACCTTCCGAGTGCAGCACGTCGCCCTTGAAACTCTCCATACCCGGCAACTTCGCGACATAGGGAACGCTGCTGACGCCGTTGGCGAACACGATATGCCGCGGCCGCATCACGCGCTCGGTGCCGTCGCCGCGTTTCAGTTTCGCGACCCAGCACTTGGCGTCCGCGTCCCAGCTGCCGCTGGTGAACTCGGTCGATGTCCAGCAGTTGATTTCCATGGCGCGGGCGTAGATTTCGAACCAGTCGCCGAGCTGGTCCTTGGGCACATACTTCGGATAGGTCGGCGGGAACGGCATGTAGGGCAGGTGATCGACCTCGATCGAGTTGTGCAGCGCCAGCGAATGATAACGCATGCGCCAGTTGTCGCCGATGCGCGCCCACTTTTCGACGACCAGCGTGTCGACGCCAACCTGGTTGAGGCGGGCCGCGATCGCGAGCCCGGACTGACCGGCGCCGATGACGAGTACGGCGGGATCACGGTCGGCATAGGACTCCAGGCGCTGGCGCATGTCGGCCCAGTTCTCGCCGCCGAAATTGCGCGAGAATGCAGCGCCAGTCGGCCGCCGCTTGTTGATTTTTTCCTCGTGGCCTTTGAGTTCTTCGAGCGTGGTCGAGAAAATCCAAGCCTTGACGGCGTCGCCCTGCGGAATGAGGCGCACGATGCCGTTGCCGCGGCCAAGCTCGGTTTCGAAGGCGAACAGCACCTCGATCACGTCTTGGCCGAGCCGCTTGACCCGGCGCGGCGGCGTGCGATCGGCGGAGATGTGGAAACCGCGCGCTTTGGTTGCGACCTGATGCGCGGCGAGCCCGGCGGCGATGTTTTTCGCGCCGAACGTCGGCGTCAGGTGCCAGGTGAACGCCAGGATATCCCGCCAATGGCTGTCGGCCTGGAAGAGAGCCGCGATCGCTGCGGCGTCGCGCTTGTCGAGGGCGGTCTCGAAGGCGTCGAGCCAGCCCGTTGCCAGGGACTCGAGGCTTGCTGATGCAGCACCCGACTGTGTTGGCTTGTCGATGACGTTCATGGCTGCCCCTCTGATCGGTTGACCGCGTTGCGCCTGACGGTCCTGGATGGCCAGGGCCAGTGCATGGGTCTGTGCTGCGGAATGACGGGGGCCATCACATGCGGCAGGCGACAGACTGTCAAGTCGCTGACGCGGATCTATGCGCCAAATCTGCTGCATAGCCTTACCCATCAAGGTGCATGGCTCAATCTGTTGCAATGCGGTAGAGAGGGTGCGCGTTCGCCTTTTCGCGGACCGCCCGTCGAGACCATACGCCAGACCACGTCCCCAGTACGCAGCGAGCGCCGTCCTGATGCAGCCGTCCGATCCCGTCGTCATGGTTTCCGTCGTCAGGCGCTGGATGATCATGGCGTCGGTGGTGCTCGGTTCCACCATCTACAACGCGACGATCCTGGTGGCGTCGGGCCTGCAGCCGCAGATGCAGGGCGCCATGTCGGCCACCCAGGACGAGATCGCCTGGACGGTGACGTTCAACATTCTGGCGACCGCCATCGTGACGCCGATGACGGGTTGGCTGGTGGCCCGCTTCGGCAGCCGCCGCGTCATGATCTGGAGCATGGCGACATTCACGACGGGCACGATGCTGTGTGGCTTTGCGTCGTCGCTGGAAAGTCTCGTCGCTTGGCGCATCGTGCAGGGCGGTGGCGGTGCGGCCCTGGTCCCGCTCGGCCAGGTGATCCTGCTCAACGTGTTTCCGAGCCGCCAGCACGCCATGGCGATTTCGATCTTCGGCGTCGCCAATATGGCCGGCCCCGTCATCGGCCCCGCGGTCGGCGGCTACATCGCCGAGATTTGGAACTGGCGCTGGGTGTTCCACCTGACCGTGCCGTTTGGCATCGCTGCGTTCTTCGGCTTTCAGGCGTCGTTGCCGGAGGACAAGCCCGGCTCCGCCAAAACCGCGCTCGATTGGACCGGGTTTCTGGCGCTGTCGTGTGCGCTGGCGCTGGCCCAACTCGTGCTCTCGCGCGGGCAGCGGTTGGACTGGTTCCAGTCGCCTGAAATCATCGCGGCCACGGGGCTTGCGGCGATCTCGTTCTACCTGTTTTTGGCGCATAGCCTGACGACCGAAAAGCCGTTTCTCAATCCGCGCCTGCTGCTCGACCGCAACTACGGGCTCGGGCTCCTGCTGGTGCTCATCTTCGGCATGCTCAATTTCACGCCGATGATCCTGCTGCCGCAGTTGCTGCAGACGCACGCGGGGTTTCCCGACAGCCTCGTCGGCTACATCATCAGTTGGCGCGGCTTCGGCGCGGTGACCGGATTTTTCCTGTCGAACTGGCTCGGCCGCCTCGATCCGCGTTTCGGCATGATCACGGGCTTTTCGCTGCATGCGCTCTCGGGCTACTGGCTGACCACCATCGATCTCAACGTCGACAAGAGCGTGCTCGCTGCTAACGGCTACCTGCAGGGCCTCGCCATCGGCGTCATCTGGGTGCCGATGTCGTTGACCGCTTTCCGGACGCTCGCGCCACAATCGCGCGCCGAGGCCATGTCGATTTTCCATCTGATGCGCAACATCGGCTCGAGCTTCTTCATCTCGCTGTCGGTGGCCGAGATCATTCACGCGACCGGCGCCAACTACAGCCGCCTTGGCGAATTTCTGTCGCCCTTCAACCCGGCCCTGAGCATGCCCTGGGTGGTCGGCGCCTGGTCGGTGGAGACACTGCCGGACATTGCGAAAATCGCCCGCGAGATCAACCGGCAGGCGGCCATGATCGGCTATCTCAACGCCTTCACGCTGTATATGTTGGCCTCGCTGGCGGCGATCCCGTTCGCGTGGCTGCTCGGGGCCTTTGAGCGCAAGCGTGTCCGGGCTCTGGCGCAAAGTGTCTGAGGTAGGCCTCAGAGAAAAAACGAGGAGAGCAACGCATGATCGGTCGCGCAATTTGTTACGTGTTGTGTTTGCTGCTGTTGCCTTTGTCACTGGCGCGGGCCGAGGTGGCGGAGATCCGCCTTGGCAAACAGTTCGGGCTCGGCTATCTGCCAATGATCGTCATCGAGCACCGGAGGTTGATCGAGACGAACGCCAAGGCGGCAGGCCTTGGCGACGTCAAGGTGCAGTGGCTGCAGCACTCGGGCCCGGCGGTGCAATTAGATGCGCTGATCGCGGGCCAGCTTGATTTCATCGGCCCGGGCGTGCCGACACTGGCGACGATCTGGGACCGGACGGTGGGCACGCCGGGTGAAGTGCGGGCGCTCTCGGCCATGCAGTCGATGCCCTATGTCCTGATCACCCGTAACCCACAAGTCAAGACGATCGCCGATTTCACGGATGCCGACAAAATCGCGTTGCCGGCGGTGAAACTCACGGGCCACGCGCTGGCCTTAGAAATGGCCGCCGCCAAGCTCTGGGGTGATGCGGCCTATGACAAGCTCGACAAGATCGCGATCTCGCGGTCGCATGCCGACGCCTATGCGGCCGTTGTCTCAGGCATCTCCGAGATCAACTCGCATTTCGCCAGTTCGCCCTTCTATTACTACCTGCTGGCGAAACCCGGCATGACCAAGGTGCTGCATTCCTACGAGGTGCTCGGTGGCAAGCATACGAACGGCGTGCTCGTGGGAACGAAGGCCTTTCACGACGCCAACCCGAAACTCTGCGCGGTCGTGATGGCGGCCTTCAACGAGGCCAACGCCTTCATCAAAGCCAATCCCAGAGCGGCAGCCGAGATCTATCTGGCGGCGACCAAGGACAAGGAGCCGCTCGACAGCCTGGAAAAGATGGTTTCCGATCCGGAGGTCGAGTACACGACGACGCCGGTCAACGTCATGACGTTCGTCAATTTCATGCACAAAGTCGGCCGCCTCAAGAAAAAGCCCGACAGCTGGAAAGACCTGTTCTTTCCCGAGGCGCACGGCCTGAGCGGGAGTTGAGCGCGGGGGCGGCGAGGCGCCGAGGCGGCAAGGATGTGACGGTTCAAAACGGTGCGGCGCACGCATCCCCTCTCCCCGTTCCCTGCACTCGAGCGGGGAGAGGGTTAAGGTGAGGGGCAGCCGCTTGCTCCGATGCAGGACTTCACGACGTTAGCCAGTCGCGCTTGCAGCGCCAATGATGCGGGTGGGGATTATGTTTCTAGGCCGATTGCGCGCATTGCTGCTGTGGCTTCTGACGAAGATCAACTCGGAGCCGGTCGCGGCCGTCTGCAAATACCAACCCAGTGTATTTGTCATCGGCGCTTGCAGCCTCGGCCTGGCTGCCGTTTTTCTGCTACGCCAAGTCCTATTTGCGGAATTCGGGATTATCGACGATCACGAAATCATGCATTTCCTGGGCAATTCGACGCGTCTGCCTTGGAGCGACGTCTGGGATACCGTCGTTACCAAAACCGAAGTCGGCAGCCCATTGTCGAGCCAGAGATACCGGCCCTTCTTTTATTCGTTGATGGTCGTGGAAACTGCGCTCTGGGGTGATAACCCGCATTTGTGGTATGCGGCCCGATTGTTCATGTTCGCGGGATTTCTTGGCTGCGTCGGTTGGTCGGCAATCAGATTAATCGGCACTCCGGCGGCCGTTGTTCTCGTATCATATCTGGTCTTTCTTCGTTTCTGGGGTGGCGTATGGGCACGCCTCATTCCGTCAGAAATATATGGATCGGTCGGTTTCGGCATCTGGCTCGTATGCGCATTGCAAATATTTTTATCCGCAGTGCCAAAGCAGCGTTTTTTTGCCGGCCTGATCGTGGGAACGTTCATCCTCTGCGGTAGCAAGGAGACGCTTTTGCCATTTGCGGCGTTAAGCGTCGGCATCATCGCCCTGAACTATCGCAAGGCTCAATCGATACAATTTCTTGCATTGATTATGGCCGGGTGCCTGCTGCCGAATTTATGGATTGCCTCTGTTATGGTCCAGCAATTGTCGTTGCGCGGGACGGATCTCTATGGGCAAACGGTCAGCGTATCGCACCGCACAGATCTAGCTCTTGCCGGCATGCGACATGTTTTTATGCCGGGCCTCTTTACTGTCCTGCTCATCGGAGCGATGTGGCAGCGTCCGGCGCAGCCCCGATGGCAACGGGCTAGTCTATGGTTTGCTGTCGGGGTCGCGAGTATTGCCGCACTCTATGTGTCGCAATTCGTCGCGTACAACGGGCTCTGGCCGTCGGGAGGCCGGTATGATTTTCCCGGGCAGCTTTGCTTGCCCGCGTTTTGGGTCGCAATGACGGCCTATCTCGGCCACCTCGACCAATCGAAACTTCCGCTCGTGCGGATCCGTCAGATGCTGTTTGTCGGGGCGACGATCGTTCTCCATAATCTGTACGCCGGCAAGGGTGATCTATCGCGAGCCCATCCCACGTCGTTCGTCAATAGTGTCAGTGGCAATATATCGGAGACTGTCAAGTTTACGCGGTTTATACAAAACGTTGCAAATGAGGCGATTGCAGATCCTAGGCGCGCCATTGTTCTTGACTGTCGTGGGGGAATTTTCAGCTTCGAGCCTGCAGCGGCAATCGCGAGATACCTCAGATACAACAAGGTGAGCAATCCGGTTGCGATGAGATATGCTCACGCTGATGTCGACGATGAGAGTCAATTCTACAAATCATTGAGTGCGGCAATCGAGCGCCTGCAGATGCACGGTTTGGAGGCCACAGGCGACCGGTGGACCATGGAGCTGGTAGCGCATTTCAGGACGATCGATGCGACTGGGGGGCCGCGACTGATGCCCTTGGCAAGCATCAAAAGTGCGGGAGGTCAGCGCCCGGTCATCGTTCCGGTCGGTCTCGACAAAATTCCGGTCGGTCTCGACAAAAGCGAATAGCAGTGGCGGGATGACGAATGCCCCGGGGCTGAATGCCACCACCCCCAAATCATCCTTACCTTCCGCTGGCCCTCAGCGACAAGTTGTCCTATAAGCCCGCCATCATGCCATCATTCGCGTGTTTGCAGCGGCATCGGCCGTCGGCGACGCGTTTTGTCAGCGTTGGCAATGGTTGAGTGGGCGTTGAGGCTCTGTGTGTGTTGAGCATGGTTGAGCCTGTGCGTGCGTTAAGAGCCTGTGCGTGCGTTAAGAGCGTGTGTGAGCGTTGAAGGAGACTGTTTCATGGCGGCGAAGTGGACCACCGACAGCTGGAGATCGAAACCGATCGTCCAGGTGCCCGAATATCCCGATGCAGCGGCGCTGGCCGCCGTCGAGGCCAAGCTCGCTAAGTTTCCACCGCTCGTTTTTGCCAATGAAGTCAATGCGCTGAAGGTGCGTCTTGCGAAGGTCGCGAAGGCCGAGAGTTTCCTGTTTCAAGGCGGGGATTGTGCTGAAAGCTTCAAGGAGCACTCGGCCAACAACATCCGCGACTATTTCCGCGTCTTCCTGCAGTCGGCATTGGTGATGACGTTCGCGGGCGGCATGCCCGTGGTCAAGATCGGCCGCATCGCCGGGCAGTTCGCCAAACCCCGCTCGTCGAACGTCGAAAAGGTCAATGGCCAGACATTGCCGAGCTACCGCGGCGACATCATCAACGGCTTCGAGTTCACCGAAGAAAGCCGTATTCCCGACCCCGACCGGCAGCTCCAGGCCTACCGGCAATCGGCGGCGACGTTGAACTTCCTGCGCGCGTTCCTGCAGGGCGGCTTTGCCAGCCTCGAGAACGTCAATCGCTGGGCGCTCGACTTCATGAAGGACAAGCCCATCGAGGCGAGCTACGAGAAGCTCGCGGCCGAGGTTTCGCGCACGCTCGAGATCATGCGCGCGCTCGGCATCAACGAGCAGAACGCGCAGGCGCTGGTCACGACCGAGTTCTTCACCAGCCACGAGGCGCTGTTGCTCGGCTACGAGCAGGCCATGACGCGCCGCGACGAGGTCATGGGCTCGGGCCGGTATTATGCCACCTCCGCGCACATGATCTGGATCGGCGACCGTACCCGGCAGGCCGACCACGCCCACGTCGAGTTCTGTCGTGGCGTCGAAAATCCGCTTGGCCTCAAGTGTGGCCCCTCGATCGAGCCGGATGGACTGCTGCGCCTGATCGAGATCCTCGACCCGAAGAACGAGGCCGGCCGTTTGACGTTGATTTGCCGCTTCGGCTTCGACAAGGTGGAGGCGCATCTGCCGAAGCTCATTCGCGCGGTCGAGAAGGCTGGCCGCAACGTCATCTGGTCGTGTGATCCCATGCACGGGAACACGATCACGGCGACGACGGGCCACAAGACGCGGCCGTTCCAGCGGGTGAAGGAGGAGGTGGAGCGCTTCTTCGCCATCCACCATGCCGAGGGAACGCATGCCGGTGGCGTGCACCTCGAAATGACCGGGCAGAACGTCACCGAATGCACCGGTGGCGCCATGGCCATCGTCGATTCGGACCTGTCGAAGAGCTACGAGACGCTG
>JANXRM010000076.1 GCA_025353015.1 Hyphomicrobiales bacterium
CAACAGCAACAGCGGGAACAGTGGCAACTTGGGCCGCTCGCAATTCACACAGTCGACTGCGCGCAATGCGCCGCCGGCAAGAAACTCGGCGAACCTAAACAACCAAGTGGCGCGGTCGCAGAACAACACCGCCAATCGCAACGCTCAGCTCAACAACCCCAACCGCAATAACCTGGCGAGCCGCAATACGCCGTCGATCCTGGCGCCAAACCAGCGTAGCAGCTTGGGCGCCAATCTACCGCGCACGGGCAACACGCAAGCCAACAACATCAACCGGGCGAATACGAACACCAACGCGAACCTGCGCACGGGGAACGTGCCGACCAATCCGAACGGCCGCCCCGGCACGACTAACCCGGCCGCGAACGCCAAAAACGCCACGACGAACGCAAACGTGAACCGGCCCGCGACCAATGCGACGGCGACGCTGGCACCGAACCTGCGCTCGAACACAAGCATTCTGCGTTCGACGGCGGCTCTGCCTGTTCGGTTGACTGTCGCAGCTGCCGGATTGAAGCTCGGCCGGCTTGCCGCGCCCGCCAATCTGGTGCCGAAGTTGACGCTGAGCGCGCCGAAGCAAGGCTTCCATGTCAACCGCTTCAAGCCATTCCTGCAACGTCATTGGCGGACAGCTTTCTTCTGGATCGCAGTGCCGACCATTGGCTACCTGACGATCCCAGAGAACGCCTATGAACGCTTTGTGACGTTCGTTTCCCGGCCCGAGCCCGACTACGACGGTGCCGTGAAGTATCTCTCGCAAGTGGCTGTCGAAGAGGAAGGCAGCCACGTTGTCCGCCTCGCTCCGACCGAAGTGCCCGACGTCCGCCATGTGGTGAGCATCGCCCCGGCACAGATCTACGACCAGCGCTTCACACCGTTCGTCAACCGCCGGTGGAACACGGAGTTCTGGACCTTCTCGGTGCCGCGGATCGGTAACGTCACGTGCCCGGTTGCGCTGCGTGGTCAGGTGCAGGAACTGCTCGCCCAGAGCCCGCCGAAGTACGATGACGTGCTGGCGCTGATCGAGGAAGCCGCAGCCGCCGATACAGTGGTCGAGGAAGGTGCCCTCGCCGACGCAGGTATCGAAACGATCCAGTGAGCATCGAACACCGTTCGCGCAAAAATGAAGGCCCGGGAGCGTCGCTCCCGGGCCTAATTCTTTGTCTGGCCGTTAATCGGTGTCGGCGGCCGTGACGCTCAGCTCAATTCCCGGATTTTGAACGGCAGTCCGCCTTTGGGTGTCAGGGTAACAGTCGCGTTGATCCCAGCAGGAATGTCGCCGACATACTCCGGGCGGAAGCGGCGGAGCAGCATCGACAACGCCAGCGTATTCTCGACCTGGCTCATGGCGCCGCCGATGCACGACCGCTTGCCGCCGCCGAACGGGATATAGGTATAGGGTTTGCGCTTCTTCGCAGCCTCGCCCATGAACCGCTCGGGCCGGAACTCTTCCGGATCCTCCCAGTATTTGGCAGAGTGATGCGTGCCGTAGGCAAACAGCACGATGCGGTCGCCAGCCTTGATGTCCTTGCCATCGATCACGTCAGCCTTGGCGGCGACGCGCATGAGGCCCCAAATCGGCGGATAGAGACGCATCGTTTCCTGGATCACCGCACGCGTATAGGCGAGGCCCGAATAATCCGACGCCGCGGGTTCGCGGGACTGGTTGCCGTAGACGCTGTCGCCTTCCTGGCGAATACGTTCGGCGACGGCTGGATTGCGCGAGGTTTCGTAGAGCGCCCAGGCCAGCGTCAAGGCCGTCGTCTCGGTGCCCGCCCACAGGTATTGTTTGATCTCGTCGATCGCCTGCTGCTGGTCGAACTCGGGGATCGAGGGATCGGCAACGGCTGCCTCGATCATTTTCAGCAGCGTACGCTCGCGGGCCTCGACCGGGTCGGCGGCCATGACGTCGGGCGGCACGCCAGCCCAAACCTCCATGGCCTTGGCCGTGCTCTCCTCGGTCAACTCGAATTCTTCGCCCGCGACCATCTTGAGGCGCACGGACCGGTGATTGGCGACGTCGGTGTAGGTTTTAACGCAGTTGAAGACGACGTGCGGATTGAACGGCATGTCGCGATCAAACAGCGCCTTGCAGATCATATCGGCCGCCAGCGTCCAGGTCTGCTCGACCATCTCGACCGTCTGGCCCGATTTGGCGAGCTGCCCCCAGGCATCCATCTTGGCGCGAATGGCGGTCAGGAAATAGGGCACGTACTCCGCGAACATATCGGGGTGAAACGCCGGCTGCTGCGGCATGCGGATCTTCTGCCAGAGCGCCCCGTCATGGGTAATCATGCTCTTGCCGAAAATCGGCTTCAAACCGTCGAAATACTTGATGTAGTCGTCGACCTTGGTCACCAGCACGCGCTTGAAGTGCTCAGGCTCGGACAGGAACACCACGCGCTGGTTTCCCATGTTGACCGGAATGACGCCGCCGTAGCGTTCGCTCAGTTGCAGCAGAACGGACATGGCATTGTGGTTGCCACCCTTGTGCAGGGCGGACAATTTGAACCAGATGCTCTCTTGTTCGCCGAGGCCCTGGGTATGCGCAGGTGTTTCACTCATAGCGGTTCTCTGGGTCGTTCTACGGGCAGTTTTCAGGGCAGTTCATTGGCCGTTTTTACGATCGGCGTGTGCGGCGGCAAGGCCAAACGAGTTGTCTCTAGCATTCGTTGCAGAACGGCTCGATCGATCGGCCAGCTTGGTTGGCGGGAAGCAGGCTGCGTCGACGCATGAACCATGATGTGTCCGGACATGATCGTGTTGGTATCACCGCCAAGGGACTGGAGTCCATGAACGCCCTGACGCAGAGTTGATTTTTCAGAATATATCGGCGTTTTTCTTGAGGTTTGGCTCGGTCATGACAGACCGTTCGGGACAATCGGCAGTATGACAGGGGCCGACACGGCAACGCCGGCGGGGAAAATCGCGGTGTCGTTGACTATACTTATCGCGCCGGATGCCACGAGCTTGAGCGCCATCGGGTAAAGCTTGTGTTCGACTTCTAGGACGCGGGCAGCCAGATGTTCGACCGGCTCGCCAGGAATGACGCCGACGACGGCCTGGGCCAGGATCGGCCCCGAATCCATCTCCAACCGTACGAAATGCACGGTGCAGCCCGTCACCAGGGCACCTGCATCAAGGACGCGTTGATGCGTGTCGAGCCCCGGAAAAGCGGGGAGCAGTGAGGGATGAATGTTGAGCTGACGGTCCCTCCAGCGGTCGACAAAACCACCGGTCAGGAGACGCATGAAGCCTGCATTGCAAATCAGATCGGTGCCATGCTCGAGCAGGGCCTGATGGAGACGCGCCTCGAAGGCGACCCGGTTGCCGAACGATCTGTGGTCGATGGCGACGGCCGGAATGCCGTGGTCGCGTGCCCACGACAGGCCGAGCGCTTCCGGCCTGTTCGAGATGACGACAGCCGGCTCGGCCGGAAAACCCGGCTCCTGCATCGCCCGAATGAGCGACTGCATATTCGAGCCGCGGCCTGAGATCAGGATGGCAACACGCTTTTTCATGGGTTGGCCCCACTCCGATTTTGCGCCGTATTCCAAACCGTCGCGATCAAGACGTGGTCGTTTTCAATGCGATGCCAAACCACTATGCGTGTTCGTGGGATCCAACTTTCCCAGGCGTCTTGTTCTGAAAGGTATCGCCTGGTCCTTGGGAAGTGCGCGAAGTGTTCCGCCAAAAACTGCATGACGCGGCGGCGCAAACTGTCAGCGGCGTTGATTGCCCCTTGAGCCTGCAAATAGCCGATCTGAGCTTCCAGGCGCTCGACTGCCTCTGGCGAAAGGACAACCCGCGTCACGGTGCGGGTTTTGATGCTGTGCGGAGCCGGGCGTCAAGTTCATCCAAGGTCACCGTTTCCCCACGTTTCAGCTGCGCCAAGCCGCGCTGTAGCGATGCCAGGGCATCTGGAGGAGCCGTCTCATAGAACGGACGCTCTGTCATCGTGCGCGCCAAGTCTGTCAACGATGCGAGTTGCTCGTCGGAGAGTTGCGCCACCACGCGGGTCAATTCGTCGGTACGTTCCATAGCGCATCACCTATCACAGAGCTTTGGCCATCGAGAATTGGTGTGAGGTACAGCTACCTATACCACGAACCCGAGCGCGCCCGAATACCGCACCGCTTCGGCTTCGCCCTTGCCCTTGGCTTGCGTCTTGGCACCGCGACCCGCTTCCACCGCACCCAGAAGGATGGGGCATTCACCTGCTGTTTCAAGTGCGGCGATCACTTGCGCCGCCCGCGTGGCGTCGGCGATGACGATCATGCCGATCCCGCAGTTGAAGGTGCGTAGCATCTCCGCGACGTCGAGGTTTCCTGCCCCGCGCAGCCAACGGAACACGGCCGGCACCTTGAAGCTCGAAAGATCGATATGCGCAGCTAATCCTTGCGGCAGCACGCGCGGAATATTCTCCGACAAGCCACCACCGGTGATGTGGGAAAGCCCCTTCACCGCACCCGCTGGACCGCTGCCGCCGGTGGCGCGAATTGCGGCCAGAACCGGTTTCACGTAGATCCGCGTTGGCGTCAGGAGGGCTTCGGCGACCGTCACCCCCGGAGCAAATGGCGCGGCCGCGTCCCAGGCGAGCTTTTCCCGTTCGGCCAGCCGCCGGACCAGGGAATAGCCGTTCGAATGGACGCCTGACGACGGTAGGCCGATCAGCACGTCACCGGCAACGATGTCGGTCCGCGGGAGAACCTCGCCCCGCTCGACCGCGCCGACGCAAAAGCCTGCGAGATCGTAGTCCTTGGCGGCATACATGCCCGGCATCTCAGCCGTTTCGCCGCCAATGAGCGCGCATCCCGCCTCCCGACACCCATCCGCGATGCCCGCGATGACCTGTCGGGCACTCGCGACGTCGAGTTTGCCGGTTGCAAAATAATCCAGAAAAAACAAAGGCTCAGCGCCTTGCACCACCAAGTCGTTGACGCACATGGCGACGAGATCGATGCCGATCGTGCCGTGCAGGCCCGTATCGATGGCAATCTTGAGCTTGGTGCCGACGCCATCGTTGGCGGCGACCAGGATGGGATCGCGGAAGCCGGCCGCTTTCAGGTCGAACAGGCCGCCGAAGCCCCCGAGATCGGCATCGGCGCCTGATCTCCGGGTCGCCTTGACCAGCGGCTTAATCGCTTCCACCAGCGCATTGCCGGCATCGATGTCGACACCTGAATCGCGGTAGGTGTGGGCGGCATTGCGTTTCGGATCAGGCGGGCTCATCGGGACGTCCAGCAAAGGAAGTGGGTTGTGGAGGGTGTCAAGGTCGTGACACCGGCCATCGGCCATTCTGCGGCGCATCATAGCGCAAAAGTGGCCGCCCGCGATAAGCCCGGTCGAGATCGGCATGGGATAATCGTACTTCTGCCCCAAAATCGGTGGATGCATGTGCGGTTCGGGTGCATTGGCGGTGCCAACCGGCTTGCAGTCGCGCCGCCGCTCTTGCAGGTGTATGTCTGAGCCGGCGGATCGCACGGCAGTGTACGTTCAGGCACCTTGGCGCACATGTGGGGCCGTGCTTGCGCGTAGAGTGGGGGGAGGCTCGTGATGACCAGGACCAATCGACCAGACGGAGGCAGGGCAGCCGCCCGCCGTGGCCGAACCGCAATTTATCTCCTCGCCGCACTGTGTTCGGCCATTTTGGTGCCAATCTCGGTGCCAATCTCGGTTCTGGGCTCGTTGCCAGCCTTTGCCGCACCGAAAGAGGATAAGGTCTTCACGATCGGGAATTATCCGATCGAGGCCCGTGCCGCCGATGCCGTGACGGCCAAAGAGCGCGCGATCGCCGAAGGTCAGCGGGCGGCATTCCGATCGCTGCTTCGAAGGGTTGTGCCGGTAACCGCCTACAATCGGCTCTCCCGCCTCCGTTCAGTCGACGCTGGCAAGATGGTCGACGGCTTTGCCGTGCGTTCGGAGCGGAATTCGTCGACGGACTATATCGCGAGTTACGACTTCTCTTTTCAGGCGGAAGCGGTCCGCCGCCTGCTCGACCGGGAAAACATTCCATTCCTCGACCGGCAGGCGCCACAAATGACCTTGGTGCCGATTTATAAGGCGCCCGCCAGTGCCGATGCAGGGTCCAATGCCGGTATTCCCGAGACGTTCTCGGACGCCGCTGGCTCCGATGCCTGGACCTACGCCTGGAAGGGGCTGGACCTCGCCAATGCCCTGGCACCGGTCAATCTGGTGGCGCTCAAGAAAGAAGTGCATGCCGACACGATCAAGGCGGCCATGGAGGGAGATCTCGGCGCTGTGCGCACGATTGCCCGCGATTATCAGGCCGACGATATTCTGGTCGCGATCCTCGAACCCGAAGCCGGGCTGAAAAAGGTCCGCGTTACGTTGGCGGGCAAAGACGCCGTCGCGCCGTTCATTCTGAAACGTACGTACCGGCTGGATGGGCCGGATCTTGCCTACACCGCCGAATTGTCCGCCGTGGTGGCGCTCGGTGTCCTCGAAGGCCGCTGGAAAGCCATCAATGTGCGTGGCGGTGACCGGGTTGCATCCACGACAGGTGCTGGCTATGGCGCCAGCTCCGCCAATGCCAGTTACGGCGGTGGCGAAATTGCGCGGCCAGCCCCCGTGCCGCGGCCGGGTGACAACGACAGCGCCGTGGGTAGCCCGTTCAGGGTCGCCGTTGAATTCCGGGATATGGGCGAATGGCAGCGGATCAGCCGCCAGCTCTCCGGCATCCCTGAAATTTCCGAACTCGACGTCGAAGGCCTCTCAACACGCGGCGCGCGGGTGTCGTTGCGCTATCCCGGCGGCCCGCAGAGCCTGGCCGTGGTTTTGGCGCAACAAGGCCTGAATTTGAGCGCGGCCGGTAGCGGCTGGATCCTGACGCAGCGCTGAGCGCGGAGGCTGGCGGGACGCGGCGAAACGCGCAGCGCCTGATATCCGGCGCCTTGGCTCGGGCCGGAGTATGGACTCATAACAAGTTTTCGCGTAAACCCTCGCGACCTGATCGTCCGGCTTCGCGCGGGGCGACCCTGGGCGTAAGGCGATCCGCGGTAGCTCAATGGTAGAGCAACCGGCTGTTAACCGGTAGGTTGTAGGTTCGACCCCTACCCGCGGAGCCAAATACCGACGATCCCGCTTTGACTTGCTGTGTTGCGTGTCGTGACCGTCGGTTGCCACGATGTTCCTATCGGCAATTAAAACACACTCACACCAGAATTCTCTGCGCGCCATTGACCCCGTTCAACAGCCAGGGCACGAAGGCTTATGGGAAGAGTGGGTCATGTCCTTTTCGGAGACGACGACCGTCTGCGCGCGTCCGCGCGGGCTACTGGCGCGTGGCTTACTGTACTGTTGCGCGTTTTTAGTTGTATTGGATTGATTGGTGCACTCTCTAGTGGAGCATCCACACCGGCCGCCGCCGAGGATGCGCCGGGCGGCAAACCCGACATCTGGATCGTGACGCTTGGCGGCTGGGGGGTGCTCGAACCGCGGTTCGAAGGTGCCAAGCGCGATACCGTCAATTTCCGGCCGCTTTTGAACGTTCGCCGTGAGGGCGAGAAAGAGTGGCTGACCCTCCCGAACGACGGCTTTGATTTCGAGGTCGTCGAGACCAGTAATTTTCGCGCGGGCGCGGTGGCCAACTGGCATTGGCAACGCGACATCGCCAGCGGCACGCCACGCGGTTTCAAACACATCGGGACCGTGGATTTGTCGATCGAGGCTGGTGCCTTCGCCGAATTCTGGCCGGCTGATTCGCTGCGCACTCGCGTCGAGGTGCGCAATAGCGTCATCGGCGGCAAAGGCTTGGTGGGTGATTTCAGTGCCGATGCCGTATGGCGGCCGGTACCGGCCATGGTGGTGACGGCCGGGCCAAGGTTGTCGGTCGCCAATACGGACTTCATGCACACGTACTACACGATCGATCCAGCGCTCGCCGCAGCAACCGGTTTGCCGGCTTATGAAGCGAAGGCGGGGCTGCGCTCGGTCGGCGCCGGTTCGATGGTGAAATATACGTGGTCGAATCAATGGACGACGATGGCCTTCGTCGAATATCAGCGCCTGGCCGGCTCGGCTGGCGACAGTCCGCTGATCGATTTAAAGGGCACCGAAAATCAAGTCTCCGTCGGTGTTGGCGCCACCTACACGTTCACGATTGGGCGTTGACCAGTCGATTGACCGGAGTGGCCATGCAACCCTCTGCCGCCGACATCATTCGTTGTCTCGATCTGAAGCCACACCCGGAAGGCGGACACTATCGCGAAACTTTTCGCGATTGCGTTGTTCAGGCGGACGGACGGGCAGCTTCCACGGCAATCTATTTTCTTCTTGAGCGGGGCGAGATCTCCCGTTGGCATCGCGTCGTTGATGCCGCTGAAGTCTGGCATTGGCATGCCGGTGCACCGCTGCGGCTGTCCGTGACCGCCAGTCCGGATGCGTTGAGGCACATCATCCTGGGTGGCGATGTCCTGGGTGGCCAGTCGCCACAAGCGATCGTGCCGGCAGGTGATTGGCAGCAAGCTCAATCGCTCGGGCATTGGACGCTCGTCGGTTGCACCGTGGCGCCAGGATTCCTATTCGAGCGGTTCGAGATCGCATCCGAATCGTATTCGGCACTTTTTGCCGTTCATGGCGGCAACTGATTCGTTGCTGAATTACATCAACGCAATTTCATGCAGAGCTTATCCACTAGGCGTCCCCGCTCAAATTCGGTGGCAAGTTGCTGAATATACATAGCAATACGCCATTCGCGTGCGGCGGAGTGTGCGATTCCTTGCCCCGGATCAGCGACTCAGGAATTAATACGCTAAGTAACGTAAAACGTAACAAGCGGTGTGCGCGTCAATTGGGTACGAACTGGGGCATGAGCCAAATGAAGCGCGAGCAGAATTCGGGATCGTTCTTGAGCGCGGTGTTTGTCGATTACGACAACATCTACATGTCGTTGAAGCGCAAGAGCGATGAAGCAGCGAAGCGCTTTGCCAAGGACGCGGGGCTATGGATCAAAGCCATCGAGACCGGGAGTTTGATCACGCCGACCAACGGTCCGGGGACCGAGGGCTTCCGGCGGATCGTCATGAACCGCTGCTATGGCAATCCTGTGCCGCGCCGGAACCAATCCGATAATTCGACGGATATGAGTTCTTTTCCGTTCGTGCGCCACCACTTCCTTCGCTCCGGCTTCGAGATCGTCGATTGCCCGCCGCTGACGGCCCAGCTCAAGAATTCCTCCGATATCCGGATGGTGATGGATGTTCGCGACTACCTGACCCACGACACCTACTTCGACGAGTTCGTGATCTTGTCAGGTGACGCCGATTTCACGCCAGTCCTGCATCGCTTGCGCGCCCATGCCCGGCGCACGGTTATCTTCGCCAACGACAACACGGCTGCGCCGTATACGGCGATCTGCGACGGTGAGATTCGCGAGTCGGACCTGATTGCGCTGTTGCTCGAGGGCCGGCTTGGTGCCGAGACGCCGATTGCCGAAATTTCGACGAAGGCCGAGCCGCATAACCTCGAGTCGATCAGGCGCGAGATCCTGGCCGAAGTCACCGCAGCGGTGCGCGCGGCGCAGTCGCCTGTGCCGCTCGAAGTTCTGGCGGACCGGGCCGTCCGCATGATCGGCCATGACCGGACGATTGGTACGTCGTGGGTGGGGGCTGGCGGTTTCCGTGAGCTCCTGGCTAAGGAATTGCCGGACGGTTTGCGCCTGTCTGGCGAGCCGCCTTACGTCGTGATCGATGTGTCCCGGCATTCGCCGCAGCACGTTCTTTCGTCGCCAGCGCCTCTTCAGGTCCAGAGCGTGCCGCAGGCGCAACCGCAGCAGAGCCCCATCGCCGCCGAGTTTGTCGAGACCCGGCGCGAGCGGATCCTGCCGCAACTTCAAACCCAGCCGCAGCAGCAACAGCCAACCGCGCAACAGCCGGTGCTGCAGCCTCTGCAAGCGGCACCTCAGTCAGTTGTTGCCTCGCCGTCCGCTGCGCCGCAAATGCCGGCCGCAGCTTCGGCGGTGCGTGAAGTGTTCGGGCACCGGACATCTGCACCGCAGGCCCGCAACCAAGTGCTGCCGCCCCTCAATACGCAGCAGCAAGCGCCAGCCGCGCCTGTCGCTCAGTATGCGCCGCCAGCACCGCAAGCGCTGCCGGTTCAAGCCCCCGCTGCACCGGTCGAGCGCAGCCGCGCGCCCGAGGCCTTGACGGGCCAACAGACGCACTACGCTCCGCAGCAGCAACAGGGGGCAGCGCCGCTCCAGACCGCTCGCGGCGACACCCCGCCGGGGCATCAACAGTCCGGCATTCAGCAATCTGGCATTCAGCAATCCATCGCCCGGATTCACGAGGCCTGCCAGGCGCCGCCGCTGGCACCGCCGGAATATCGCCTGCTGTTCGAGACGATCGCCCACGAGGTCAACGAGAACGGGCTGATCGGCGCGCAAACCATCCTCAATATCGCGCAGCGCGTCCTGGAGCGTGGCATCGAGATGCGTCGCGACGACGTGCGCTTCGTGCTCGAGGTGGTGAGCGAGGCCGATCCCTGGTTCGAGCAAGGCGCCTCTGCGAACCTCTTCGCCGGCCGTTTCCGCAATTTCGTGGTTGCGCGCTGCCGGAGCCAAGGTCTCAATCTATCAGCCGATGAGCTCGATCTGATCGAAGCCTGGTTTGCCGGCAACGGTGCGACGAACGCCCTGCCTGCGGTTGCACCGCATCAGCAGTCGGTGCAGACGGCGCAGCCGCAGCACATTCCTCAGCAGCAACTGCACCAGCAGGTCCGGCAGTCGCCGCCAGCTGGTTATGCAGAAGCACCGGCCCCCCAGGGCTTGCGTCCATTGGCGCCGATGGCTGATCCGCGCGGTGCTGGTGGCTGGTCGCTAGAGGAAGGGCGCCAGTATGTCGCCGAACAGCGTGTCCCCTCGCGGCCCCAGCATGCGCCCGCACAGGCTCAAGCTGCTGAGCCGACAGCCGAAGAATTCCCGCGGATCGTGCGCACTCGCTTGCGCGGATAACCGGCGCCGACAAACTCAGTGTTTTTCTAACACCCCGGTGGCTTCCGCCGGGGTGATTTCTGTTGTGCGTCCAGCAATGGAATTTTTACTTCATTGTCCCGATAAATGACTGCCGCTTGCTGCCGCCGGGTCGCCGGAGACGTGGCGTTAAGACTTGGCGCCTTAGTGTGTTCCGCAAGCGGCATCAACAATCCGTGATCGGGACAAATGCTATGTTCGACAGCCTCGCGAAATTCTATCACGACCAGTCGGGCGGCACGGCGATCGAATACGCCCTGATCGCCGGGCTCGTATCCATCCTCATCGTCACATCGGTGACGACGATGGGTAGCATCGTATCGACAACCTTCACCAAAATCGGGATCGGCTTTGCCCGCTGAATCCGACGTTTAAGGTTCGGTTCACCCCTATCGCCCATAGTTCGCCTGATGCCTGAGGGGGCTGCGCCCCATCCACGAGGTGACCATCGTGTTCGAGTTCGCGTTATTCCTCATCTTCCCTGCGGCTCTGGCGTTTGCCGGTGCCATGGATTTTTTTACGATGACGATTCCGAACCGCGTTTCGCTGGTTCTGATCGCCGCGTTCGTGTTGATTTTGCCGTTCGCACCCATGGGATGGCACGGTTTCGCCAGTCATATCGGCGCTGGCGCGCTGATGCTGGTCGTCGGTATCGGCATGTTTTCGCTGCGCCTGCTCGGCGGTGGTGATGCCAAGTTGCTGGCCTGCGTCGCGCTTTGGTTCGGGTTCGAATTCCTGTTGGAATATCTGACGCTGGCTGCGATCTGCGGCGGCGTTCTTTCCGTCGCCCTGCTGGCGTTCCGCGGCGTGACGTTGCCGAGCTGGTTCTACGGCCAGGCCTGGGCCATGCGTCTGCACAACAGGCGGGGTGGTATTCCTTATGGCGTGGCGCTGGCAGCAGCAGGCCTATGGATGTATCCGCTGACGCCCTGGTTCAAGCTCTTCGCAGTCTGAGCGCGCCCGGCGCTGGTCGTTCAGCCAAGGTTCCAACCGGAATTTCAGCGAGATCTTACATCAGGCCCGCCACCGGTCTCGTGCCGGCCTCGTGGCAGCCACAACGTGCTCGTCACGTGCACTGCATCACCGCTTGTTTGGCGACCAAAGCACTGGCTTTCGTGCTACCCGCCGGTGTCCTTGAAACGCAAAAAAAGTACGTCGTGCTTCAAAATGATACGTCGTTAACTGCACATTGACCTTTCTAGACGACAGTCATTCGTAGATGCCGCATCCGTTGGGCGAGAGGACCTTTTCACTATGAAAAGAGGACAAATTTTAGCTTTGGGGCTGGCTGCCACGTGCGGGCTTGGTGCCGTTATGGTCGCCTCGCGCCTGACCAAGGCACCACCGCCGCCGCCGCCGGATCTGGCCATGACGAACATGGTCAAGATCCTGGTCGCGCGCAATGACATCGGTCTTGGCACGTTGACGGCCGAATCGCATTTCCGTTGGCAGGAATATCCCGAAGCCGCAGTACCGATGGACGTCGTGAAGTGCGTCGGCGTAGCGGCTTGCTCCATGAAGGACCAAGCCAACCGTATCGCACGGGTGCCCATCGCCAAGGACGAGATCATCACGGCCATGAAGCTGGTCAAGGCTGGTGAGGGCGGCGTACTGGCCTCCATCCTGCCGCAAGGGATGCGCGCCATCTCGACCAAGATTACCGAAGACAGCGCGGTTGGCCGCCTGATCCTGCCGAACGACCACGTCGACGTGATCCTCATCCGTCGCATGCGCGGCAAGGGTGGTCAGGAAGACCATGTGAGCGACACGCTGTTCCGCAACGTCAAGGTCCTGGCGATCGGCCAGCGGATCGAATCCACGAAGTCGGATCAGAAGCAAGCCGATGGCAATACGGCGACACTCGAGCTCACTCCGCGCCAGACCGAGTTGCTGGCGCTCGCCAAATCGATGGGCGAGATCAGCTTGTCGCTGCGTTCGATCGCAGACTTCAAGGAAGACAAGGCGACCAAGGACCTGAGCACGGACAATCGCGGAAACGCGATCCGCATGCTCAAGTATGGTGTGAAGTCGCGTGCCTACGGAGTGAACTGACGCTCGCTGTTGCAAGCGTCGGCCGGTCGTCAGTCGTCGACTAGGTGCGTTGTTTTGGTTTTGTTTGTCTGCGTGTGTTGCGTCTGCGTGCCCCCGTTGTTCGGTAGCTCGTCAGAAGGTTTGATAGAACCATGCGGAACATTATCAAGAAGGCCTGCAGCCCCGTGCTCGCAGGTATGGCCGGCCTTGCGGTCGCAACGCTTGTCCCCTACAGCCAGGATCTGGCGTTGGCGGGCGATGCGAAACCCAAAAAGGCTGCGGCCTCAAGCGATGGGCCGACGTCATTCAATCCGGACCACCAATCGACGATCCGCATCAGTGAGCGGGACGGATTTCCGCTGCATCGGGGCATCAAAGTCGCCCGGAACAAGTCGATGCTCATCGAGATCTCGCGTGATCTCCGCGACGTCATCGTCTCCAATCCCGAGCTGATGGATGCGGTTGTCCAGAGTTCGAATAGGGTCTACCTGATCGGCAAGAAGGTCGGGCAGTCGAACGTCTTCTTCTTCGACTCGAACGGCGAGCAGATCGCCACGTTCGAAGTCATCATCGAGCAGGACACTGGCCCGCTCGATGCGCTCTTCACGCGGCTCATCCCGGGATCGCGGATCAAGACGGAAGTCCTCAACGATACCGTGATCCTCACCGGCAGCGTGCGCAATCCGTCCGACAGCACGCGCGCCGCCGACATCGCGAGCCGCTTCATCGTCACGACGGCGCCCGAGACCGATACACGCTCCAAGCAGAAGGTCATCAACCTACTGGCCGTGGAAGCGGAAGAGCAGGTCATGCTCCGGGTCAGCGTCACCGAGGTGCAGCGCGAAATCCTGAAGCAGTTCGGCATCAATCTCGGTGCCACGATCAATTCCGGCAATTTCGCGACCAACATTTTGAGCGGTAACGGCCTGCCGCTTACCGGTGCCCAGATCGGTCAGTTGCCGGTGCCTGGCGTCAATACCGCTGTTGCTGCAGCGTGCGCCGGCCTCGGGCTCTGCAATTACAATGGCGGGCCAAACGGAACATTCGGCAATTCGGGTGTATCTGGCCATATAAATGCTGGCTCGAATTTCAATTTGACACATGCCATGCGCATGATGGAGCGGGACGGTCTCATTCGCACGCTCGCCGAGCCGAACCTGACGGCGATCTCGGGCGAAACGGCCAAGTTCCTGGCCGGTGGTGAGTTCCCGGTACCCCAATCGGTCAGCAACGGCCAGGTCAGCGTCTCCTTCAAGGAGTTTGGTATCGGTGTCTCGTTCACGCCGGTCGTTCTTTCCGAGGGTCGCATCAACTTGAAGATCGAGACCGAGGTTTCCGAACTATCGGACGCCGGCGCCGTCACACTTGCCGGCTTCTCGGTCAAGGGTCTGAAGAAGCGACAGGCTAAGTCGACGGTGGAGCTGCCGTCAGGCGGAACGCTGGCCATGGCCGGCCTGCTCTCCGAGGACACACGCAAAAATATCGACGGCTATCCCGGCCTCAAGGAACTGCCGATCCTCGGCACACTGTTCCGCAGCCAGGATTATGTGAAGTCCGAAACCGAGCTGATGGTTCTGGTGACGCCCTATGTCGTCAAAGCTGCAGGCCGCCAGAACTTCGGCCGGCCGAGCGACGGCCTGGCGCCTGCCAGTGACCTGAAGAGCAATCTCCTTGGACACATGAACCGCGTCTACGGAAAGAACGCCCCCGCTGCCGGCGACGGCAGCATCAAGGACGGCGGTAATGTCGGGTTCATCGTTGACTAATGCCGGAGCGTAGGAAACGTATCATGACCACTTCAAAGACATTACGTTCAAAGCCAGCATGGGCGACCTTGCGTGCCCAAGCCTTGCCGGCAGCCGTCAAAGTTCTGACCGTTACGGCGATCGGTCTCTCACTCGGTGGCTGCCGCCCCGGCGAGGAGCCTGGCACCCACGTTGCGGGTTGGGCGATGATCGATCCGGCGCAACGCCACCCGATCGTCGTGTCCAAACAACCGGCGAACATGAACATCCGCGTGGCCCGTGGTGCGGCTGGCCTGACACCACAGCAGCGCTCGAACGTCATCGATTTCCTCAACCGCTATCGCGGCGGCGACCAGGGGAACTCGAAGATCCAGGTCAACGTGCCCAGCGGTTCGCCGAACGAGGTCGCGGCTTTGCACGCGGTCGCCGATCTGCGCGAGGTCCTGCGCGAGTATGGCCTCGACGACACGCGGGTCTCGATCACGCCCTACCACTCCGAGGGTGATCATCAGCCGCCGATCAAGGTTTCCTACGCCCGTTTCGTAGCTGAAGCGCCGGATTGCGGTCACTGGCCCGGAAACGTCGCCCGGGACACACAAAACCTGCCGTATCACGACTTCGGCTGCTCGACGCAACGCAACTTCGCCGCGCAGGTCGCCAACCCGGCCGATCTGCTTGGACCGCGGACGATGACACCGGCCATCGGTGAGCGTCGCGACACGATCTGGGACAAGTTCATCAAGGGCGAGTCCACGATCGCGAAAAAGGATGCCGACGAAAAGAGCATCGTCAAAGGCGCTCAGTAATTTTGCGAGGCAATATGAGCATGAAAGCGAACAACACGACGGCAGCCGCGCAAGGTCGCGAGGTTGCCGCGCTCGACGAGCACGCGGACGGTGGCGAAATCCAAAGCGTCCGGGCACGGCCCATCCCGAGGATTTCGATCCAGGCGTTCTGCGAGACCAACGAGACGGCCGAGGCCATGCAGGTCGCAGCCGACGATCGCCGGCTCGCGAAGGCGCATGTTTCGGTGCATATGGGTGGTGCGCACGCAGCCGTCGGGCATTATCAGGAAAGCCCGACACCGAACCTCATCGTCATCGAGTCCATGATGGGGCGCGGCGACATTCTGGGCGAGCTCGATAAGCTCGCCGAGTTCTGCGACGCGGGCACCAAGGTCGTCGTGATCGGTCACGTTAACGACGTCGTGCTCTATCGCGAATTGTTGAAACGCGGCGTCAGCGAATATCTGATCGCGCCGATCGGACCGATGCAGCTGATGGAGAGCATCTCCAATCTCTACAACGATCCGGAATCCGATCCCGTCGGCCACGTCTATGCCTTCATCGGCGCCAAGGGCGGCGCCGGTTCGTCGACGGTTTGCCACAACGTCTCGTGGTGTCTGTCGGAACTCCTGAAAACGAACGTCGTCATCGCCGATCTCGATCTGGCCTTTGGTACGGCTGGCCTCGATTTCAACCAGGATCCCGTCCAAGGCATCATGGAGGCACTCGGCAGCCCCGAGCGTCTCGACGAGGTGCTGCTCGACAGGTTGTTAACGAAATGTTCGGAACATCTGAGCATTTTCGCAGCCCCAGGCACGCTCGATCGCGACTACGATCTCACGGCTGATAGCTGCGATATCGTGATCGACGTTGTCAGGCAGAACGTGCCGCACGTCACGGTGGACCTGCCGCACATCTGGACGGGCTGGTCGAAGCGGATTCTGACGCAGGCCGATCAGATCGTCATCACCGTGGAACCGGATCTTGCGAACCTGCGTAACGCCAAGAACATGGTCGACATGTTGAAATTGGCGCGTAGCAACGACGCTGTCCCGCATCTCGTGATCAACATGCTGGGCACGCCGAAACGGCCAGAGATTCCGATCAAGGACTTCGAGGCAGCGCTCGATCTGAAGGCGACGGCGGTCATCGAGTTCGACAGTGAGACGTTCGGCCAGGCCGCCAATAACGGCCAGATGATCGAGGAATTGTCCGCGAAAGCCAAGTCTGTGCAGGGCTTCCGCGACATCGCGATGGCCGTGACGGGGCGCCGGGAGACGAAAGTCGAGAAGAAATCCGGGCTCGCTCCGTTCCTTGAGCGGCTGAAACTGAAGCGTTGAGATGCGTTCGCTGGCCGGTGTCCCGCGCGCGATGGCGCAAAGGGCCCGGCCGGCACTTGAAGTGAGCGACGGTGCGCGGCCAGCTTGGCACGCTTGGCGCCAAACGATGAGGAGCAGACGCGATGTTCGGACGGCGATCGAATGAATCAGGGGCACCGCGGCGCACGCTCCAGCAGCCGGCTGCGGCTCCAGCGGGCGCGGTCGCCGAGGCGAAAACCGGCACGGCGGCCAAGAATACCGCGGCTGCTGCGGCACCGCCAAAGCCTGAGCCCGTCGAAGCACAGCGCAAACACTCCGAAGAATACTATGACGTCAAGACGACGGTCTTCAATGCGTTGATCGATACGATCGATCTGACACAGCTGGCAAAGCTCGAGGCAGCCGCGGCGCGCGAAGAAATCCGCGATATCGTCAGCGAAATCATTCAGCTGAAGAACGTCGTGATGTCGATTGCGGAGCAGGAAGAGCTCCTTGAGGACATTTGCAACGACGTGCTCGGTTATGGCCCGTTGGAGCCGCTACTCGCCCGCGACGACATCGCCGACATCATGGTCAACGGTGCGGCCGCAACCTTCATCGAAGTCGGCGGCAAGGTGCAGAAGACGAGTGTTCGTTTCGCCGACAACGCGCAGTTGATGAATATCTGTCAACGCATCGTCAGCCAGGTCGGCCGCCGCGTCGATGAATCGAGCCCGATATGCGACGCCCGCCTTCCGGACGGTTCGCGTGTCAACGTTATTGCACCGCCGCTCGCCATCGATGGGCCAGCGCTCACGATTCGTAAGTTTAAGAAGGATCGGCTCACGCTTGAGCAGCTTGTGAAATTCGGCTCGATCTCGCCTGCCGGTAAAACGCTGCTCGAGATCATCGGTCGCGTTCGCTGCAACATCGTCGTCTCGGGCGGTACCGGTTCGGGCAAGACGACGCTACTCAACTGCATGTCGGCGCCAATCGATTCGGACGAGCGCATCATCACTTGCGAAGACTCGGCCGAGCTCCAGCTGCAACAGCCGCACGTCGTTCGCCTGGAAACGCGACCGCCGAACCTCGAAGGCGAAGGCCAGATCACCATGCGTGATCTCGTCAAAAACTGCCTGCGTATGCGTCCCGAGCGGATCATCGTCGGTGAGGTACGTGGACCCGAGGCTTTCGATCTGTTGCAGGCCATGAATACCGGTCACGACGGTTCGATGGGAACGTTGCATGCCAACAGTCCTCGCGAAGCCATCAGTCGTATGGAATCGATGATCATGATGGGCGGCTTCGCGCTGCCGACCAAGACCATCCGCGAGATGATCACGGGTTCGGTCGACATCATCGTGCAGGCATCGCGTCTGCGTGACGGCTCGCGCAAAATCACGCACATCACCGAAGTCGTGGGCATGGAAGGCGAAGTGGTCACGCTGCAGAACCTGATGGTCTTCGAGATCACGGGTGAGGACGCGAACGGCAAGATTGTCGGCCGTCACCGGTCGACCGGCATCGCGCGTCCGCGCTTCTGGGAGCGCGCTGAATACTACGGCGAGACCGATCGTTTGTCGGCTGCCCTGGCGTCCGCCGAGGTTCGCGACAAGCACGGCAATACAATGGGAGAAGAGAATGCTTGATCTCAGCCCAGAGACGCTCCAGCTCGGGATGATTGCGGTCGTCGCAATCAGCCTTGCAGCGGTGATCTACATCGTCGCCAGTCCATACCTCAGCGGACAGGTAAAGGCGGATAAGCGCATCCAGGGGGTGACCGAGGCCAAGGTCAGCCGCACGCAGCGTCGCGTAAAGGAAGAAGAGGTCTCCAACCGGCGCAAGCAGGTCTCCGAGACGCTGCAGGATCTCGAAGATCGCCAGAAGCAAAAGGAGAAAGTCTCGCTGCGGCTGCGGCTGCAGCGTGCGGGGCTTGATGTCACGCCGAAGTCGTTCTGGATCGCCAGTGGCGTATCAGGCGTTGTCTTTGCACTTGGCGTTTTCGTCAGCGCGCCGGGTGCTGGCCTGTTGCTGCCTGCTGCTGCCTGTTTCGTTGGCGGCTTTGGGTTGCCTCGCTGGATCGTATCGAAGATGACCAAGCGCCGGCAGAAAAAATTCACTAATGAATTCGCCAACGCCATCGACGTGATCGTGCGCGGCGTGAAATCCGGCCTGCCGCTCAACGAGTGCCTCAACATCATCGCACGTGAAAGCCCCTCGCCGATCAAGGAAGAGTTCCAGGAGCTCGTCGAACAGACGCGTGTCGGCGTGCCGTTGCAGGATTGCTTCGAGCGCATGATGCAGCGCACGCCGCTTCCTGAGGTGAAATTCTTTTCGATCGTCGTCGGCATCCAAGCACAAGCCGGCGGCAACCTGTCCGAAGCCCTGGGCAACCTGTCGGGTGTTCTGCGCGACCGCAAACGGCTGCAGGCAAAGGTCCAGGCACTTTCGGCCGAAGCCAAGGCATCGGCTGGCGTTCTCGGCTCACTGCCATTCGCCGTCATGGGCATGACCTACATGTCGGCGCCGGACTACATTCGGATCCTCTTCATCACCAAGACTGGTAATTTTCTGCTGATCCTCGCCGCCTTCTGGATGACGTTGGGCGTGCTGGTGATGCGCAAAATGATCAACTTCAAATACTGAGCATGGAGGGCGGCAGGCGAGAGCTTGCTACCCGCGATGACGGCCACTACGAGGGATCGCCATGGATATCGTCGAAATATTTACCGATCCGCAGATCATGGCGACCGCGCTGGCTGCGATAGCGACCTTCGTGACGGTCCTGACGCTGGCCTTGCCGCTGCTGCAGACCGATCGCATGGGCCAGCGCATGAAGGTCATGGCGACCGAGCGCGACAAGATGCGGGCGGCTCGTGTGTCCGAGCTGCAGAAGGATACAGGTAGCGGCCGGTTGCGGCAGGCGCCGAAAGGCTTCATGCAACAGATCGTCGAACGGTCCAATCTGCGTAGCACGTTCGAGACCGAAGAAATCAAGAACCACTTGAAGATGGCGGGCTTGCGCGGGCAGGCTCCGCTCGTCGCATATATGTTCTTCCGCTTGATCGCCCCGATCATCGTGCTCGTCCTGGCGCTGATTTATTTGTTCTTTGTCGGCACCGTGTCTTATCCGCCGATCGTCAAGTTCGGTATGGCGCTTGGTGCGGGTTACGCCGGCTTCTATCTGCCCAACCTGTTCATTTCGAACCTTGTTTCGAAGCGGCAGCAGTCGATCACTCAAGCCTTTCCAGACTCCCTCGACATGCTCCTGATTTGCGTGCAAGCCGGTATGTCGGTGGAGTCAGCATTTGGCAAGGTGGCCAAGGAAGTCATCAGCCAGTCGCTCGAACTCGCCGAGGAGTTCAGCTTGACGACGGCCGAACTGTCCTATTTGTCCGATCGCCGCATGGCCTTCGAAAACCTCGGCAAGCGGACAGGCATCCCTGGCATCAAGTCGGTGGCGACGGCGCTCATTCAGGCCGAACGCTACGGTACGCCGGTTGGTACGGCATTGCGGGTCATGGCCAAGGAAAATCGCGACGCGCGTATGTCGGAAGCCGAGAAAAAGGCAGCCGCCTTGCCGCCGAAGCTGACCGTGCCGATGATCATCTTCTTCCTGCCCGTGCTCTTCATCGTCATTCTTGGCCCGGCCATCATCCAGATCACGAAAATGACCAAATAACTCGATCCGCCATCGCTGCGGGTGAACGAGCCGCGAGGGAAACCTCGCGGCTCTTTTGCATTGCAGCCGAGCATCGACATGTTGACGGGCGCGCGGGTCTGTCGCTTTATGCGCGCCATCACAGCCAGCATGGGCACGGGAGTTTGGCGATCATGAAAATTGCAATCATCGGCGTCGGGGCGATGGGTTCGATTTACGCCGGCCTGCTGGCCGACAAAGGCAAGCACGAGGTTTGGGCCGTTGACACCTGGAAGGAGCACGTAGCGGCGATCAAGGCGAACGGCTTGCGCGTCGAAGGTGCCTCTGGGGATCGGGTTGCGAAGGTCAACGCCACCACCAATGCCGCCGACGTCAAGGACGCCGACCTCGTCATCATTGCCACCAAGGATGACGGCGTTGCCGGTGCTGCCAGGTCGGCACTGCAGATCGCCCGCAAGGACGCGCCCATTCTAACCATTCAGAACGGTCTTGGCTCTGCCGACAAGGTGGCCGAGATCGTCGGTTCCAAACGGATCATGATGGGCGTGGTTGGCGGCTTCGGCGCTTCCATGAAGGGGCCGGGCCATGCCCACCACAACGGCATGGAGTTTCTGCGTCTTGGCGAGATGGATGGCGGACTGACGCCGCGCCTCGAGACGGTCAAGCAAGCTTGGGAAGCCGGCGGTTTCAAGGTACTGACGTTCGCAGACATCCACAAAATGGTCTGGGAAAAATTGATCTGCAACTGCACCTACTCGGGGCCGTGTGCGCTGACCGGGCTGACGGTCGGCCAGGTACAGGCGTCACCCTCGGCGTGGAGCATCGCGGCCGCTTGTGCGACGGAGGCGTTCATGGTCGCACGCGCCCGCGGCATCACGCTCGATTTCGACGATCCGGTTCGCTACGTTCGCGACTTCGGCCAGAAAATCCCAAACGCGCGTCCTTCGATGTTGCTCGATCACCTGGCGGGCCGTCCGGCCGAGGTCGACAATATCAACGGCGCTATTCCACGGGAGGGCGCCAAGGTTGGCGTCGCTACGCCTGTCAACTCGATGGTGGTTGCTTTGCTGAAGGCCAAAGAGTCCGGGTTCCCCAAGTCAGGCGCTTGAAGTCGCTTTCGCGGGCGGCCAGTCGCGCATGAAAAACCCTGACTTCGATGCCAGGGATTTCGTCCTATCCATTGACAGAACGTCGCGGCTGGTTTTATCTCCTTGAGAATACAGGCCGCCGCCGATGGCGGCTTTTTTCGTTCTAGACGGGGATGTTGGATCCATGGCCACGACCGCCAAGACCACGAAGAAGGCTGCAAAGCCGAGTGCGTCGAAGACTGCCGCCCAATCTGCAGGCAAGACCGTTGCCGCAAAAACCAAGCCGAACGGCAAGGTATCGGCCGGTAAGGCTTCGACCGGCCCGTCGCCCGCCGTTATGCCGACCTATGGCCGCCAGGACGTTGTGTTCGAACGCGGTGAGGGCTCGTGGCTCATCGCCACGAACGGCGACCGGTATCTCGACATGACCAGCGGCATTGCCGTGAACGGCCTCGGCCACGCCCATCCCCATCTCGTCAAGGCGCTGGTCGAGCAGGCCGGCATCCTCTGGCACACCTCCAATCTCTACCGGGTCAAGAACCAGGAGCGGCTGGCGGAGCGGCTCGTCGATGTGACGTTCGCCGACTGCGCCTTCTTCTGCAATTCGGGCGCCGAGGCCTGTGAGGGCGCGATCAAGACGGCGCGCAAGTACCATTTCGCCGGCGGCCACCCGGAGAAGGTCCGCATCATCACGTTTGAAGGCGCTTTCCATGGACGCACGCTGGCGACGTTGGCGGCCGGCGGAAACGCCAAATATCTGGAAGGCTTCGGCCCGAAGTCCGAAGGCTTCGATCAGCTCAAGGGCTTCGATCTCGAAGCCGTCGAAAAGGCGATTACGCCCGAGACCGCCGCGATCATGATCGAGCCGGTGCAGATGGAGGGCGGCGTCCGCGTCGTGTCAGACGACTTCATGCGCGGCCTGCGGGCGCTCTGCGACAAACATGGCCTGCTGCTGGTGCTCGACGAGGTGCAGTCCGGCATGGGCCGTTCGGGCAAGCTCTTCCAATACGAGTGGTCGGGTATCACACCTGATATCATGGCGATTGCCAAGGCCATCGGCGGCGGCTTCCCGCTTGGCGCGTTTCTGGCGACCAAGGAGGCCGCGCGCGGCATGGTGCCGGGCACGCACGGCTCGACGTTCGGCGGCAATCCGCTGGCCACGGCCGTCGGTAATGCCGTTCTCGACGTGATGTTGGAGAAGGAGTTCCTGCCGAGCGTCGAGCAAAAGGGGCTGCGCTACAAGCAGCTGCTCGCTGGGCTCAAGGACGAGCATCCCGACCGCATCGAAGAGGTGCGCGGCAAGGGCCTGATGTGCGGCATTCGGCTCAAGGCGACGACGCCGGCAGGTGACGTCATGAAAAATTGCACGGCGGAGAAATTGCTGGTGGTGTCGGCCGGCGACAATGTCATTCGCCTCCTGCCGTCGCTGACGGCGTCCGATGCGGAGTTGCAGGAATCGGTGACGCGGCTGTCGCGCGCCTTGAAGTCCACATCCAAGATAGCTGGCTGACCCGTGTTGACCAAAGCACGCCCACCCAAGGCCGCCCGCGGCCGGACCAAAGCCGTCCGGCATTTTCTCGATCTCGACCAGTTCGAGCCGGCGACGCTCCGGCGCATCGTCGACATGGCGCATGCCATGAAGCGGGCGGGCCGGCGCGTGCCGAAAGAGTATCGGCCGAAGAACATCGACGACGCGATCCTCGTCATGATCTTCGAGAAGCCGTCGACCCGGACCCGGCTGTCGTTCGATATCGCCATGCGCCAGCTTGGCGGCCAGCCGATCGCGCTCAACCATTCGGACCTGCAGACAGGGCGCGGTGAGCCGGTCTCGGATACGGCGAAAGTGCTCTCGCGCTACGCCGATGCGATCATGTTGCGTTCCAACAGCCATGCGACGCTTCTGGAATACGCGACGCACGCAACGATCCCCGTCGTCAATGGGCTGACCGACTTTTCGCATCCCTGCCAGATCGTGGCTGATATCGTGACGTTCGAGGAATCGAAAGGACCGATCAAGGGCCGCAAGATCTCTTGGGTCGGTGATGGCAACAACGTCGCGGTGTCGTGGATGCACGCGGCCGTCAAATTCGGCTTCACCTTGAACCTCGCCTGCCCGCCGCAACTCAACCCGGAAAAATCCGTCATGGACTGGGTCCGGCGCGAAGGTGGCGACGTGACACTGACCGACGATGCGGACGCAGCCGTCAAGGGCAGCGATTGCGTCGTCACCGACACGTGGGTCTCCATGGGCCAGACCGATGCGCCGCGCCGCAAGCAGTTGCTCGGTCCCTATGCCGTGGACGATGCCTTGATGAAGCGCGCGGCGAAGGATGCCGTGTTCATGCACTGCCTGCCGGCCTATCGCGGCCATGAGGTTTCGGCGTCCGTCATCGATGGGCCGCAGTCGGTGGTGTTCGACGAGGCCGAGAACCGGCTGCATGCGCAAAAGGCGATCCTGGCATGGTGTCTGGGTGTCTGACCAACGACGTGAGCCGACGGAGCCAAAACCATGACTGAGCGCAGCGCGGCCGAGCTTCCGGCGCGGCGCGGCAGTCCCGACGATATCGTGCTGCCGTTCGCGACCATCCGCTCGCGGGTCGCGGGCCGCATCGTCCGCCTGGGCGCCG
Source organism: Hyphomicrobiales bacterium (assembly GCA_025353015.1). Classification (GTDB taxonomy): domain Bacteria; phylum Pseudomonadota; class Alphaproteobacteria; order Rhizobiales; family Hyphomicrobiaceae. The sequence continues at coordinate 24,226 of JANXRM010000076.1, forward strand.
CCGCCGACACCATCCTATCCGCCCACGATTATCCGGAATCTGTCAGTGAACTGCTCGGCGAGGCGACGGCGCTGACGGCTCTCCTCGGCGCACCCCTGAAAGATGGTGGCCGGCTGATCCTGCAGACCAAGGGCGATGGCCCGGTGAAGTTTCTCGTCGCCCACTACGACACGCCCGGCGCGCTGCGCGGCTACGTCAGTTTCGACAAGGACACGGTGGCGGAGCTTGCCAAGGCCGGCCGCACCGGGACGGCGAAGCTACTCGGCGAAGGCCGCATGGCCATGACCATCGATCCCGGCGGCACGCAATCGAGCTATCAGGGCATCGTCGCGCTCGAGGGCGGTTCCCTGACCGACGCCGCACACGCCTACTTCCGCCAGTCTGAGCAATTGCCGACGCTGATCCGGTTGGCGGTGGCGCGCCATTTCGTCGGCGGCAGCGGCCCGGACGCCGGTTGGCACTGGCGCGCGGGCGGCCTGATCGTGCAGCACGTGCCCTCGCTTGGCGGCGATCCGAAGCCGGACGAGACGGCCGAGGAGCGTGACGCGCGTCTCCACGGCGACGACGACGAGGATTGGCGGCGCGTGGCGATTCTGGCGGCCACCGTCGAGCCGCACGAGCTGATCGACCCGACGTTGTCGCCCGAGCGGCTATTGTTGCGCCTCTTCCACGAGGAGGGCGTGCGCGTTTCGCCAGCCCTTGAAGTCGCCGCCAAATGCCGTTGCTCGCGCGAGCGGATCCACGGCTTCCTCAAGGGCTTCAGCGAAACCGACATCGCCGAGATGCGCGAGCCCGACGGCGGCATTTCCGTCACGTGCGAGTTCTGCTCGACGAAATACCGGTTTGCGGACGATCAGATCCGCTGATCGCGGCGTTGCATCGCCCCGCCTTGTTCACCGGCCCTTGATTATCGCTCGCCTTTGATCTCGGCGCGGCGCTGGATCGCCCAGCCATAGCTGTTCGGCCACATCTTGGCCTCGGGATCGCAGCCGAGCGTGCTAGCCGCTTTCAACGCCCAATAGGGGTCGTACATCAGCTCACGCCCCAAGGCGACGAGGTCGGCGCGGCCCTCCTGCAAAATGGCTTCGGCCTGGTCGCCCGCAACGATGACGCCGACGGCCATGGTCGCCACCTCGGCCTCGCGGCGGATGCGTTCGGCGAAGGGCACCTGGAAGCCTGGCGGGCGTTCGGAATTGGTTTTCAGCGCGACGCCGGAATCGTTGGCGCGGAACGATGGCGGCCCCGCAATGCCGCCGGCCGAGCAATCGACCACATCGACGCCGCGCGCTTTCAGCTCCCGCGCCAGCACGACGGAATCATCCAAGCTCCACCCGCCCGCCGGCCCGTCGATGGCGGAGATGCGAACGAACAACGGCAGCTCGGCGGGCCAGACGGCGCGCACGGCTTCCACGACCTCGAGCCCGAACCGCATGCGCCCTGTGCGGTCGCCGCCGTAGCGGTCGTTGCGCTTGTTCGATAGCGGCGACAGGAAAGAATGGATGAGATAGCCGTGCGCGGCGTGGATTTCGAGCACGCGGAAGCCGGCCTTGGCCGAGCGGGCCGCGGCGGCGGCAAAGCTCGCGACCATGCCTGCGATCTCGACCTCGGTCATGGCGTGGGCTGCGGGCCAGGCAGCACTCACCGGCTCGGCGGTCGGACCAGATGCCGTCCAGGGTGCTAAACCCGCGGCCGCATCGCTGGCGTCGAGTGGCGCGCCCGCCTGCCACGGTGGCCGCGCCGATGCTTTGCGGCCGGCGTGCGCGATCTGGATTGCCGGCACCGCGCCCAAGTCCGTGATCGCCTTGACGATGGGGCGATAGGCCTCGACCTGCGCGTCGTTCCAGATGCCGCAGCAGCCGTGCGTGATCCGCCCCTCCGGCACCACGGCCGAGGCCTCGGTAAAGACCAGCCCGACCCGGCCGCGCGCAAAAGCGGTCAGGTGCGAGAAGTGGAACGCATTGGCGAGCCCGTCCCAAGCCGCATACATGCAGAGTGGCGACAGCACGACGCGGTTCGGCAGCGTCACCGCGCGCAGTTGAATGGGTTGAAACAGCAAGGGCAGGGACACAGCGAAAAATCCTTCAGGTGGTGGCCGATTCGCGGCAACTGGCGTATTTGCCGACGATTGTCACTCCGCGACGAAAACCGGGATCTGCCGCTGGGTTTTCTTTTGGTATTCGGCATAAGGCGGAAAGGCCGCGACGCAGAGGGCCCACAGTCGCGCCCGCTCGGCGTCGTCGACGACCTCGCGCGCGCGCATCGGCTTGACGACAGTCAGGTCGCGGATCTCGACATTGGGATGAAGGCGCAGATTGTGCACCCAGACGGGATTGACCGGCGCACCGCCCTGCGAGGCCACCAGAACGTAGCGCGACCCATCCGCGACGCGCATCAGCGGCGTTTTGCGCACGGCGCCGGATTTGTTGCCCGTGTGCGTGACGATGATCACGGGCAATCCGGTGTCGCGCAGCGTCGTGCCCTTGGTGCCGCCGCTGCTTTCGTAGAGTTCCACCTGCTCGCGGACCCATTCGCGCGGGCTCGGGATATAGGTCGGCATGGCTGTCACCTCGCTTGAGACCAGGACACGGATGCTGGGCCTTGAACATAGAGCCCAGACGTCGAACTCGGAAGGTGCTGCGCGGCCGAGCAACGGTCAACGTGTTTAACGTCGGCGGCAGACGGCCGGGAGGGGCATCAGCCCGGTCTGAAGTGTCAGCAATCAACCCGGTTCGTCCCGTCGCTTCACCACACCCTCACCCTACCACAGGCACCTCAAAGCTCGGTCTCGGCGCGTTGCCCTCGTAGCGTTCTATTGCAACGAGGCAGGTGTGGGCGGCGCAACCGCCTGAGAAGGCCGACGCCGGCACGTCGAGCGTCAGCGTGTTCGGATTGCCGGCGATATCGAGCAGGCCTTCCGCCGACCAGATCGGCTGATACCAGGCGCCGGTCGGCAGCACTGCGACACCGGGCCGGATGTCGGCCGACAACGTCACACCAGCAAGGCAGCGGCCGCGGGCATTGCGCAACAGCGCCGTATCGCCTGATTTGAGGCCCAAACGCTGCGCGTCCGCCGGATTGATCAGCAGCGCCTCCCGTCCCGCGATTTTTTCGGCTTGGGCGACGCGGCCGTTGTCAAGCTGGCTGTGCAGCCGCCCGTTCGGTTGCGCCGACAGCAGATGGAACGGGAACTTGGCGTTGCCGACCGATCCCAGCCACTCCGGCGGCTCCATCCATGTCGGATGCGGCGGGCAATCGGTATAGGCGCGGTCGGCCAGCAACTCGCTGTAAAGCACCAGCTTGCCACTCTCGGTGTTGAGCTTGTTTGCCTCGGGGTCGGCCCGAAAACGGGCGAGTGCCGGCTCGACGGGCAATTGCGGCACGTCGATGTGGCCCGCCTCCCAGAAGGCGTCGAATTCAGGCATGTCAGCGCCGCGCTTGGCGAAGGCCGCGCGGGTTTCGTCGTAGATGTGGCGCAACCACGCCATCTCGCCGCGCCCCTCGGTGTAGGCCGCTTCGACGCCGAGCCGGGCCGCGATCTCGCGCATGATCTCGAAGTCAGACCGCGCCTCGGCGAACGGCGGAACCACCTGCTTCATGGCGAACAGCATGTCGGCGCGGCGGCCACCCGAAATGTCGTTGCGCTCGAGCGTGGTGGTGGCAGGCAGCACGATGTCGGCGCGCTTTGCCGTCGCCGTCCACATGATCTCCTGCACGATGATGGTCTCGGGTTTCTCCCAGGCGTGCTGCAGACGGGTCAGATCCTGGTGGTGGTGAAACGGATTGCCGCCAGCCCAATAGACCAAGCGAATGTCGGGGAACGCGTGCGTCGTGCCTTGATACGTGAACGCCGCACCGGGATTGAGCAGCATGTCGGCGATGCG
>JANXRM010000091.1 GCA_025353015.1 Hyphomicrobiales bacterium
CGCGCCGGGTCATAGCAAGAGGGCCCGGGCGTGTAAACGCCCGGGCCCTCTAATATTGCGGATTCAACTGATAATCAGACTTTAGGTGACGAGTGTATTAAACCCGTCCCCTTCAGTTCGTCGATTTCGACTGCGGCAGCAGCTTCAGGATGCCCTGCGCGGCGGCGGCAGCAGCAGCGTCGGCAACTTTGCCCCAAGCGCCGTCCAACGAGCCCGGTGGGATCTCGTTTTTCTGCGACACGGTGCCAAGAGCCTTGCCTTGCGGGTCCTTTACGCGCCAGTCGATTTGGATCGGCTGCTTGCCGTCGGCGGTCTGGCCCATGACGACTTTGCCTTCGACGCGGTAGGAACTGCCGGGATTGTCGACGAGAGCGACACCCTGGCGCGAGAGTTCGCGCTGGAGCGCTGCTGACAGCGTCGCGTTGCCGTCGCCGGGGGCACCGGTGACCTGCGGTACGACGGCTGCGACCAGATCCGACCGCGGCAAAGCTGCCGTGGTCGTGTTGTTCACCGCTGGCGCTGATGCAGCCACCGGAATGACCGGTGCAACGGTCCCAGCTCCAGCACCAGCAGCGGCTGGCCCAGCTGTAGCTATGGGCGTTGTCGAGGCCGGCTTGGCGGCGACGGCACTGCCCGATTGCGATGCGATCCAGGTGCCAAGCGATGTCGATGTCGCATCAGCGATGGACTTCATGACGGCAGGCGTCACGTTAGACCAAGGATCTTTTGCGTTCGGCTGGCCGGGCGCGATGACTTCGCCCGAGATGCGATTGACGCGTTTGCCCGTGTTGTCGGCGACGTCCCAGATGTAGGACACTTTGGAGCCGGCCTTTTCACGGGCAGCAACGACGTAACCGCGCAATGTGTAATCAGCCTGTCGCGAGTCTGCTATGATGCTGAAGCGATTGGGTGCCGACGCCTGGTCGAATTGTGCAATCAGCTGCTTGCCCATGATGTCGGGCGCGCCGATGACAGGCGAGAAGGCAACCCTTGTTGCAGGCTTTGCTTGCGCGATAGCTGGCGACGGAACGTCATTCGATGCCGAAGGGCCCCCTCCAAACAACGACGACGCCGTTTCGCAGCCTCCAAGGCCAGTCGTCAGAAGTCCCAAAAGGACTACTGCGATGACGTTCTTGAATCCGCGCGCTACCTTGGCAGCGACGAAGTCCGTCACGATGACGTCCCCCTCTGAATTGAATCCGCTGTTGTCCGGCAGCCGTCGTACTAACCTTGCGGCTAAAATCGAATCCCCCCGGTACCCTGTGGATTGCATACCGCCTGATCTCGCGAGCGTCCAGCCGCAGCTGCCCACCTTTTGCCGTGAACCCGACAAAAACCAATGAGCGGGGATGAGTTTCTGTGGAAAATTACAGCAAAACGATGGCTGACACCTGCCGGCCGTAATCCGGCTCTGCCCGATGCGTGCTCCGGCGGTAGCTGAACAGGCGCGATTCGGCACTGTAGGTGCACTCGGTGCAAGACTCCGTGGTGTCGAGGCCGGCGGCCGACAGACGCTCCAGGATGAAGCCTGGCAAGTCGAATGTGGGGCGGGCCTCTGGGGTGGCCCTGCGGAAAAAGCGGCCATAGTCTGGATTGACCGTCAGGAAGTTGGCTTCGAACTCCGGCCCGACTTCGTAGGCGGCCGGGCCGATGCAGGGCCCTAGAGCGGCGCGAATGCGGTTGCGTTTTGCGCCAATGCGCGTCATGGTTGCAATGGTCGATTCGAGGATGCCGTTGAGCGCGCCTTTCCAACCCGCATGGGCAGCGGCGATGACGCGGGCGTCGGGATCGGCGAACAGGACCGGCGCACAATCGGCGGCGAGCGCGCCGATCGCCAGTCCTGGCACATTGGTCACCAGGGCATCGCCCTTCGGTATGGTTTCGAAGGTCCAGGGCTCCGTGACAATGACCGCCGAAGCGCTGTGGATCTGGTAGCAGGTGAGGAGGTTGGCTGGCTCGGCGCCGAGATGGCGGGCGACGCGCGCGCGGTTTTCCAGGACCCGCGCCCGGTCGTCCTTCGAGCCAGCGCCACAGTTGAGGCCCGCATAAATGCCCTCGGAAACGCCGCCCTCGCGCGTGAAGAAGCCGTGCGCCACACTTTTGATATCGGCCAGGCAGTCGGCGGTGATCGGCGTCGGCATGCGCGGTCCTCGTTTGATGCAGCAAGTGCGAGGGCGCGGCCCTCGCGCTCCCCGGCAGGGGAACTATCCCCTGCACCCCAATATTCAGGCGGGCGCTACTTGTCCACCACCGGGAAGCCTGGCAATGGCGGCAAATGTGGAGACCGTAAACCGATCGCCTTGAAGCGGGTGCCCATCCCGGTCGGCGACATCAATCGGGCGACGCCCATCTCAATCTCGCCCGCCTTCGCCGGATTGGCTGCCATCAGCCGGGACGTACGCTCCATGATGCCGAGGGAGCCCAGGAACTCGGCCTGCGTGACAGGGGTGTCGACTGTCAGTTTGAAGCCGAGCCGTGACCAGGCATCGATTGCCCCGGCTGCAAAAGCTTCGAAATTCACATGCACCGTTAGATCGGCCTCGCCCGGTGAGGTCAACGGGTGCTCGTAAGCATGCGCGCGCATAGCCTGAAGCGTGTCGCCGATGCCGTCGCTGAAATGGCCATAGTCGAGAAACAGGCCCGCAAATGGCTGGCTGTCAGCGAACTGGCGACAAAACGAACCGTACGCCTGGAAACCGTCGCCCCGAATGTCGCCGGGTTTTGCATCGAGCGAAGGTCGTCTTGCCTCGGCTGGCTTCATGACAAAGCAGAGCTGATCCGTGGCATCGAGCCCGACGTGCCGGAGTGCCCATGCCTTGTCCGACTGCATCGCATATTGATGGATCGGCACCGTATCGATGAACTCGTTGGCAATAACGATTGAAGGCATGGCAGCCCGGTCCGGGATTTCGCGCGACCAGGAAATACGCCACGGAGAGCCCGCAAGCGCTTTTGTCTGCAGATCTCGTAGCTGTTCATTGATTTCGACGAGAACCACCTCGGCAGCTTCGACAATCCCGGGCACGATGCGCAGGGCGCGCAAAGCATCCCGCATCAGTGTGCCGCGGCCAGGACCGAGCTCGATCAGTCTGAATTGCGCCGGACGGCCCATCTGCTGCCAGACGACGGCGGCCCATAGTCCGATCAGCTCACCGAAGATCTGGCTGATTTCGGGAGCGGTGATGAAGTCGCCGGCCGCGCCGATCGCCTGACGGTGGACATAATAGCCGTGCTCTGGATCGGCGAGGCACGCCGTCATGTACTCGGCGACCGTGATGGGCCCGTTGCGCCGGATGCGATCCTTCAGCTTCAAGGCCAAGGGCGTATCGCGGCGGAACCGCGGATCGTACCGTAGATCGAGGCCAGGATTGAGACCAGTCGCGCCTGTCCCGCCGCGGCTCATGCGGCTGGGGCTGCCGTTGCACGGAGCGCGCGCCGCCGCAGCCACACGCCCGCGATCACCATGGGAATGCAGTAAGCCATGCCTGACGTCAGCGGCAGCGATCCGAGGAGGCCCCGATACTCATCGTATTTGAAAAACTCGCAGGCAATTCGGAAGACGCCGTACCCGACCAGGAACGCGCTTCCCGTCAGGCCCGGTCGCTTCAAGGCGTCTTTCGAATGCGTGAGCCAGCGCAGGATTAGAAACAAGGCGATGCCTTCGAGGGCGGCTTCATAGAGCTGGCTCGGATGCCGGGGATTGGGACCGTAGCCGGGAAACGCCATGGCCCAGGGAACCGTCGTTTCCCGGCCGACGACCTCAGCATTGATGAAATTGGCGACGCGTCCGAAAAACAGCCCGAACGGCACGGCGGCCGCCACGAGATCGAGGACGGTATCCACTTTGACGCGGCGCCAGCGCCCAAACAGCCACGCCGCGACGATGACGCCTGCAAGCCCGCCGTGGAAGGCCATGCCGCCCTTCCAGATCTGCAGGACCTCCAGCGGGTGTTTTGCGTAATGCGCAATGTCATAAAGGAGCACATTGCCGAGCCGGCCACCGATGACCACGCCCATGGCGACGAACAGGAAGAGATCGTCGGCGACTTCCGGGGTCAGTGGCGCTTTGCCGCCGGCCCAGAGCTGGTCATTACTCAGTAGCCGCTTGATGTACAACCAGCCGAGCAGCAGGCCGGCCACATAGGCCAAGCCATACCACTTGATCGAAATCGGCCCGAGCTGCAGTGCAATGGGATCGATGGCGGGGAATTGAAGTGCCAGGAGTTGCATGCAGGTCCGATTGGGCTAAGCCAGGGGCCCTGTCAAGGCCGCCATAAAGGGAACCTCGAAAGGCTCCCCAAGGCTTTGTGGACGGGGGAACAGAGCGAAAACGTCGAGCCGACTCTGACACCGGATTGTGTCACGCCTGCAGCCGCGCCGTTGGCGTTCCCCGTTGCCTGTCAACAGGTCGCACCCCCGTCGACCGTGAGATAGGCGCCAGTGACGAACGACGCCTCGTCCGACAGCAGGAACAGGGCGGCATTGGCAACCTCTTCCGGTTTACCGGGACGGCCCATCGGCGTTTGGTAGGCGCGCTTCTTGACCAGCTCTTCCTTGTCCATCCCGGCGGTCGACTGCTGATCGGGACGGGCGACGAAAACACGCAGCATCGGCGTATCGATGGGGCCGGGACAGATGGCGTTGACCCGGATCTTCTCCTTGGCATAGCGTTTGGCAAGCCCGCGCACGAGGCCGACCACGCCATGTTTCACGGCCGAATAGACAGGGCTGAATTGTGAGCCTGAGATGCCCGACGTCGAAGCCGTATAGAGCAGCGCGCCACCGCCCCGCGTCCGCATTTCCGGCAGGGCGGCTTCGGTCGTAACCAGGACCGTGCGCAGGTTGAGCGTCACCGCATTGTCCCATTCCTTGAGGTCGAGGCCCTCGAAGGCAGCGGGGCCCGGGTGGCCGACATGGTTCCAAACGAAATCCAACCCGCCGAAGGCCTTGGCAACGTCGCGCACGATGCGGCGCGACTCCTCGTCTTTGGAGAGGTCGGCGACGATGCCGACGGCCTTGCCGCCGGCTTTCGTGATTTCAGCAACCACAGCCTCGACCGAAGCCTTGTCGATATCGACGACGCCGATGGCGGCGCCTTCCTTAGCGAAACGAAGGGCGCCGGCCCGGCCCATACCGGATCCAGCTGCTGTAACGAGGCCGATCTTGTTGTGCATGCGCATCGCGTGGGGGCTCCGTGTTGAGGGGATCTGGGAACTCTATGCGGGGCAGTCCGACCTGGGAACGTGTTGTTTTATGCCGGGAGAGGGGCATCGGCGCAAAAATGCAAGCACTGTCACGGTCCGGATAAACACCAATTTAGTGAATTCGGCGGATATTAACCAGCGATGGCCATGTCGTCTGCGCGTTCTGCGCGGGGCGTCATCGTGTGCCCGGGGCCCTTGTGCCACCGGTGGGGAATGTCGGCACTTGAAGACCGTTGACACCATAACCGAGGCGGACAGCGGTCCAGAACCGGCCCGCGCCAGCGGTCACCGCGACAAGGCCAGCGAACGGGCCAGCGAACGGGCCAGCGAGCGGCTGCGCGAAACCCGTCAGCGGTTGGTGCAGGGCAGCGAGGTGAGGCCGGAGTTCCAGTATGAGCTGCTGGCCATGTTCGTGCGTAACGAGCTTGGCGCCAAAGCGACCATTCTCATGCTGGCGTTCATTTTCTCGCTGGCATCGATGTTCTGGGCGCCCGCGATGGAAGCGGGCATCTGGCTGCTGATGATCATCTTCGCGAAGGTGGTGCTGCTCGAGTACTGCCGCCGTTTCGATGCGACGCCGCAAGCGGAGATCGATCTGCCGGCCTGGCAGCGAAGCCTGTTGATCTGTGAGTTCGGCAACGGTCTGGTCTGGGCCGGGTTCGCACTGGTTGGCTTGGGGACGACCGACAGCTCGAGCCATGTCTTCATTTTTGCATCGCTGATCGTTGTGCTCGCGATTCGTATGACATTCGCGTCGACGGTGCTGCCCATTCTCTATATCGGCACCATCCCGATGCTGCTGGCCGTCGTGATGCGGTTGCTGCTGCTCAACAATCCGTTCTATTGGGCCATGGCGTCCATGGCGGTCGGCGTCCACGTCTACTTCGTCTTCCTGGCCAAGGGTTTGAATGCCACGGCGCTGGCGATGCTCGAGTTCCGGGCGGAAAAAGACGCTCTGATTGCGGAGCTGGAACAGGAAAAGGCCACTTCCGATGAGGCCCGCCGTCGGGCGGAAGGCGCCAACGTTGCGAAGTCACGGTTTCTCGCCACGATGAGTCATGAGCTGCGGACGCCGCTGAACGCCATTCTCGGTTTTTCCGAGGTGATGAAGACGGAAATTCTCGGTCCGATGGAGAACCCGAGCTATCTCGAGTACGCCGGCAATATTCACGACAGCGGCCGGCATCTGCTGCATTTGATCAACGAAATTCTCGATCTCTCGCGTATCGAGGCCGGACGTTATGAGCTGCACGAAGAGCCGGTTCGCCTGACCGATATCGCCGAGGATTGCCACCGGCTGTTGAAATTGCGGGCCGAAAGCAAGGGCCTGCAGATCATTCTCGATTTCGAGGAGGACCTCGTGCAGATCTGGGTCGATGAACGCGCCATGCGCCAGATCTGCCTCAATCTGCTGTCGAATGCCTTGAAGTTCACGCCGAAGGGCGGGCGGATTACGGTCAAAGTCGGGAAGCACACCGAGGGCGGTCAGGTTCTGATCGTACGGGATACGGGGCCGGGGATTCCGAAAGAAGAGATCCCGAAAGTGATGCAGGCCTTCGGCCAGGGTTCGCTTGCGCATCAGAACGCGGAAGGTGGCACGGGCCTCGGCTTGCCGATCGTGAAGAATTTGGTGGAGTTGCACGGCGGCAAGTTCGAGTTGCGTTCCGAACTCCGCAAAGGCACCGAGGCGATCGTTATGTTGCCGGCCACGCGCGCCTTGGCTGCGATGCCGCCGTTGCAGCCGCTTGGCCGCGAGCGGCATAGGGTCCGGCCAGATGCGATTGCGGCATCGGCGCCGGCATCTGCCTCTGACAATCAAGGCCGCGGATTGCGCGCTCGCCGCCCTCGTCTAACAGCCATGACGGCCGCGGTTACCGCGCGCAGCGCATGAAAACCGTCCTTTGGGTGTGGATTTTGCAAAATAACCCGTCCAGCGGGCTGGATTGATCCATAATTTGCCACTTAATTTGTGATCAACTGCTGCCCATCCTGGCTTGCACCTGTTATCAGTGATGCGTGATTGGCTGGGCCGGCCTGCTGTGGGCCTGCATTTGGAGATCGCCGTTCCGGAGCCCGATGGAAACGCCGTGCATCAAGGTCTGTGTGATCGATGAGGTATCCGGCCTGTGCGCCGGGTGCGGGCGGAGCCGGGCTGAGATTGCCGCATGGGGCAGCCTTGGGCACGACGGCCGGCGCCGGATCATGCTCGACTTGCCGCGAAGATCGCGACAGGCCGCCGCCGGAGGACATCGATGAGCGTCTGGCTGGCCTTGGTGCTGCTAACGATCGCTGGCGTCGCCTTTTTAGGCCGGTCGGATGTCGATCTGATCAAAGGCTTGCATGCCGACGGGGAGCTGATGTGGGGGCTCGATTCGCAGGAAATTGCGATCCTGGCGACCAGCTTGGCTCTCACGCTTTTGATTGTGCCCGCACTTCTGGGTGCTTACCGCGGGCGCTGGGGCAGCGCCATTCGCGATGTCGTTGGCTGGAGTGCCATCGCCCTGGTGACGGCCACCGGCTACAATTATCGCGAGGAACTCGGCCAGATCGCCTACCGCATTGCGGGCGAGTTCGGGCCGTCCGCCGGGAATTTTGCCGTGGAGCCACCCCAGGCCGGCGATAGGTCCCACCGCATTCGCCGGCGCAGCGATGGGCATTTCACGGCCAGTGTCACGGTCAACGGCGCCAGCGTCGCGATGCTGGTCGATACCGGCGCGTCGACGGTGGTGCTCCGGCAGGCCGACGCGAAAAAGCTTGGCGTCGACACCACGCACCTGCGCTATACCGTGCCTGTCCAAACTGCCAATGGCGTCGCCTATGCGGCCCATGTCCGGCTGCGGAATGTTTCCGTCGGGCCGATCAACATGGGAGGGGTCGATGCGCTGGTCGCACAACCCGGCGTGCTGCGCGAAAGTTTGCTTGGTATGACTTTTTTAAGCCGTCTGCGCTCTTATGAATTCTCAGGTCAGTATTTGACGTTCAGGAACTGAGCCGGGCAGGAATTGAGGCGGCCAGTCGTCGACGCGGCATGCTGTCCTCGCTGTGCGGCACGCGTAGGACAATCGCCAGATGGCTTTATCTTCCGGCAGCCGAAACCTCGTGCAGATGATGGCAGGCTGGTGTCTGGCCATCGGACTGGGCGCGGTGATGATCATGCATGGCGACGATGTCAGGGCCATGCTCGGCCTGACCTTCACGCCCCCGGAAGCCGGCTCCGAGATGCCGCGCGGCCAGGTGGCGCAAAAACCCAAAGGCGACCGTACCGTCGTGCTCAAGGCGGGTCGCAACGGGCATTTCGAAACCGCAGTCACGATCAACGGCCGCCGCATCGATGCCATGGTGGATACCGGCGCCACTCTCGTCGCCCTGACCTACGAGGATGCCGAAGCATCGGGGATTTTCCCGCGCGAGAGTGACTTCAGGTACAAGGTCAACACCGCCAACGGTATTGCCCGGGTCGCTGCTGTCACGCTCGATCAGGTCACGATCGAGGATATTACGATCCGCAACGTCAGTGGTTTCGTCGCCGAACGCGGCAAGCTGAACACGACGTTGTTGGGCATGAGCTTTCTGTCCAAGCTCTCGCGCGCAGAAATGAGCCGAGGGACGCTGACGCTGCAGGAATAGCCGGCCACGAATAATCGTCGGCTCAGTCTGCCATCAGGCCGTCATCTTGCGCGGATCAATGCTGCCTCATGTCCAGGACTGTGCCGGAAAACCCGTAATCTGCCGAAAATATCGCAACCAAGGTGGACGCCAAGCTTGGATTGGCGTGCCCGGCGTGTTCCGGTGTTTTTACGATCGATTCGCCCGAGAGGTTCCCCATGCTGCCGAAGCCCCGCGCCGACCTGAAGCCGAATACCGCCGATTTCGAGCGGTTGCCCCTGGTCAAGCCCACGGGCTTTCGCGAGTATGATGCGCGTTGGTTGTTTCCAGAGGAAATCAACCTCATGGGGCTCAACGCGATCGGCCTCGGTCTCGCGACCCTGGTGGCCCGGCGCGGCGTGCCCAAGCGCTTCGTCGTCGGCCATGATTTCCGCTGGTACTCCGGCAGCGTCAAGCAGGCGCTCATGGCCGGACTGTTGGCTGGTGGTGCCGAGGTGCACGACATCGGTCTCGCCCTGTCGCCGATGGCTTATTTCGCCCAGTTCGCGCTCGATGTGGAATGCGTGGCCATGGTCACCGCCAGTCACAACGACAACGGCTGGACCGGCATCAAGATGGGCCTCAACAGGCCGTTGACGTTCGGCCCCGACGACATGATCGAGCTGAAGGAAATCGTGCTGTCGGGGGCCTCGGAAGCGAAGGCCGGCGGTCGCTACATCTTCGTCCCGGATTTCGGCGAGCGCTACATCGCGTCGCTCTCCGAACGGCCGAAGCTCAAGCGCCGGCTGCGTGTGGTTGCTGCCTGCGGTAACGGCACCGCGGGCGCCTTCGCGCCGCAGGTGCTGGAGGCGATTGGCTGCGAGGTGATTCCGCTCGACTGCACGCTGGATCATAGCTTTCCGCGCTACAACCCGAACCCCGAAGACATGAAGATGCTGCACGCCATCAGCGATGCCGTGACCAAGCACAAGGCGGATGTCGGCCTCGGCTTCGACGGCGATGGCGATCGCTGCGGCGTCGTCGACAACGAGGGCCATGAGATCTTCGCGGACAAGGTCGGCGTCATGCTGGCCCGCGACATCTCGAGCCGGCACAAGGACGCGATTTTTGTTGCCGACGTGAAATCGACCGGCCTCTTCATCACCGATCCCGTGCTCAAGGAGAACGGCGCCAAGACGCTCTACTGGAAGACCGGCCACTCCTACATGAAGCGCTACACATTCGAGCAGAAGGCGCTCGTCGGCTTCGAGAAATCCGGCCATTTCTTCTTCCAGCCGCCGCTCGGCCGCGGATACGATGACGGTCTGGTGGCAGCACTCGCGGTCTGCGACATGCTCGATCGCAATCCGGAGAAGTCGCTGGCCGATCTCAAGAACGCGCTGCCAAAGACTTGGGGCTCGCCGACTATGTCGCCCCATTGCGACGACGAGAAGAAATATGGCGTCGTTGACCGGATTACCAAGCAGTTCGAAGAGGCCAAGGCCAAGGGGACCAAGATCGCCGGCCAGAAGATCCGCGATCTCATCACCGTAAACGGCGTCCGCGTCGTGCTGGAAGATGGCACCTGGGGGCTCGTGCGCGCTTCGTCGAACAAGCCGGAGCTGGTCATCGTCGTCGAGAGCCCGACGCTGGAAGCCAACATGCGCGCCATCTTTGCCGACATCGACGGCCGCCTCGCCAAATGCCCCGAGGTTGGTGCCTACAACCAGAAGATCTGAGAGCGCCAAGATCTGACACGACGTCCATCGGCGCCTCTTGCTCGCGCGGCTCTGCTGCTATAGTGCCCGTCCAACGGCGTGGGGCGGCCGGCCTCATGTTCGGATGGCCCTACGGCAAAGCGCAGCGAGAGGACTGAAACGATGGCGGCGAAGGCGGCGAGACCCAAGATCAAGCGCGTGGTCCTGGCCTATTCGGGCGGCCTCGACACGTCGATCATTCTGAAGTGGCTGCAGGAAACGTATGACTGCGAGGTGGTCACCTTCACCGCCGATCTCGGCCAGGGCGAGGAACTGGGGCCGGCGCGCGATAAGGCGCTGAAGCTCGGCATCGAGCCCGGCAACATCTTCATCGAAGACCTGCGCGAGGAATTTGTCCGCGACTACGTCTTCCCGATGTTCCGCGCCAACGCCGTCTACGAGGGTGTCTACCTGCTCGGCACCTCCATTGCCCGCCCGCTGATCGCAAAAAAGCAGATCGACATCGCCCGCAAAGTCGGCGCCGACGCCGTCTGCCATGGCGCGACCGGCAAGGGCAACGACCAGGTCCGCTTCGAGCTCAGCTACTACGCGCTGGAGCCTGGGATCAAGATCATCGCACCGTGGCGTGAGTGGGCGTTCAAGGGGCGCTCGGATCTGATCGCCTTCGCCAAGCAGCACGACATTCCCATTGCCACGGGCAAGGAGAACGAGGCGCCCTACTCGGTCGACGCCAACCTGTTGCACTCGTCGTCCGAAGGCAAGGTGCTGGAAGATCCCGCGATCGAAGCGCCGCCCATGGTCTACCAGCGCACCATCTCGCCCATGGACGCGCCCGATAAGGCGACCGACATTTCCATCGGCTTCGAGCGCGGCGATGCCGTCTCGCTCAACGGGAAGAAGCTCAAGCCGCATGAGCTGCTGACCAAACTCAACGAACTCGGCCGCGACAACGGCATCGGCCGCATCGATCTTGTCGAGAACCGTTTCGTCGGCATGAAATCGCGCGGCATCTACGAGACGCCCGGTGGCACGATCCTGCTGACGGCCCATCGCGCGATTGAAAGCATCACGCTGGACCGTGGCGCCGGCCATCTCAAGGACGAACTGATGCCGCGCTATGCCGAGCTGATCTACAACGGCTTCTGGTTCTCGCCGGAGCGCGAGATGCTGCAGGCCATGATCGACAAATCGCAAGAGCATGTGGAAGGCGTGGTGCGCCTCAAGCTCTACAAGGGCAATGTCATGGTGACCGGCCGCGAGAGCCCGAAGTCGCTCTACTCGACGACGCTCGTCACCTTCGAGGACGACAAGGGTGCCTACGACCAGAAGGACGCCGAGGGCTTCATCCGCCTCAATGCATTGCGGTTGCGGACACTCGGCGCCCGCGCCGCGCAAACAGCCAAGAAAAAATAGGCGCGGGCTGATTTCGAGCCCGAGGATGCGTTTCGCCGGCCGTCACAGGAGCCTGCATGAACTCCCACATCGAGCTTGGCCGCATCGCGGGTATCCCGATCTATCTCGATATGCTTTTCGTGCTGACGCTGCTGTTCTTTGGTTCGCGGTACTTTACTAGCGGCGACACTCAAGTCATGGCGATGGGTCTGCTGATCATGGCGGGCCTGCTGGTGTCGATCCTGCTGCATGAGCTTGGGCATGTCTTCGCCGCTCGTCTCTACGGCGTGCGGACGCGCGAGATCGAGCTGACCGGCCTTGGCGGTGTTGCCCGCTTCGCCAATTCGCTGCCGCGCTCGGTGTTGGCGAAGACGGTGATTTATCTCGCGGGGCCAGCGGTCAACCTCGTGCTGTGGCTCGGATTCGATCAGGTTGCGCTGGCGGTGGCTGGTCTCGGCAAGTCGATGGCTATGTGGACGTTCGGCAACTTAGCTGCCAGCAATTACTGGCTGCTGCTGTTCAATCTGCTGCCAGCCTTTCCGCTGGACGGCGGGCGGACGCTTGAAGCCTGGCTGTCGGCGGTCATGAGCATCGCCTGGGCGATCCGCATCGTCGCCGTGCTTGGCCTGGTGGTGGCGTTCGGCTGCGTGGGGCTGGCGCTGCAAGGTAACCTCTGGATGCTGCTGCTCGCCTTCGTGCTTTACCAACAGAATTGGGCGGCCTTGCAAAGTGTCGGTGGCCTCACCGGCGGCCGCTGAGGCGACAAGGGGCGGGAATTGGGCTACGAGAATGGACGTTACCCTCTATCCCCGGTCCACTCGCAAAGGAGCCTCGCGCAATGACTGACCAGCCTGGCTTCAAGGCCGCCATCGTTCCCGTGACGCCATTCGAGCAGAACTGCACACTGATCTGGGACGTGGCGTCGAAGGTTGGCGCCGTCGTCGATCCCGGCGGCGATGTGCCGCGCATTCTCGCCGCCATCAAGCAGGCTGGCATCACGGTCGAGAAAATTGTGCTCACGCACGGTCATCTCGATCACGTGGGCGGGGCGGCGGAATTGGCGAAAACGCTTGGCGTCAAGGTCGAGGGGCCGCACGAGGCCGACAAGTTCCTCATGGAGGGCGTTGCTGCGCAGGCGCGGAGTTATGGCCTCTCGGGCTTGGCCAATGCCACCTCCGACCGCTGGCTGAAGGAGGGCGACACGCTGACGGTCGCCGGCCACGAATTCGAGATCTTCCATTGTCCCGGCCATTCACCGGGGTCGCTTGTCTATTTCAACCGCCGCGAACGGTTTGCCCTCGTGGGTGACGTGCTGTTCCAGGGCTCCATCGGCCGCACGGACTTTCCCTATGGCGACCACGAGGCGCTGATCTCAAGCATCAAGACCAAGCTGCTGCCACTCGGGGACGACGTCACGTTTATCTGCGGTCACGGCCAGCCGAGCAGCTTCGGCGCCGAACGGGAGACGAACCCGTTCATCGCGTGAGACGAGGGGTCGTGTTGCGCGGGATTTTTCGTCGGGTAGAGGAACGAGACCCGACAAAGGCCTCACCAAAACGACCGCTGCGTCGGGTCTTGCACGCTTGGGCGGAGCGGCAAAACTTTCCCTGAAGGGCGCGCCGCTACCCGACTTACGGCCCCCCACCCGCAACCTATGCGCTCAGAAGCCACGGCCCCAGCTCAGGTAACCACGGCCGCGGTCCTGGCCGCCGGCTTGGTTCTGCCAGAAATCGACGGTCTGCCGGCGCAGGGTGTCGGAGCAGCTACGGCCGCAATCGATCCACGACCCGCCCGGCATCTGGACTTCCAGGCCATTGCGTCCCTCGCGGACGGCGCCGCTGACGGTGCCATTGCCGAAGTTGCTTTCCGCCGTGACGATGCCGCTGCGGGCGTGGCTGCGCGGATCGGCCTCAGCCGGGATAATCGTGGCGGCCAGCACAAAGGCTATGCCTGCGAGTGGCATGGCAATGCGCGCGGTCCCGGCAAAGTGTGCAAACATCGTCCCGTCTCCTGTTGGCGTCCGCCGGGCTTGCCGGTTCTGCGCCGCACGCGTGCACTCAATTCTTTTTTCTGGCCCGCAAGGGTTCATCCAGGCCTGCGATTAACCTTTCGACAAGTTGATGTCGACACCCCTCATGCTGATGCCGTCCGTCTTGATGGTCACCGACTGGCTGCCACCGTTGACGCTCACCGCCAGCGAGCCGGTCATGCCGCCGCCGTTGATCGAGACGCTGATCTTGTTTGGGTTCGACTGACCTTCGACCTCGCCGGCGACGTTGTAGGTCCGCTCTTCCCATTTGCCGGTCACCTTGCCCGCGTCATAGGCGAGCGTGGCGCGCAATTCGATTTTGCTGCTGGGGGATGCGCAGAGAATCGCGACGCCGAGGCTCGCGCCCGCGTCCTTGGGCGTATAATACGCTTTGCAGGTGACGGCCTCGCTGGAGCCACCTGTAAAACGAACTTTGCCCGAGCCAGTCCAGTTGCCGCTGAGGGCGGCGAATGCGCTTTGGGCTGCTGCAGGAGGCGTCGTCAGCGCACACAGCCCGGTAGCAGTCAATATCGCGCCAAGCACCAGACCGGAGCGGCGCGCCGTGTGCTCGCGCACAGCGGCGTTCTTTAATCCTGCTTCAAGCATGAATACGCTCCCCTGTCGGGCGGCCAAGCAAATGCCGGATCAACCGGAACACTGAGAACGGCCACCACATCTTAGTCCATGCCGCGACATGGTTTACATTGTATTGACGGCCAGGACCCGCAAGGTCCACCGCGTGACATATAGGACACGCTTTTGCGGGGAAATTGGGGCGCCTGTCTTTGGAGTCGTGTTCGTGACGCGAGTCTGACGGCTTGGTTGCGCCGCAGGATTGCCGGCTCCGTGTGGGTTTCCGGCGTCGCACTCTGGACGACCCGGTTAGGGGCCTCCATATTCCCGTCCATGGCACGCTCTCCGAAAACCTCCGACTCGCCGTCCAGGCCTTCACCGCCAAAGCCGCGTCCGTCGCGCGTCCGCTCCGGCAAGCCTGTCGCGCCGCCAGCCGATACGGCGGCGGGAACGCCCGGCTTCGGCGAACAAGCGCAGGCGCCCTTCACCGCGTCTGGGCCGCTTGTCGAAGCCTCCGATGTGGTCCAGCGGCTCGAGCAGATCCTGAACGTCAAGGCGCCAGGCGATGCCGGTTCAATCGCGGGCGGCGCAAGCGAGCTGCTTGCCCCAACGGCCACCCTAGCCAAGAAACTTCCTGCGCTCCGCTCCGTGAAGCCGCGGCCGGAGGATTTCTCGCCGTCCGCTGGGCTCAACGCGTTGCTCGCCAAACCCGAGGAGCGCACCGACCGCGCCCGCGAACTGATCGCGCAGCAACCCATGATGGCGGCGCATCCGCTGGTCGCCGGCACAGCCACGCAATACACGCCGCACCGGCCGCCGCGCCCGGAAAAGTCGGAGGGTGGAATACGGCTCGAAATCGTCTCGGAGTACGAGCCCAAGGGCGACCAGCCTGCAGCGATCAAGGAATTGGTAGCGGGCGTCAACAAGGCCGACCGCAACCAGGTGCTGCTGGGCGTTACCGGCTCCGGCAAGA
>JANXRM010000115.1 GCA_025353015.1 Hyphomicrobiales bacterium
CACGTAGAGCAGCCGGCGTTGTCCGAGCCATGCCGCCAGCACCAGCAGCACATAGGCTGCGAGGAGAACAACAGGGATTTTAAGGAAAATGGACATCGTGGCTTGTCGCGTCCCCGATGAACTGGGTCAAGCGCTGTTGTCGAGAGGGCGTGGCTCCGGCTGAACCTTCGAGGTTCCCCAGGCAATGCCCAGCAGCACCATCGCCGTCAAGCCGGCGCCAGCCATGATGCGCATGGCATCTTGTGACGCAAAAGTCCCGAAGAGCTGGCCCGCCCAATAGTGCCCGACCATGGAAGAGCCGATAAAGATTGACAGCACGCCGGTAGCCCGGCCTCGGACTTCGGGCGGCGACAGAACGTGCACCAGGGCATACTGCGTCGCAGAAAAACATGCGGCGGCCGCACCGGCCAACACCAGCACGAACGAGGCCGTCATCGCCTCGAGGTGAAAGGAGAGCCCGAGCATCAGCGCCAACACGGCGATGACGCCGCAGAAGTAGGTGCGAAAGAGCGTCC
Source organism: Hyphomicrobiales bacterium (assembly GCA_025353015.1). GTDB lineage: Bacteria > Pseudomonadota > Alphaproteobacteria > Rhizobiales > Hyphomicrobiaceae. The sequence goes on from JANXRM010000115.1 coordinate 516, forward strand.
GCTCGCTGCCGAATAGGCCGACAGCCAGAGCGCCGATCGTACCGCCGACCCCATCGCAAGCGGATAAGGCGCCAACCAGGACCGGGACCAGGCCAAAGTCTTTCTGCGCTATAACAGGCACCATCGTGGTGAAGGGGAAACAGCAGAGGTTGTAGACCAGCGTTACGCCCATGATGACGGCAAAGCGGCGGTTGAAGATGAGAGCAACGGGCAGCTTCAATGCAGCCAGGAACCCGGCCGCGGGCGCGTTCGCGGATTTTGCGGTGACGGACAGCCGGCAGGCCAGCCAGCAGCCGATCGCATAGCAGACCGCGATCAGTCCATAGATTCCGACGATGCCGAGGAACTGGTAGGCCACGCCGCCGATCAAGGGCCCAAGCGCCCGCATGGCGTAATTGGTCGAGTTGTCGAAGCCGAGTGCCCGGGCGACCCGCTCCTGTCCCGCCGCATCCACCAGCAACCGGCGGCGCACCGGCATATCGAGGGTCCAGAAGGCGCCCGACACCATGGTGGCAATTGCAACGGCCGTATAGGAGCCATGGCCCGTGACGATGAGGCCGGCCATGGTCGCAGCAGTCAGGAACACCATGAACGTGCCCAGAATGAGCAGCCAGCGGCGGTCGAACCGGTCGGCCAACGCGCCGATGAAGAAGCCCAGCGCCACGTAGGGCATCATGCGCAGCACGGCCAGCAGCGCCACCTTTGGCGGCGAGTGCGTCAACTCGAACGCGTAGATGCCGAGCGCGATGAACTCGAGCCAGCGCGATACGCCTGAGAGAGCCCCCGTCGCCCAGAGCCGGCGATAGTTGGGGTCGGAGAAAAGAGAGCCCGGGGCCACGCCCATCATCGTCCCCGGAAGCGCGGTTTGCGGCGTTCGAGGAAGGCGCCCGCGCCTTCGCGGTGGTCCTCGGTCGTTCCCGTCAGGACGAACTGATCGAGATCCATGTGCGAGGCCAGATCGTCGAGCGCACCCGCCAGCCGGTTGACCGTGGTCTTGGTCATCCTGACTGGAATAGGCGGCATTTCGGCGATACGTGACGCAAGTTTAAAGGCGGCATCGAAGGCCTGGCCATCATCGGCAAGCTCTTCGACGAGCCCCCATGCCTCGGCTTTCGCGGCGTCGATGCGGTCGTTGGCGAGAATGACCGCCAGTTTAGTGCGGGCGGGGCCAATGAGCTGCAGAATGCGCGGGATCGAGCCCCAGCTCATGTTGAGACCGAGCGCGATCTCGGGGATGCGCAGGTGCGCGCCCTTGGCCATCACCCGGAAATCCAACGAAACGGCCAGCGCCGCGCCGCCACCGATGGCAAAACCTTCGATGGCACAAATGGTAACCTGCTCCATCTGGCCCCAAGCCCGGCACATGGACGGGCCGACGCGAACGGAGCGGCGCTGCTCGGCGAGGCCCTTGGCAGCCTCGGTGCGGCGTTCGCCGTCCTTCAAGTCGAAGCCGGCGGAGAAGGCGCGCGCGTTGCCTGTCAGAATGACGACGGAAGTTTCGAGATCATCCTCGAACGACCGGGCGGCGGCGCGCAACTGGCGCATAGCCTCGGGCGAGAGCGCATTGACCTTGTCGCCGCGGTCGAAGCGGACAGCCGCGACGCGCCCCTCGGGGCCAAGGCCGCGTTCGATTGTGACGAACTGCTTTGCTTCCACCGGTTCCTCCCCTTTTTTTAGGGCCGAGCTTAAACCGGTTCGGCAACGATGCAATCACGCCATTTCACGGACGTGTGCAATCTCGCGGGTGCCGAGTTGGCGGATTGCGGCGGCTTCGACAGTCAGGACTGCCACGGTTTCGCCGCCAAGCGACACGAACTCGAGGGTGTAACCGGCACCGTCCTTGTGAACCATCACAACACAGCCGATATCACCAGCCACGAGGCCGTGCTCAGGGTAGTCCCGGGCCAGCGCAACATGATCCAACTCGGCGATTGCGGGCATTGGGTCTCCTAAGGGATAAGCGTAACGAGACGCGGAGCCGAAGTGCCCTGTTCGATCATCCAAACGACTAGGACAATCGGACCACGGCTGTCAGGGGATGGCAATCGGCCTCTCACTTCGAAAATCGTGCCGAAAAGCGTATCACGCTGGGCTACGACATCGTTGTTTTCAGCATGGACAACGAGAGCTTGCCGCAGGACGTCCGGTGAACCAAACGCAAAACCAAATCTTGCGAGGAAGCGGGCCTTCGGGATGCCCCGCGGCCAACAAATAGGCAGACAACTTGGCGTCAGGAATAAAGAGGCAATCAGTGCCCGGCAACTTGCGCATCGCGGGGCATGCTCCGTTCGTCGCCGAAACCTCAATGCCCCTTGCCGCTGAGGCTCTTGGCGATGGCCTCGGTGATCTTTTTCGCGTCGCCGAGCAGCATCATGGTGTTGTCGCGGTAGAAGAGCGTGTTGTCGATGCCGGCATAGCCCGACGCCAATGACCGCTTGTTGAACATCACGGTACCGGCTTTCCAGACCTGCAGCACGGGCATGCCGTAGATCGGCGACGTCTTGTCCTCTTCGGCTGCAGGGTTGGTGACGTCGTTGGCGCCGATGACATAGGCGATGTCGGCTTGGCTGAACTCGTTATTGATGTCGTCGAGCTCGAACACCTCGTCGTAGGGCACGTTGGCCTCGGCGAGCAGCACGTTCATGTGGCCGGGCATGCGGCCGGCAACCGGGTGGATCGCGTACTTCACGTCGACGCCGGCCTTTTTCAGGTTGTCGGCCATCTCGCGCAGCGCATGCTGCGCCTGCGCCACGGCCATGCCGTAACCCGGCACGATGATCACCTTACCCGCGTTCTTCATCAGGAAGGCTGCGTCTTCGGCCGAGCCGAGTTTCACGGGCCGCTGGTCCGCGCCGGCGCCACCCGAAGGACCTGCCACTTCGCCACCAAATCCGCCAGCAATGACCGCCAGAAACGCGCGGTTCATGCCCTTGCACATGATGTAGGAGAGGATCGCGCCGGACGAGCCGACGAGCGCGCCTGTAATGATGAGAGCAATGTTGCCGAGCGTGAAACCGATGCCGGCCGCCGCCCAGCCCGAGTACGAGTTCAGCATCGACACGACGACCGGCATGTCGGCGCCACCGATGGGAATGATGATCAGGATGCCGAAAAGAAGCGATGCCGCAGCGATGGCCCAGAACAGCCGCGGATCACCGCCTGAAAAACAGAAGTAATAGACCAGGACGACAATCGCGGCCACCAGCACCAGATTGATGACATGGCGCGCCGGCAGCAGGATCGGCTTGCCGGACATGCGGCCCGACAATTTGCCGAAGGCGATGACGCTGCCCGTGAACGTGACAGCGCCGATGGCGACGCCAAGCGCCATTTCCAGCAGGCTCGCGGGATAAATTGCCCCGGGCTTGCCAATACCGAAGGCTTCGGGTGCCATCAGCGCGCCCGCCGCCACAAAGACGGCTGCAAGGCCGACCAGACTGTGGAAGGCAGCGACCAGTTCCGGCATGGCGGTCATGGCGATGCGCTTGGCCGTAACCGCGCCGATCAGCCCGCCAAGGCCCAAACCGCCGCCGATGAGCGCCCAGGTCAAGCCATCCTCCAGACGGCCGATCTGCGCCAATGTCGTGGCGACAGCGATCAGCATGCCGGTAATGCCGAACCAGTTGCCGGACCGCGCCGTCTCTGGGCTCGCCAAGCCGCGCAACGCCATAATGAACAGAATGCCCGAGACGAGGTAGAGCAGCGCGACGATATTGGCACTCATGGGTTTGATCAGGGGGCGGGCCCCATGCCTCTGTCGTTCGTGTTCAATCTCGGCGGCGCGTACAAGGGGTGGTGGCTTCAGTCCGTGATGGCTTTGAGCTTTTCGAGTGCCGTCTCCGCCCCTTCGCGAAGCTCGGCAACGGTGGTCTCGCCGTCGTCGTCATCGGTGAAGCCTTCGACGAGTTCGTGCAACTTCTCCACCGCACGGGGGATCTTCACCCGGTCATCGCGAGCGGCCTGCCAGCCTTCAAGGAAATCGTCGCGGAAGCTCTCAGCGTCGACTTCTCCGGACAGGAACGTTTCGATCAGGGATTGCCAATCTGCGGGCGTCACTTCTTCGGTTCTTTCTTTTTATACATGGCGAGCATGCGCTGCGTTACGAGGAAGCCACCGAAAATGTTGATGGCAGCCATGACCAGCGCCAGGAAGCCAAAGATCTTCGCGAGCATGGCGCCCTCGGAGACAAGCGCCACGCCAGTCGCCAGCAGCGCACCGACCACGATGACCGACGAAATGGCGTTGGTGACGCTCATCAAGGGGGTGTGCAACGCAGGCGTCACCGACCAGACAACGAAGTAGCCGACGAAAATGGCGATCGCAAAAACCATGAATTGATAGACGAAGGGGCTGACGTCACCACCGCCCGCCGCAAGGGCCGGCAGCGGTAGGAAGCCTACCGCGCACGCCAAGATAAGGCCGCGAAGGGGCAAACCACGCATGGCCATTCTGAGCACCGCCATGTCAAGCTCCCTTCGGCATGAGATTGGGATGCACGATGCGGCCATCCTTGGCCACGAGCGTTCCCGTCACGATTTCGTCTTGCCAGTTGACCGCCAGAACCTTGTCCTTCTTGTCGATCATCGTCTCGATGAAGGTCAGCAGATTCTTGGCATAAAGCGCCGACGCGTTGACTGGAACGCTGCAGGCGAGATTGACCGGCCCATAGATGCGAACGCCCCTGTGCTCAAGCAGCTTGTTGGCTTGGGTCAGCTCGCAATTGCCACCGCGCTCGGCCGCCAGATCGATGATGACGGCGCCGGCCTTCATTTCGTCCACCATCTGGCGGCTGATGAGACGTGGCGCCGGCCGGCCGGGGATCAGCGCTGTCGTGATGACGATGTCCTGGGTCTGCAGATGAGTTGCCACCAGTTCGGCCTGCTTTAATTGATAAGCCTCCGACATCGGCTTGGCGTAGCCCGTTGCGGTCTGGGCCTGCTTGAACTCGTCGTCCTCGACGGCGATGAATTTGGCGCCGAGGGAGGCCACTTGCTCCTTGGTGGCTGGCCGCACGTCAGTCGCCGTGACGATGGCGCCGAGACGCCGTGCCGTGGCGATGGCCTGCAACCCGGCCACGCCGACGCCCATGATAAACACACGCGCGGCGGGCACCGTGCCGGCCGCCGTCATCATCATCGGCACGGCCTGTTCGAACAACGACGCAGCATCCACGACAGCCTTGTAGCCGGTCAGGTTGGCCTGGCTCGACAGCACGTCCATGGACTGGGCTCGCGTGATCCGCGGCATGAATTCCATGGAAAACAAGCTTGGGCCGACAGCCGCCAGTTGATCCAGCGTGGTGCGGTCATCATAAGGTGCCAGCATCGCCATGATCATGGCGCCCGTCTGCAACTGCTTGACCTCGTCCAGCAGCGGCCGCCGGACCTTCAATAGAATATCGGCGCCATTGAGCGCCTGCGCCGGTGTTTCCGTGATCGTGGCGCCAGCGGCCGAATAGGCTTCGTCGCCATAGCGCGACAGGCGGCCTGAACCGCTCGCGACACGGACCCGACAGCCGAGTGCGACCAGTTTACGGGCCGTTTCAGGCGAAATCGCAACGCGTGTCTCGCCCTGCGGCTCCGGCGTGGTGGCGATCGTCACCATGTGATGGTCACCATGGCTTGAGGACTCCTCTCGCAGCCGGACCTGCTGCTGCCGTCGCGGTTCGTTCAGGTCTGCGATCGCGGACTCAGACGAGGAAAATGAGCATTCCAAAAAGAATCAAGGCTACCAGCACGACGAGCACGATCGAGCCTTTGAGAAATCCGTCGTACGTGCGGATATGCTCGCGGTAGTCCATGGCCTTATGGCCGTCCGATGTGTCGATGCTCATAGCGTTCCCTCGCCGAACCACCCTTGCTACAGTTGCCCTTCGTACCTCAAGGGGGTGACCGCATCAAGTCGGCGCTGACTGCTGCGCACATGCGTCGCGCCTGGGACCGCGAGAATACGACGGTCGTCATGCTCGTCGTTCCGTTTACCGAGACCCGTTCACTCTGTCACGTTCACCGAGCCTTGTGGAAAGCCTTGGGGTATCAGGGTTTCCGCTTGCAGATTGGCCAGCATCCCTCCAGGTTTGCGGGGCGCGAGACGGGACATCCGGATGCAACTCGAAAACATGGCGTGGGTGGAAGCGGTGGGTTACCTCGCCGCGGGCGCCGGCCTTTACAGCAGCTACGCGCGGACGATGATCCCGCTGCGGATGGCCGCCATCGCCGCCAACGTGCTCTTCATCAGCTACGGCCTGCTCAAGGGCATCTACCCGACGATCCTCGTCAACTGCATTCTTTTGCCGTTGAATTTCATACGCTTGCGCGACATGCGCAGCTTGATCACCCGCGTCCATTCAGCGGCTGACGGAGACCTCAATATCGATTGGCTCCGGCCCTATCTCACGCGCAAACACTACAAGGCTGGCGATTTTCTCTGGCGCAAAGGCGATGCTGCAACCGAAGCAGCCTACATCCTCGACGGTCAGGTTATCCTGGTCGAGTTGCGCACGACGGTCGGCAAGGGGGCGTTGATCGGCGAGATGGGCCTGTTCGATAGTCGGAACCAGCGGACCGCGTCGGTCAAATGCCTGACGGATGTCGAGGTCGGGACCATTACCTACGACCAATTCCGAATCCTCTACTACCAGAACCCGGAATTCGGCTTCTATCTGCTCCGCCTAGTCACCGGCCGCATGCAGGACAACCTTCGCACGCTTGGCCAAGGCTCGAGTAGCCAAGGTTCTGGCAATCAAGGTTCGGGCGGAAACGCGCGACAAGGCCGGCGGCAGCGTCGCCGTCAGGGGTAGTCCAAAACGCAACCAGGACCGGTCGCGCGTGCGACCGGCCCCAGATGCAATTTTAAATTTCGATACAGATCAGTAACAAATTTCGCGCGAGCTGCGGCGGTAAGCGACCGTCCGGGCCTGGGGTTTGCGGTCGGAAACGACCGGCTTGCCGGTGCTGGCGGTTGGAATGAAGGCGGGCGGGGCCTCGGCAGGCGGCGAGACGGTCGGTTCGGGCGCGCCGGGCGCGCCGGGTTGTGTCACGGCCACGCGGACAGGCGCCTCCGGAGTTTCGGGGGAGGCAAGCTGCACCTGTTGTACGGGGGCTGGCTGCAGGTCTGGCGTCTGGGCGGGCAATGGTGCCGCGTCAGGCGGCAGCAGTGTTACGGCTTGGGCGATGGGGCCTGGGCCTGCCTGCTGGTCGGCGACCTGCGCCGTCACCGAATTACGGCCGATCAAGCTGTTGGCCAGGTCCGAGGCCGTCGTCAGGATCGGCGCATTGCGCACAAAGGCCGTTGCCGTCACGGCTGTTCCCGCTGTCACGGCCAGCACCGCTGCTGCCGTAAGGATGAGGCCCGTGCGGCTCATCATCATCAGCTTCGATTTCAGCTTAGCGATCGGGTTCATGTTGTCCATGGTCGTTCTCCTGAGCGGTGGTCTGGGTTGTGAGCCTGAGGCCTCGGTTTGTCCGAGGACCACCATGACTGACCATCGATCAATTCTCAATTAAACTTCGTTCACAGTCGTGTGATCGACGTTCAAACCGCTTGCCGCAAGAGATCGCGCTGCGTTTTGCCGGCATAGGCCTTGCGGAACCTGCCGCGGCGCTGCAGCTCCGGCACGATCAGATCGACGAACTGCTCGATAGCCCCTGGTGTGAAGATCGGCGACAGCATGAAGCCGTCACCGCCCACGGTATCGATAAAGGCTTCCATCTGGTCGGTGACGCTCTTTGCAGTCCCGGTGAACTGCGGCAGACCGACGCTCTGGCCGTGCCGGGTGGCGACCTCACTGACCGTCATCGGCCGGCCCTCGGGCGTGCGATAGCGGGTCTTCAAGCGCTGCAGCTCCGGTTCCGTACGATTGATCATCAGAGCATCCGGCGGCAGTTTCGCCAGATCTAAATCCAGATGCGCGGACAGGATGGCCATGCCGCCGTCCACCGGCACAAGGGCATTGTGCTCCGCCTGCAACTCGCGGGCATGCGCCTCGCTCTCGCCGATGATGGGTTGCAGGCCAAACAGGATCTTGCAATCGTCGGGATCGCGGCCGATATCCGCGATGCGCGCCTTGATGTCCTCGAAATAAAGCCGGGCGTCCTCGGCCCGCGGCTGGATGGCGAAAATCCCATCTGCATATTTGGCCGCGAACTCACGGCCTTTGCCGGTCGTTCCCGCCTGCAGGATCGCCGGACCGTTCTGCGGCGAGCGCACGACGTTGAGCGGCCCGCGCGACTTGAAAAAGCGGCCCTCGTGCTCGATGCGCCGCACTTTGCTGGCGTCGGCAAAAACCGCATTGGCGCGGTCCATGACCACGGCATCGTCGTCCCAGCTGGCCCAGAGCTTGCGGCAGACCTCGATGAACTCATGGGCGCGGTCGTAGCGCTCGTCGGCGTCGGCGCGCGGGTGGCCGTAATTGGCGTCCTGGTTGCGATTGATCGAGGTGACGACGTTCCAGCCGGCACGACCCGACGTCAGGTGATCGAGGGTCGCCCACATACGCGCGGCATAAAATGGATGGTGATGACTGACTGAAAATGTCGCTGCCAGGCCGATATGTTTCGTGACGGCGCCAAGATAGGACAGGAGCGGGATCGGATCATGCTCCGGCGCCTGGGTTGCATAGCGAAGCGCCGGTTCCAGCGAGCCGCGAAACGTGTCGGCGATGTAGTTGAGATCGGCGAAGAACACCATGTCGAAGAGGCCACGCTCGCACACCTTCGCTATGTGCTGGTAAAGCTCGGGCCGGTCCCAGGGCATGGCCTGATAGTCCGTCTTCGGATGCCGCCACATGCCGAGGCTGTGATAGGTCGGTCCATGCACCAGAAACTGCGCGAGATGCATCATCGGCTTTGCTGGTGCCATGGTTGGCTGCCTCCCAATCTCAGTCCGCTTTCGATCGATTGTGCCACGCGATCAGCCGCGGGCAACCTCCGCAACCTCATCCTCGATCGCGGCCAATAGGCTCTCCACCCAGGCGCGCGGGATGTCGCGCACAATGAAGACGATGCGGCTGCGCCGGTCGCCGGATGGCCATTGGCCTAGAAATTCGGGGGGATGGAACACATGCTGCACGCCGTGGATGACGGCCGGCCGGTCCGGCCATTCGGCGAGCCGCAAAATGCCCTTCATGCGCAGGAGATCGCGTCCGCAATGCTCGGCGAGCGTCTCGAGGAACAGCGTCAGCGCCACGGCCGGCAACGGCTTGTCCCGGAGAATCGTGAAGGTCGAGATGCCGAGGAGATGTGGGGTGGCCGTATCAGGCCGCGTGGCGTCCGGCCCCAGCCACCGCATGACATCGGGCGATTTCCCCGAGGGGTCATAAAGGCCGCCATCGAACAGCTTTTCCGGGTCGAAGGCACCGAAGCGCGCCTCGTCCAACGGCGCCGATGGATTGAGCGACAGCAGCCGAGCGGCAAGCTCCACTGGCACTCCGCCAGCCAGATCGCCCTTGGTGATCAGGAGACGGTCGGCGACGGCCGCCTGCTTGGTCGATTCGGGCTCGCGATCGAGGGTTGCCAAGCCATTGACCGCGTCCACGGTCGTCACGACACCGGACAGCACCAAGCGTGGCGCCAATCCCTTGTCGATCATCAGGAGCTGTAAAATGGGTCCTGGATCGGCAAGCCCGCTCGTTTCGATGACGATCCGCTCGAACGCGGGTACGGCGCCCGAATCACGAGCGGCCAACAGATCTAAGAGCGTGGTGGCGAGATCACCGCGCACGGCGCAGCAAAGGCAGCCCGTTTCGAGCTGGATCAGGCTCTCGCTGCTGGCAGAGACGAGGTCATGATCGAGCCCGACCTCGCCGAATTCATTGATGATGACTGCCGTGCGCGCGAAGGCTGGCGCCGTCAACAGGCGGCCGAGTACCGTCGTCTTGCCGCTGCCGAGGTAACCTGTCAGGACCGAGATCGGGATCATGGGGAAACGCTACAACCGCCTCCGCGCCCAGTCGATGCCAAATGTCGAGGCCAAATGTCGAGGGGCAGATGGCGGCGGCATATGTGCATTCGGTGCCACAATGCATACATCTTCAGGTGGAATCAGTGTTCTCTCGCGGCAATATCTGGCGAAACGGGAGTGTAGAATGCGGCTCGAGCCATTGCCATATCATGTGGCCGTCGCGGACGATCTGGAACGGGCGGAACCCGAGCTTTGGGCCTGGTTCCGGTCCGACGCCTTCAGCGCCTCCTACAAGACCGAAACCGATAAAGAACTGTTGCGAACAGCGATTCGACTCGATCGCCCCGAGGACAAGCTTGGGCCGAACGAGCGCCGCTATGCGCTGGCCGAAAAAGCGCGGGACGCGCTCGGCCTCGCCGCACCCATCAAGCTCTTTCAAATGCAGCAGAGTGATGGCGCACCCAATGCGTTCCTGGTCTTCACGCCGGGTGAGATCCAGATCGCCTTTGCTGGCCGCATCCTGGAGCTGCTGATCACGGATGCCGAACTGTTGGACCTTCTCGGACACGAGATCGCGCACTACAAGCTCTTCACCGAGGCGGATGGGCGCTTCCACACCGCCGACCGGCTGCTGCTCTGGTTGATTCAGCGCGACAACTGCCCGTCCGAGTTTTTCGAAACGTGGCGGCGCAACAAGCTCTTTACCGAAATTTACTGCGACATCGGCGGGCTGATCGCCTGCGGCGATCGCGACGCCACCATTCGCGGCCTGGTCAAAACCATAGCCGATTTCAAGGACGCCGACGCCGAGAGCTATCTGCGTCAGGCCAAGGAGTTGCTGGCGGCCGGTCCCGGCGCCACGCGCGGGATAACGCATCCGGAGTTGCATGCGCGCGTGCTCGCCATCGCCAATTTCGAGACGGCGACGCCCGGCGATTTCAACGCGCTGCTGCGCAAACTGATCACGGGCAAGATCGAACTCGGGGGGCTCGATCTCATCGACCAGAAGCACCTCGGAGCCCTGACGCGGCAGGTGCTGGACCGCGTGTTGTCCGAAGCTGGCCGCGGCAGTGACGACGTGCTGGCTCACGCGCGGCAGATGTTCGCCGATCACCAGCCGCCCAAGGCGGCCCCCGGGCCGCTCAACGCCGTGAGTGAGACCTTGGCCGCCAGCGCCATCGATTATCTTGCCTACCTGCTGCTCGATCTCGGCGCCATCGAGGGGACCGGCTCGCGCTCGCTGATGGCGATTGCAGCCACCGCAGCTGGCGAACTCGGCATCGGCCAGCGCTTTCGCGAGATCGCCCGCCTGGAGCTGAAGAGCCGCCGCGCCTTGCTGGCCGGGCTGATGGGCAAAGCCGCTTGAACCGCAGCCTTCCCGGTCCATGACGATCACGCTTCTATCGAGGACGTTTCCGATGCCTGATCTCCCGACAAACGTCATGACGGCAGAAGCTTCGAAGGCAGCGCCGAAGATCCAGACCTTCGATGATCTCCTCGCCAAGTTCCAGACGGCCCGCCCCGTCGGCTCCGACGATGTCGTCGGCGCCGTGCGAGCGTTGCTGGAGGATGTCCGCGAGACGCACGAACGCGGCGACGTGACGGCCCTCGACCGCGTCGATCTGCTCGTGCCGAATGATACGGGTGAACTGCGGCTCGGCGCCTGCCCGGTGACGCAGCCGACGCTGAATGCGCGTCAGCTTCAGTCGATCCAACGGCCACAATCGTCAGCCGTCGAGATCGTGCGGCAATACGGTGTCGACGAGACGGGCGGCCAGATCGCGGTCAGCGACCGTTCGATCGCCGAGCCCGGCCAGATGCCGTCGACACCGATGTTCTATCGCAACTACGGCAGCTGGGAGCGTGCCGTCGGGCATCACGATGCGCTGACGGATATCTTCCACCTGGGCCTCGTGATGGCGAGCTTCGCCACCGGCCTCGATTTTCGCGATGCGGCGCAATTTCAAACGTTCGTGCAACACCGCACCAACCTCATCAAACTCAACCCGCGCCTGCACGCGGTGCTCGCCCGTGCCATATCAGACATGACCGAGCCGGTGCGCGCCAACAGGGCGGCAGATTTGTCCGCGCTGATCGATCTCATCGACGACTATCGCTCGGTCGAGGTCGACGATGCGCGCAACCAGGAGCGCGACCTCGCGGCTGTGACCGACCCACAAATGCGTCGCATACGGCTGCAGGAGTTTTTCCGCAACCGCCTGTTCGAAGTCACGCGGCGGAATAAGTTGCTCTATTACGCCGACCGGCACGGTGTCGACCTGACGCGCGGTTCGTTTCCCATCATGCTCGACTACAAAACGCTGAAGACGCGCCAGTTGCTCATGACCGGCCCCGACCTGCTCACGCGATTGACGCAACTGCACGACCGCGGCCAACCTGTGGGTGAAATGGATCTGCGCCGCTGGCTGCAATGCGTCGACTATCCGTTCCTGGCGCCGAACCTCGACAAGATCCGCTCAGCCGCCCGCCGCGACCAGCGCGAGCTCGGCTTCAATCAGCTGCGGCTCGTTCTGGCGATGCTGCGCTGGAACGACGACGACAAAGGCGAGCGGATCAACACGCCGCTGGTGATGCTGCCGGTGACGCTGAAAAAGCAGTCGGGCACGGCAGACGGTTTCAGCCTCGTCATCGAAGGCTCGGTGGCGGAGGCCGAGGTCAATCCGGTGTTGCGCTATGTGCTCGCCGAGCGCTTCAAAGTAGCGCTGCCAGAAACGCTGGATTTGCGAGATATCAAAGCTTTGACGGCGCTGCGTACGACGCTTGAACGTGATATCCGCCGCATAAAACCGGGCGTTGCCATCACGCTGATCGAGCGGCCGCGGGTGCAGCTCATCCAGAAGACGATCAAGCGCCAACTCGATGATCACCGCCGCCGCCAGAAGCGCGCCGGTCAGCAATTGAAAGATTGGCGCGGCGTCGCTTATTCCTATGCCGCCGACACCTACCAGCCGCTGGGCCTCGAACTGTTCGAGCGCTTCGTCAGACCAAAACCGGCGCCCGGCCGCGAGTTCGCCAACGGCAAGCTCGCCAGCATCGACAGCGGCGTGAAGAACGGGCTCACCGTGCCGGCCGTGACCGCCGAAACCTACGCCTTCGAGGACACCGAGCACGGCGATCCCTTGAATTGGGAGATCGATCTTGGCGCCGTGACGCTCGCCAACTTCAACACGCGCAAGATGAGCCTTGTCCGCGACTACGAAGTGTTGCTCGACGGCTTCAAGGGCCAGCACGCCAACTACGGCCGCCTGTTCGAGCACGGCGCCAGGCCACCGCTGACCGCCATCGAGAAACCCGCGCACAGCCAACGCAATTTCGTGCTGCCGTCCGACCCGAGCCAGGACGAGGCGATACTGCGCGCGGCGACCGGTGAGAGTTATGTCATCCAGGGACCGCCCGGCACCGGCAAGTCGCAGACCATCGCCAACCTGCTGGCGGATCTCGCCGCGCGCGGAAAATCCGTGCTGTTCGTCTGCGAAAAGCGCGTAGCCCTCGATGTCGTGCACAATCGCTTGAAGGAAGCGGGCCTTAGCGATCTCGCCTGCCTCGTGCACGACGCGCGCGAGGACCGGCTGGAGTTTATTTCCGACCTCAAGGTGCTTTACGAAACCTGGGCCAACAGCCGCGGCAGCCGCACGATCCGCGACAAGCGCCAGAAGCTCGCGGGCGAAATCGACGCGCTCGCCGCAAAGCTCGCAGCATTTTCCGACGCCATGCAGACCCCCGCCGGTGCATCCGGCTCTGTCCGCTCGCTGATGGGGCGTGCCATCGCCCATCGCATCCTGCCGCCTGAGCTCTCCAATCGCGACCGCGAGCGCATGCCGTCGTTTGATGCCTTCCTCGCTGGTGAAGCACCCTTGCGCAACGTCGAACGACTGGTCGCGAACGCTGGCAATGATCGGGCTGCGATCACCGCACTCATGCGTGTCCTGCGCACAGGCTTCGTGTCCGAACCCCGGCCGATCGCGTTTCTGGAGAACGTCCTGGCAGAGACTGACGACGCGCTGGCCGTGCTCGATCGCTTGAGTACGGCGGCCGTACCGGGCAGCACGAGGTCGGTCACGCTGCGCACGCTCGACGCGCAAAGCGCGCTGGCGCTGCGCCTACGCGTACTTGCCGAGATCAACAAGCTGAACCTTCTCGATCCCCTCGATCCCGAAGCCCAGCGCCTGCAGAAACAGCTGCATACCCTGGGCGGGCTCGACACGACATTGGCCGGGATCGAAGCCTCCAACCGCGGGTGGACGCGCAAACCAGTTCCCAACGAGACGGACACCGCACTCGCGCTGGCGCGGCAGAAGGAGGGAACCTTCTTCGCGTTCCTATCGAGCGATTGGCGCGCATTGAAGCGCATGGTTTCCGGCCAGTACAATGACCAGGTGACGAGCTACGTCGCCCTGCTCGAACGTTTAGGCGCGGAGCACGCCGCCCGCGCCGCCCGGGACGACCACAACACCCACATCAAGCAGACATTCGGCTTGGACGACGTGGGCGAGGTGCGATCCGCGGTCGAGCCGCACTGGCGGGGCGAGGCCGGCGCGCGGCCCGACGAACGCGCCCTCATCGACGCGTGCCTGCGCGATCCTCAGCTCAAATCCCGCCACGTCCTGCAATTGGCGACGGAAACGTCGCGCCTCAAGCGCGCGCGCCAGACTATCGATAAAGTCTTCCAGGGCTACGACGGTGCCACGTCGGCCGAATTGGCGGGACGGCTCGCGACGCTTTCAGGGATCAAGGAGCAGGCCGTCGATCTCGCGCGCCGCATGAAAGCTCTCGAAGATGGAGCACCCGAGCTTGCCGAGGCCTGGCGCGACATCCCCTACGATCTCGAACGATTCCGCGCTGCAACCCTGCACACCAGCATTGCCCAGGCACTGGAGCGCGCACCCGAGGCGCAGCACCTGTCGGCGGCCGAGCTGCAGGCCGTCGCCGAAGATCTCGGCGGCAAACTCGAAGAACTGCGCGACCTCAACGCCAAGCGAACCTTGGAGGAGCAGCGGGCGCGTTTCCGCCAGCATAGCGGCGCCAAGGATCAGGCCTACGACCAGGGCCGCGAATTCCTGGAACATCAGTTCTCGCTGCAACGGCCGAGTGCGGCCATGCGCGACTTCCTGGCGGGCGATCCCGCGCGGGTCGTCCGCGACCTGAAGCCGATCTGGATGATGAGCCCGCTGAGCGTTGCCGATACGCTGCCGCTCGACGACAAGCTGTTCGACGTCGTCGTGTTCGACGAAGCGAGCCAGATCCCGATCGAGGATGCCATTCCGACGCTTTACCGGGCACCTCAGTCGATCATCGTCGGCGACGAGATGCAGTTGCCGCCGCCGAGCTATTTCTCCAAGCGCATGGAAACGGACGGCGAGGTGCTGCCCGACTACATCGCGTTCGGCATGCAGGCGGAAAGCCTGCTCGACAAGGCGGTCGTGGCGTTGCCGTCGACGCGGCTCGATTGGCATTATCGCAGCCGCCACGAAGGCCTGATCGGGTTCTGCAACCAGGCGTTCTACGCAGGTCAACTGAAGACGATCCCGAGCCGGCAGTTGCTGCAGCCGTCAGCCCCGATCGATACGGCGCAGGCTGTTCCCATGAAACAATTGGCGGCTCTTGTGCTCGACCGGCCGGTGAGCTTCCACAAGATCACTGGTGGCACGTTCACCAACCAGCAAAACCTGAAGGAGGCCGCCTACATTGCCGAGCTG
>JANXRM010000120.1 GCA_025353015.1 Hyphomicrobiales bacterium
TCTGCGCGAAATCGCCAATGGTGCGGGAATAAATCGGCGCGATCGAGGTCGCGATCGGAATGCGGCTCGTGGCATGGCAGAGCGCTTCGCAAAGCGACATGTTGCCGAAGATGCTGGGTGTGTAGATGCCGTTGAAGCCGCTCGCTGATCAGCTATGCGATGCTGCCCAATTACCGGAACTACTGGAAAGAAGCGGGCTACATCGAAGAAATGACCGGCGTGGAAAAGGCCATCGCCGAGGGACGCCGGGACGACGTACCCAAATACCTCACCGACCGCTGGCTCGCCGACTGCACGCTCGCCGGCACAGCCACCCAGGTCCGTGACGGTGTCGAGGCCTGGCGGGCATCAGGCATCCACACCCCGATCCTGGTGCCGTCGTCGGCCGCTGGCAACCAGATGAATGCCATCGAGGAACTACTCAAGGCCTTCGCCACCTGACCGGCAATCGCATCAAAACAGCCGGGCTGCGATCTTTGCGGCGACAAACGCGATCAGCGCGCAGACCGGGAACGTCACGACCCAGGCCAACATGATGCGTTTCAGAACGCCCCATCTGATGTCCCCGAGACGCCGCGACGCCCCGGCCCCGACGATGCAGGACGTGATCGTGTGCGTCGTCGAGAGCGGAATGCCGAACAACGAGGCCACAAAAATCGTCGACGAGGCGGACGCCTCGGCCGCAAAACCTTGCCACGACACGATGCGGGTCATCTTCGAACCCACAGTCTCGATGATGCGCCAGCCGCCAAAACTGGTACCCGCGCCCATCGTCAAGGCGCAGACGAGAATGACCCAGATTGGAATCTCGAAGGTCTTGGTGGCACCGCCCAGCAGCATCGTCAGCGCGAAAACGCCCATGAACTTCTGACCGTCGTTGAGCCCGTGGTTGAAGGCCATGAAACCAGCCGAAAGAATTTGCGCCCGGTCGAACAGGCGTTTGGCTGGGCCGGGCTTCATCTTGCCAGCGATAGCAACGATTAGCTTCCCGAGAAGGAGCGATGCGCAAAAGCCGAACGGAATGGCGCAGAACATGCCGAGGAAGACCTTGTGCCAGCCGCTCCACTGCAACGCGTCGAGGCCACCGCCGGCAAATCCGGCTCCGGCCAAGCCCGCCAACAACGAATGCGACTTGGAGATCGGCAGTCCGACTTTGGCGGCGAAACTGCCCCAGGCGATGATGGCGAGCATCGCGGCGGTGATCGCTGGCAGGTTCAAAGCACTGCTTGATACAATGCCCTTGCCGACAGTCGCTGCGACCGCCGTTCCAGCCATCGCGCCCAGCGTATTGAAAACCACCGCCATCAAGATTGCGCTGCGCGGCGCCATGACACCAGTGGAGACGACCGTGGCAATGGCGTTCGGCGCGTCCGTCCAGCCATTGATGAACTCAGCGATCAACACCGCGATGAGTGCGATGGCGAGGCCCCAAGTCAGCCAACCCATTCACGCCTCCTTGCGCGCGAGGGAAAGCACGAGCTTGGCGCAATGATTGGCGTGATCGGTCATCTCCTCGAGCAGCCGGTAGAGCTTCTCCCAAGCGATGAACTCGAGCCGGTTGGCACCGGGTGCTACGTATTCCGCGACCAGCCGCCGCTCGGCCGACGCCGCAATCTTGTCGGCGGTTGACTCGTCTTCGTCGATCCTGGTCGCGAGTTCGCGGACGCGCGGCAGGGACAACCGCGGCTCCGCCAGCATCGCGACGATATCGAAGAGCTGCTTCTGCATGCGCTCGCCAACTGCCAGCAATTCCAGCGCATCCGGCTTCAACACCGACAGGATCGGCCGGTAGACGTCGATATGCACGGCCACCTTGCGCATGCCGTCGAGGACATTATCGAGTTCGTCGGCCAGGCTCATGCAATCGGAGATGTCGAAGCGCATGATGAACGAATTGTCGAGGATCTCGTGGATCTCGTCGACGATGGCGTCGCCCTTGTGCTCGAAATCGATGATCCCGGCCAGGTCCTGGCCATTCGTTTCCCTAAAATGCTTCGCGCAATCTATCGATGTCTGCGCCAGCCGGCCCATCAACTCGGCAAACGTGACGTTGTGCGATGGACCAAAGAAATGCCCCACCGCATCCCAGATGTTTTTCATGCCAGATCGTTCCCCCGCCGAGCGGAATCGGACGCCCACCGTCCGCAAGGGCAATATCCGCGCAAGCCCGAAGCTGCAAGGCTTAACGCGCCGTCGGCGTCACCCCCTCAGGGTTCAATCGCGGGAAGCTTCTGGCTGGGGCGGGAGGGTTCGAACCTCCGCATGGCGGAATCAAAATCCGCTGCCTTACCACTTGGCTACGCCCCAAAAGTCGGCGAAACATAGACGCTCGGCCGTCGCGCTGCAATCCAAAGTCGGCGCGAAACCCCGGAGAGTGGCTCCACAGTCCAAGCATTTTGTCGCGGCAGTAGGGCTGGCTCGTGACACGTTCGGACTGGGCGCCGACCGCAGAAGACACTGGGCGCCGATCGCAGAAGACAGAGTGCGCTGAATGTGCCAGTTTTTTACGGCACAGCAGCGTAAGCACGCCGCAACGCAGCAAATTCTGCCCTTGGTCGCGCAGGTGATCGCCAAATTGGCGATTTAAGCGAAATCGCAGTTAAATTGACTTGACGAGAAGCATTTATGTCGCATCAATATATCTGTGTGTAAAGTTACACGAACCGGAATGGCCACAAGCCGGCATCCAAGCGTTGAGTGGTGTAGAGGGCAGTCATGATGAACATCGAGAGACTCCAGCAGGCAGCGGTTGCAGCGGGATATGCGATGGCGGCAGTCGAGGACGAGAACGCCGATGACTTCGCGGCAGGAAATTCCGCCCAGAAGCCAGCAGTCGGCACAGCTTTGATGCTGGCGCCTCCAGTGGCCCGTCAAACCCCTGGATCGCGCGACACCATGGTATCGGGCTCGGCTTGGTTGAAAAGCTTACTCCCGGCCTTCGCTGGCGGCGCGACCGCCTAAGCGCTCGAAGATTTTTGAAGCACGGTCGAAGGCGCGGCATCTGCTGCGCCTTTTGTATTTTTTGGGTCTGTCGTCGTTTGAACGGCTGCCTCGGCGACCCAGTCGAGAACAACGCCATAGTTCAGCGCAACCCACAAATGCCCTTCGCCCGCCAGCTCCACAAATGAGCAATCGTGCAACCGTTCGGCCAAGCGCCGCGCTGCCACCATCGGCACATTTCGATCCGCCGTTCCAATCCAAAGGCGCGACGGCGCGCTCACAGTGCCCAGCTGTAACTCCCACGGCCGGCCGAACAGGCTCAAATCAATGGCGGGCCCATCGGCTCCCGATTTCAAGCCTTCGGCAAACGCTGCCGCTAGCCGTTCTGAGACGCCTGATGTCGCAAGAACCCGCCGGTCAGCTGCGGGAACGGCCGCCATGGCGATTCGCATCCCGAAATCGGGCGAAAATTGCAGAACCCGGCGCAGGCCGCCGAAGACCAGCCGGGGCGCGAACCGGCTGCGCGCGAAGGGCCCGAAACAGAAGCGATGGAACCGCGAGATCGCAGTGTGATCCTCTCCATACATGGGACCAACTGGCGCAACCAGCGCCAGCGCTGCGACGCGCTCCGGGAGACACGCCGCAACCGCCGTCGCATAGGGCCCGCCGCCGGATACACCAATGACTGCAAAACGGCCAATGCCGAGCGCGTCAGCGAACGTCGCGATGTCGGCGGCAAAGGCTGGCAGTGACGGCGCTGGATGGCGATCGGTGCCACCATAGCCCCAGCGGTCCAGAGAAATCACGCGCAGGCCAAGCCGATGCGCGTGCGCCGCGGCAACCCGAAACTTGAAACGTGAACCCGGCGTCCCGTGGAGGGCAAGCACGGGAAACCCAGTCTCAGGGCCTAAGCTCAGGTATGATATCCGGCGTGTGCCGTCGAGGCGCACGTAACCACGATCCGACGTCTGTTTGGGTTCGCTCTCCGGCAATGGATCACCCCAAATACCAACTTGCAAACAGCAGCAGGAGCAGCACGCCCGCTGCGCGCCGGTAGAAGCTGCACGTCGGGCAGGCCCATGCCTCATGCAGGCGTGCGCGCCACGATCTGGCATGCAACGGCGGCGGCGGCAGGGCGTTTGTCATGCGGATTCTATCCTCGCGTGGATCGAAACAGCACTGGTGCGATGTCCTGCAACATCAGGTCACCAACGAAAACGGGGAGAATGCAAGCGCACCCTCCCCGCCCGTTGGACGACCAAGCGTCAAAACTTACTTCTTCTGAATCCGGTAGTCGTCGTGGCAACCCTTGCAGTTTTTACCAACCTCGCCGAATGCGGCCTTGAAGGCGTCTGGCCCATTGGCAGCTTCCGCAGCAGCCTTCTCGGCAGCCTTGACGAGGAGATCGCCCTTTTCACCGAAATCCTTGAAGTTCTCCCAAATTTTCGGGGCTGCGGTCGTCTCACCGCCCGTCTCGGTGCCCTTCGGGAACGCCTTTGCGAAATCGGCCCAACCAGCGGAAATCTTCGTCATGGCCTCAGCGGCCACTTTGGCGTCGTAAGGCTTTTCGCCTTTGATCATCTCGCCCGACGCTTTTGCCGCGCCGCCAACAGCCTTCATGTAGGCTTTGCGATTAGCGATCGCGTCTTGTGCCGATACGCCCGCAGCAAAGACCGCCACGCCCGCCAATAGCGACAGGCCAGCCAACACATTCGACTTCTTCATGCACGTCCCCTGATCGAGTGTCCCACACCTACGGCGCAGTCACATTCATGACGATGCGCTGACAGGCACGATAGCCTAGGATTGTGGCAGGACGATCCAAAATTTTTCGTGATCACAGAATCCCGCAGGCCGTCGTGGTGTCCCATGGTGGGCCAGGAAACGCCTCCGGCCCAATGGCGGCCGCCGCGAATGACCGGATCCAGCGATCCATCCACAATATACACAAGTCCCGCCAACCGGTGGGAACCGCGGGCACGTGCATCCAGCCAACTTCTCACCCGGGATGGCGCCTGCCAAAACCGCGTTAACCACCCTTAATAGCTTGGTGTAAAACATCTTTTCGACAAGCTCTGGCCTCGATATTGCAGTTGGTATAATTGCAATCGGTCGACGCCAGAACGGCCGCACCTGGGTCATCAGTCTCAGGTGCGACGCTTCGCGGACTTGTTGCTGCAGCGCACTCTATAGGACGGCTGGCGTTTCCTGCATACGCACTCTTCGTTGTGGGCGGATTCCAAGTCGTGTGCGACTGAAGTTGTATGCGATTGCGAGTGACTGGCCGCGATGGGCCGGCACTCGGGTAAGAGTTCAGATCAAACTCCAGATGGCTAACGGGCGGCTCGATAATGGCAAATGAACCCTTCTCGCTGAGCGTTCCAGGCAAGGTCACCCAGAACCTCGGCTATATCGAGCTTCTGGAGCAAGCGGTGCGGCGTGGTGAAGGCCGGCTTGCCTCGACCGGTGCTTTCGTCGTGGAAACCGGCGCACATACGGGCCGCTCAGCCCAGGACAAATTCACGGTCCGCAACGACGTGACGGAAAAGCAGATCTGGTGGGACAACAACAAGTCCATCACCCAGGCCCAGTTCGATCTGCTGCTCGCTGATTTCCAGGCCCATGCCCAGACCAAGGAACTCTACGTCCAGGATCTGCACGCCGGCGCTGACCCGCGCCACCTGCTGAAAGCCCGGATCTTCACCGAATATGCGTGGCATGCAGCGTTCATCCGCCATCTGCTGCGCCGTCCCGTGGCCAAGGACCTCGCAAATTTCACGCCCGAGTTCACGGTCGTCAACCTGCCGAGCTTCCGCGCCGATCCCGCCAAATACGGCGTTCGCTCGGAGACCGTCATCGCCTGCGATTTCCCACGCCGGCTGGTGCTGATCGGCGGCTCGTCTTACGCCGGCGAGACCAAGAAATCGGTGTTCTCGTTCCTCAACTACCTGATGCCCGAACACGACGTTCTGCCGATGCACTGCTCGGCCAACGTCAGCCACGACGCACAATCGGCGGTCTTCTTCGGCCTCTCCGGCACCGGCAAAACGACGCTGTCGGCCGACCCCAAGCGCATCCTCCTCGGCGACGACGAGCATGGCTGGTCCAAGGACGGCATCTATAACTTCGAGGGCGGC
>JANXRM010000141.1 GCA_025353015.1 Hyphomicrobiales bacterium
GGGGCACATCATCAAGGCGTTCGAGGAGGCGACGGGCGCGCGCGTGCGGATGGACTACGGCTGGTGGGACATGCTGCCGAAGCTCAAGGCCTCGCCGCCGGGCGATCCCGTCTACGACGTGGTTATCACTGATCCGACGCAGGGTTTTCCATCGATCAAGGAGAAGCTTTTCCAGCAGATCGATCTGGCCAATATCCCGAACGCCAAGACGACGCCGCAATTCCTTCAGGACAACTGGGTGCAAGCGCAGAGCTGGGGCGTCAACCTCGGCGGCAACCCAATGGTGATCGGCATCCACACGGACCTCATCAAAGAGGCACCGCTGCGGTGGCATGACCTGCTGCGGCCCGACCTCAAGGGTAAGCTGTCGTTCTACGATGCGCCCTACATGTCCCTGTTCACGATGGCACAAATCAAGGCGGGTGCCGAAGGCCGACCGGGCAAAGGCGCCGACGAGCTGAAAAAGAGCGTCGATGAGGTGTTGCGCTTCTCGAAGGAGAATCGCGATCTCGTGCGCATCTGGTGGACCAGCACCGGCGACTTCATGACAAAACTACTGGCGAAAGAAGTGTCCGGCGGCGTCGTGCATGGTTCCGGGCCATTCGTTGCCGAGGATGAAGGCAAGCCCATTAAGGCGATCCTGCCGGCCGAAGGGACCGCGGCCGTGCACCTTTTCTGGGCGATCCCCGCTGGTACCAAGAGGAAGCGACTGGCCGAAGAGTGGATCAACACGGTCTTCAACGTGGAGTCACAGGTCAAGTGGGGGGCCGTGGCCAAGGTGCCGGTCAACAATCTCGGGGCTTCCGAGTTGGCCGCGAAAGAAAGCCCGTTTTATAAGCGCTTCCTGCCGGTCACCGTCGACGATTGGAAGGCCTATAGCTTCTATCCTTATGACACCTACTTCGAAGGCGACAATTGGAAGAAGATCACGGAATTCTGGGACCGTGAGGTTCTGCGAAAGGCCTGAACTTGTGTCGCACGCCAACGAGCAGAGCGGCGCATTTAATTGGTGATTTTGACGAGTCGTAGTGCGGGGGAGCCGCCCCGGCATGACACCCAGAATCAGAGTCACGGGCCTCGAAAAATCGTTTGGCGCGGTCAAGGCCATTGATGGCGTGTCGTTCGATGTCGCTCCAGGTGAGTTGATCGCCCTACTCGGCCCATCCGGCTGCGGCAAGACGACGACGCTGCGCTGCATCGGCGGCTACGACACACCAAGCGCGGGCGACATTGAAATTGCCGGGCGGCGGGTCAACGACCTGCCGCTCCATCGGCGCGATATCGGCATGGTGTTTCAGAGCTACGCCCTGTTTCCCCACAAAACGGTCGAAGATAACGTCGGGTTCGCGTTGAAGATGAAGGGGGTAACGCGCCCCGCCCGGCGCCAGCAAGTGGGCGAAGCGTTGGAACTCGTTGGGATGTCGGGCTTCGGCGCACGTTATCCGGCGCAACTTTCCGGCGGACAGCGCCAGCGTATTGCACTCGCGCGTGCCATCATCCATCGACCGGCCGTGCTGCTGCTCGACGAGCCGCTGGCAAACCTCGATCGGAAGCTGCGCGAGACGATGCGACACGAGATCCGGCGGGTTCAAAACGCCGTCAGCATCAGCACCATTCTCGTGACGCACGATCAGGAGGAGGCACTGGTAATGGCCGATCGGGTCGCGGTCATGGATGGCGGCCGCATCCACCAACTCGCCTCGCCGAGCGATGTCTATAATCGGCCCGCAACACCATTTGTTGCCCGTTTCATCGGTGCCACGAATTTTTTCGAAGGTCGTGTCACCATGATCGAGAATGGTCGGGCTACGGTCCAACTGGAGCGAGGGCCGTCGATCATCGTCGAAGCGAGCGACAATACGGTCACCGGCCGAAATGTCGGCATCTCGATACGACCAGAGAGGATCGGGATCGCGATGGTTACCCCACCCGACGCACAGAATGTTAGTTCCGTACGCGTTGAAGCCGTCAGCTATCTCGGCGCAACGGTTGTCTACACGGTGACTGTTCCCGATGGTCCGGCCATGCAGGTCATGTCCGCGCTGGTCGGTAATGAACCGCCATTCAAAGAGGGTGCGAACGTGGTGGTCTGGTGGTCCCCGGATCGGAGTACGCTCATTGTCTGAGCGAGCTTCCCGGCATCCGGCTGACAACACCTCTGACTTCGCTGAGCGGATGCAGACGCGTATCGCAAACCTTGCACGCCGACCGGGATTGCTGCTGTTGCTGCCGGTCGTCGTCTACCTCTCCGCATTTTTCCTCATTCCCTTTCTCTGGCTTTTGAGAGTGAGCCTGGCCCGCAATCGTGGCGGCACGGGCTACGGCGAAGGCAAAGCGTTTTACGAGCCCGGCACATGGACGCTCGACAACTATCTGCAATTCTTGACCGACAAGTTCTTTCTCAACATCACTCTCTTCACGGTCGAGCTCGGCCTAATGGTCGCGGTCATCTCGACGGTCGTCTCCTACGCGCTCGCCTACCAGATCTGGCGCGCGCCTGCGTGGCTCAAGGGACCGCTCGTTCTCATGGTGATCTTGCCCAAGTTCACGAATGTCATCGTGCTCATGTTCGGACTTCTGGTTGTGTTCGGCTCCCGCGGCCTGCTGAATTCGGCGTTGATAAATCTCGGGATGATCGCTGAGCCGGTCCCGATGATGTTCAACTTATTCAGCGTCCTGCTGGGCGAGACGATTTTGGTGATGCCGTATTGCGTCCTGATAATTCTCGCCGCCTTGATGTCGATCGATCGTGCACTGCTGGACGCGGCAGGCGGGCTTGGCGCCACGAGGTTCAAGGCCTTTATCGAAGTCACCCTGCCGTTGACGCTGCCGGCGATCTCGGTTTCGATGGTGTTGTCGTTCATGTGGGGTGCCGCTGCGTTTGCTGCACCGTATCTTCTCGGAAAGCCCGATCTCTATACGCTGGCCGTCGAGGTCGATCGGCAGGTCAATTGGCGGCTGAATTGGGCGATGGGGTCTGCGATCGCCATCATCCTGACAGGGATCATTGCCGCCTGCCTGTTTTTCTATTTTCGTCAGAGCCCGGCGGAGGAGCGGAGATGATGCGGCTCGGCTGGAGGTTGCTGACGGCACTCAATCTGCTCACGCTCGCGGTTCTTTTTCTGCCGCTCGCGATCTCGGTGTTGGTATCATTCTCGCCATCTGAATTGATCGCGCTGCCGGATCGTCTTTCGATGCGTTGGTACCGCGAGTTCTTCGATGACTGGCAATGGATTGAAGCGCTCTGGAACACGCTCGCCGTTGCCGCATTGACGATCGTGATTTCGTTCCCGATAGGGTTGCTTGCCGCACTCGCCTACATGCGGTTAGCGCACCGCTGGCGGTCGGCGCTCAATGTCGCGATCCTGTTGCCGCTATTCGTACCGCCTGTCGTGATCGGGCTTGGCGCGCTGGTGTTTCATCGCAGTATCGGCATCTGGGGGACGCACGTCTCGATTGCGCTCGCACACTCGCTCTGGGCGATGCCGCTGGTGTTCATCGTCCTGCGCACGACGCTGAGGGGTGTCGATAGTTCGCTGGAGGAAGCTGCTGCCGGTCTCGGTGCTTCGCCGGTTCGCGTGTTTTTCGAAATCACGTTTCCGCTGATTGCTTCAGGCGTCGCCGTGGGCGTCTTGTTTGCGTTCATTATCTCAGTGAACGAATTTATTATGGCGCTGTTCCTCGCCAATTCCACTACGAAGACATTGCCGGTCGTGATCTGGCCGAAAGTGCGCTATCTGTTGACACCGATCGTCGCGGCAGCGTCTAGCCTCGTTATCGCGATCACGCTGGTGCTTCTTGTCGTGTCGGCACGCCTGCTTGGGCTGCGGCGCCTTGTCGATGCGCGATGAAGCCTCCCTTGAAATTTAGGGACGCATCAACGATCCACATCGTTGAGCCGCCAGTCATAGTCGTAACGATCGACAGCCAACCCTTGCTCGATCGCACGTCTGCGGGATGCATCGGCAAATTGCGCAATATGAGAGAGCATGTTTCGCTCGGTGCCGCCGAAATCCCGCCGGTACCATTTGAAAATGCCAGACAGCACGAGCTTGCCGTTTTCTATAGCGACGCCGCGCGAACTGTTGATGAAATCGCGCGCGGCTGCGTCGAGGTCGGCCTCCAACGACGCCCCCGTCAAGGGAGCCGTGCGCAGGTTGGGACAGCCGACCGAGCCGCAGTTGATCACGTAGTGCAGGCGCGGATCTTTGAACAGGCCTCGCAGGATGGTGTGCTCGATATCGTCGAGCGACAGCGCCAAGTCGCCGACGGTTGTGAGTTTGGCTTTCCACGGTCCGCCCATCAGCGCAGCACCGATGGTTCCGCCGAGCGCGATCTCGCGGATCGAGGCGACGGGAAAATGGTGCATGACGACGTTGACCGTCAAAGCATTGTAGAGGTTGGTCCAAAACGCGAACTGCTCGGCGCGATCGAGCGCCGCGACTTCTGTCTGTTCGAGCATTTGGATGTAACCGGCCAAAAGACCCACATCGCTCGCCTTCAAGCCGGTGTAGTCGACACGATTAAGTCCGTCCGCCGCCACCTTGACGTGCGCGGCCAGCATCTGCTGCCAGGCCCCATGGTCGACAGCCGGTCCGCTTCCGCCGACCGGGCTGACGACAAAACGCGATTCGATCTCGACGCTCATCGCAGTATACCTTGCATGCCCCGCTATTTCACAGCGCTGTCCATAGAAAGAAGAACGCCATGACGACCAAGTCAAGCGGCGCCGAGGCGTTGCTCAGCCGACTGAACCTGCGTCGGCTCGAGGGCGGTCGCTACGAGATCCTTATCCCGCCCAATGCCAATATTGCGGCAGATACCGTCGGCCGACACGCGCAGGGGCCACGGTCTGGCGATCCAGCGCTCGTGTTCGAAGATACCGCCGGGCAAGTGACCCGGTTGACTTACGCTGAGCTTGATCAAGCGGCGAGCCGCCTCGCAAGTGGACTTGCAGATATGGGCGTTGGCCGGGGCGACCGCGTCGCGCTTCATCTCGGCCAACGCGTTGAAGCGGCGATCGGCCATCTCGCTCTCTACAAACTCGGTGCTATTGCGGTGACAGTCTCCCAACTCTACGGCGCCGATACTGTCCGGCACATTCTTTCCGACAGCGGCACGAAGGTTTTATTGACCGAAGATCGCGCATGGGCGCCACTGCGACATCTGAAGGCGGATTTGACGGACCTCAAGCATGTCGTTGTCGTCGGCGCACCCGGTCTGGACGAGCGTACGTTCGCGGCCGTGCAGGCTGCTGGAAGCCCAGATCTACGAGCCGAGACGACGCGGGCCGAAGACCCAGCGCTCCTCATCTACAGCTCGGGTTCGACAGGTCTGCCGAAAGGCGTCCTGCATGCGCATCGCGTCCTGTGGGCCTACAATGTCTCGACGTCGCTCTTTTACAATCTTGAGATGGAAGAACCAGATCTTGTGTTCTGGACGCCGGCCGATTGGGCTTGGGTCGGCGGCTGGAACGACACCGTACTGCCGGCCTGGTTCCATGGCCACGCGATGGTCGCGAGCCAGCACCGCTTCGAGGCCGAGTGGGCCTACGCGTTCATGGCCCGGCACGGCGTTACGCACAGCTTCATGACACCGACGGCGCTGAAGCGCCTCGCCCAGGTCGAGACACCACGCCAACGCTGGCCCGATCTAAAGCTGCGTACGGTGTGGACCGGGGGCGAGCCGCTGCCGGGCGAGACGCTGCGCTGGCTGACGGAGGTGCTCGGCGTCTCCTGCAACGAAGGCTATGGACTCACCGAGGTCAACCACATGATTGGGAACTGCGCGCGGTTGAAGCCGGCCAAGCACGGGTCCATGGGCTTCGAACTACCGGGCCACTGGGCTTATCTCGTCGACGAGAACGGCAACGAGGTGGGAGCCGGCGAGCCCGGTGAGATCGTCACGCGCGCGGAGTGCGCAACACTTTTTCAAGGCTATTGGGGCCAGCCGGATCTGACGGCGGAGATGCGGTTGGGGTCTTGGGTGCGCACGCGCGATCTGGCGGTGAAGGATGCCGACGGCTACTACTTCTATCGCGGTCGCATGGACGATTTGATCAAAAGCGCCGGCTTCCGCATCGGCCCAGCGGAGATCGAAGAGTGCCTCGCCTCGCATCCCGCAGTTGCCGATTCGGGCGTCATCGGCGTTCCCGATGTCGAGCGCGGCCAAGTCGTGAAGGCCTACGTCCTTCTCAAGGCGGGTCATCGTGGCTCGTCCGAGTTGATCGCTGCACTGCAGACGCACGTCCGGTCTTCTCTCGGTGGCTATAAAGTTCCTCGATTGGTCGAGTTCGTCTGGGACTTGCCGGTGACGACATCCGGCAAGGTTTCGAGGAAGGAACTGCGGGCGCGGAATGCTCATAGTCAGCAAGCGTAGGAATGGTTTTAGTTGGTCTTAGAGTTGCGGAGGATAGGTGCTCCACGCACGGCTCAGGCCCTGGATTGATCGAAAACTCGACGCGACGGCACGCTCGCTGGTGCGCCTCGGCGCCACCGCTGATGCGATGACGATTGCCGGGTTCGCAGTCAGAATGTGAGCAGCTGCCTGCATCGCGTCGGGGCTCTTTTGGATAGCGCTCACGATGATCGGCCTCAACCGTATTGCCGATGGCCTCGATGGGGCCATCGCGCGCGCCACTTACCCAACCGATCGCAGAAGCTTTCTCGACATCACGCTCGATTTCATCTTCTTCGCCGTCGTCCCCCTGGCGTTCGCGGTTTACGATCCCATCTCGAACGCATTGCTGGCAGCGGCTCTGATAGTGTCGGTCATCGCCAATGGCCGAACGTTCCTTGGGTTCGCCGTCGCGGCGGCCAAACGCGGCGAGCTTCTGCAGCTCCAATTTCCACAGCCGCACGCGCGACCCATTCGATCCACCGCCATCGGCGTTGATCGTCAGCTCGCGCATCTGCGGTTATCGCGCCCGCCCGAAGTTGTCGAGCCAGAGCCGGATGGATTCGACCGCGAACTGGGCTGTATCACTGGTCACGCCGACGTTCACCCAGCCACTGTT
>JANXRM010000170.1 GCA_025353015.1 Hyphomicrobiales bacterium
CTTCGATCGCGCCGCGCTGGAAATCGAAATCGGGCTGATCCTCGACTGGTACTGGCCCGCGGTCAAAGGCGCGCCTTGCCCCGATAGTATTCGCGCCGAGTTCATGCGCCTGTGGTCGCCCGCACTCGACTGCATGCTAGCCGAACAGCCGGGACTCTTTCTGCGCGACTTTCATTCGCCAAACCTGTTCTGGCTGCCGGACCGGCCTGCACCTCGCAACGTCGGCGTAATCGATTTCCAAGATGCGCTGGCCGAGCACTGGTCTTACGACCTCGCCTCGCTGCTGCAGGATGCACGCGTCGACGTGCCCGTCGCTCTCGAGCAAGCCGGGATGAAACGGTACTGCGAGACCGTCACTGCCGCCGAGCCGGACTTCGATCGCGCGGCATTCCTGGCGGCCTATGCCACATTCGGATTGCAACGGAATACCCGGCTCGTCGGCCTGTGGGTGCGGTTACTCAAACGCGACGGCAAACCGCAGTATCTCCAGCATATGCCGCGCACATGGGACTATGTGGCGCGCAACCTCCAGCATTCGAACCTTGCAGACCTCAAAATCTGGTACGACCACCACTTTCCAGACGCCATCCGCAAGGCCGCCGTCCAACCCTGAGGCGTCACCGGCTAAAATCTTCGCGCAAAAATAATAGATTATTATCGCATCCGAGTTAGTCATGGACGGCCTTTGACTGTCATTGCGGCGCGTCGGTCGACGCTCTGTTGCTGATCATGATGGATCCGCCTGCCGTCACCACGGGTGACCGCGAAATGACCTGCATCATGCGTGAGGGCTCCCTTCCCGAATTGCAAGGCGCTGGAAGGGTTAGCTTGGCTCAGCAGTCGGTTGTTCCCCCGTGCAGATCAAACGAGTTACAACGCTTTTGTCGGCGACACGTCGCCTGGCCGGATCCTCAAAAACACCTGTCATAGTCTTCGGTCTAAGCCTGCTCGCGGCATTGTGGTTGTCCATAACCCAGCTTCTATGGTCGGAATACAGCTCGCTTCGGCGTTCCAATGCCCGGGATGCCTTGAACTTGGCGATCGTGCTCGATCAAAATATCTCCCGCTCGGTCGGCGAAATCGATCGCATGCTGCAATCATTTCAAAAAACCTATGAGCGGGCTGGATTTGAGGCCGACTGGCCAGCCCTGCTCCATAATGATTACCGCCTCAACGACGAGCGCGTGCAGATCGCCATCATCGACCAAAATGGCATTCTGAAAAGCAGCAGCCTCATGCTGCAACCCACTGTGCGGATCGATCTCAGCGACCGGGTGCATTTCACCGTCCATGCAAAATCCGCAGCGGACGAACTTTTCGTCAGCAAACCCGTCCTCGGACGCGCCAGCAACAAGTGGTCGATCCAATTAACCCGCCGCCTCAGTGGCCCGGGTGGTGCCTTCCATGGCGTTGTCGTTGTCTCCATGGATCCAGCGCACCTCTCCCGCATCTACGGCGGACTGACCCTCGGCGATGGCGGCGGCATCGCGGTCGTCGGCACCGACGGCATCGTCCGTGCAGGCACTGGGATCTACAGCAGTTGGCTGGGGCGCGGTTTCATGGAAGGCAATCGTACCGACGGCGCCATGCACGACGAGGGCCACTCGAACTTGTCCTACGAGACATTCCGGGGCGCCAAACAAATCGTCGCCACGCGCAACCTGGACAAATATCCATTGAACGTCGCAGTCGCGGCCCCCGACATCGATGCCCGGCCTGATTGGCAAAAGAAGCGCCAGACATATCTGACGGGAGCAACGGTGCTGTCGATGTTGGTGTTGGCGGCGATGCTGGCAATGCTCGTCACCGGCCGCCTGCACGAAGCGCAGATCGTCCAGATGGCGCAACAAGATGCATTGACCGGCCTTGCCAATCGTCTGGCCTTCCGGGACAAATTGCAACAGAGCTACGACGCATTCGCCGAGGGACAAACGTTTGCGTTGCACCTCCTCGATCTCGACGGCTTCAAGTCCGTGAATGACACATACGGTCATCCCTTCGGGGACAAACTGCTCTTGGCCGTCGCGGACCGGTTGCGTACCAATTTGCGCCAGACCGACTTCACGGCGCGGCTCGGAGGCGACGAGTTCGCAATCCTCCAGGACAAGCTTCGCGACGAAGAAGCCGTTGGGCTCCTCGCGCAAAGAATATGCGACGCCTTGAGCGCGCCCTACGAGATCGATGGAACGCGAATTACCATCGGCGTCAGCATTGGTATCGCGCTCGCCCACAAGGACGCGTACTCGATGACCACGCTGATGACGGCTGCCGATCTTGCATTGTACGCCGCCAAGGCCGACGGCCGCGGCAAGTACAAATACTACAATGATGCCATGAACGCTGCGGCAAAGGCACGGCGCGATATCGAGGCCGGGCTTCGGGACGCCTTGAAGTGGGACCAACTGGAGGTTCACTACCAACCGATCATGTCGATCGCGACCCGCAAAACAACTGCTTTCGAAGCACTCGTCCGTTGGCGCCATCCGGTTCGCGGCCTCGTGCCACCGTTCGAGTTCATTCCGGTTGCCGAAGCGACGGGCCTCATTGTGCAGCTCGGCGAATGGGTCTTGCGCCAAGCCTGCCGCGATATGGCCACGCGAGACAGCTCGATCAAGATTGCCGTCAATTTCTCGCCGATCCAGTTCAAAGAATCCGGGCTCGTCCAGATGGTCGAGGACACCCTCAAAACATCGGGGTTGGCACCGGAACGGCTGAAGATCGAAATCACGGAATCAACGCTGATGAAGCGTGACAGCCGCACGATCAACCATCTGAAAGCTCTGAAAGCCCTTGGCATCCAGATTGCGATGGACGATTTCGGCACCGGCTACTCGTCGCTGAGCTACCTCCACACATACCCCATCAACTGCATCAAGATCGACCGATCGTTCGTGATGTGCCTCGGCGAGAGCGAGGGCGCTGCCGCGATCATCAAGGCCATCACATCCCTGGCGACAAGCCTGAAGATGAGCACGGTCGCCGAGGGGGTGGAGACAGCAGAGCAACTCGAAGCCCTGGCCGGATTGGGATGCACCGAGGCGCAGGGCTTCTATTTCAGCCGGCCAATGCCCGCGTCTGATATTCTTCCCCCCATGTTTCAGGCCGAGCGGCCAGAGTTGGCCAGTCTCGCGCCGGCGGCCTAATTTCGAGCTCGGGAGGCTGGCGGCGGGACGTTGACGGACGGTGCTTGGCAGCAGCGTGGCGGTTGTCGTTCTGATTGCACCGTCACTTGACCCGGCGGCCCGCACTCGGCATAGCTCACACACAGAACATTCCAACGCACGGACCACCATGAAAGAGTTCAAAGGCACAAGCCTCAACGACCGCCTGCAGATCGCCAACAATGCCAAGCGCGCCCTGGTCGAGAAGATGCGGGCGATGCCGAAAGTCGGCGACCCCGCCGTGATCGAGCGCCGCGACGCCAAAATCGCGATCGCGACAGAACGTGGCGCCGAAAACCGCCGCCGCGCCGAAATAAAGGCGCAGAAGGACCGCGAGCGTGCCGAACGCGAGGCCTCGGGCGAGATCGAACGGCTCGCTGCTGCCAAGCGGGACGCCGAGGCCAAGGCCAAGCACGAAGCCGAGCTCCTGGCCCAGCAGAAGGCGGCCCGCGATGCCCGCTATGCGGCCCGCAAGAACCGGAAGCCGTAATTTGACGGCTTGAGCCCCCGCCGCGCGCGCTGCAGACACTCACCTGTGTCGACGAGGCGATGACGGGCGCCCGGCTCACGAGGCAATTCGACCGCAGAATTCCCCAGGAGCGACGCCTAGGAGCTGTCCGATGAAAATCGTCAAGGTCTCCGCCATCCCCATGTCGGCGCCTGTTCCGATGGAGAAGCGGCACCGCACCGATCTGGGCACCAAGGTGAAAAGCGACGCGACACTCATTCGTGTCGAGACCGACAGCGGGCTTACCGGCATCGGCGCCGCACTGGGAACACCGCCCGTCGTTGCGGCTATCATCGAGCACGAGCTGGCTTCGGAGGTCGAGGGCGAAGACCCGATGTTCTCCGAGCGCATCTACGAGAAGATGTACAACGGCTCGCGCAGCACCCCAGCGCTCGAGCGTGGCATCACGCAAGCGGACGAAAGCCGCCGTCGGGGCGTCATCATGGAGGCGATTGCCGGCATCGATATCGCCGTTTGGGACCTGAAAGCGCAAGCGCTTGGCATCCCGCTTTACCAGGCACTCGGCGCGGTGCGACGTTCCGTCAGGGGCTATGCCAGCGGCGGTTGGGCGCCGGGCGAGGAGGCCGAAGCCGAGCTCGCCGGCTATGCCGCCAAGGGTTTCACCGCCGCCAAAATGCGGGTCGTCGGCCGCGATGGCTTCTCGATCCCGAAGTGCGTCGCTCGCGTCAAGGCCGCCCGCCGCGGACTTGGCCCCGGCATCGAGCTGATGATCGACGCGCACGGCTCGCTCGAAGTCGCCACCGCCATCAAACTGGCCCGCGAGCTCGAGCCCTATGACATCGCCTGGTTCGAGGAACCGGTGTCGCCTGACGATCACGCCGGCCAGGCCGAAGTGCGCCGCTCGACGACCATCCCGATCGCATCGGGCGAGCGCGAGTTCACGCGGTTCGATTTTCAGGATTTGCTCGAACGCCGTGCCCTCGATATCGCCCAGCCAGACGTGGCACGTGCGGGCGGCATGACGGAAATTCGGCGC
>JANXRM010000454.1 GCA_025353015.1 Hyphomicrobiales bacterium
GTCGGTGCCGACAAGGCCCAGCAACATGCCGAGGAACACCATGCCCAGCGCCTTCACGACCGAGCCCGAGGCCATGACCACCGCGAGCACGAGGCCAAGCACCATCAGCGAGAAATAATCAGCCGGCGCGAACTGCTGCGCAAGCTTGGTCAGGGGTGGTGCCGCCAGCACGATGGCGAAGGTCGCGACGGTACCCGCGAAGAACGAGCCTAGCGCCGCAATTGCGAGCGCCGGCCCGGCACGGCCCTGGCGAGCCATCGCATAGCCGTCGAGCGCCGTGACCACCGACGACGCTTCACCCGGCAGGTTGACCAGGATGGCCGTGGTGGAGCCGCCATATTGGGCGCCGTAGTAGATACCGGCGAGCATGATCAGCGCGCCTTCCGGGGTCAGAAAATAGGTGACCGGCAACAACAGCGCCATGGTTGCAACCGGGCCGACGCCCGGCAGCACGCCGATGGCGGTGCCGATGATGGCGCCCATCAAACACCAGAACAAGTTCTTCAGCGACAGCGCGACCGAGAAGCCGAGCGCCAGATTGGAGAAGGTCGAGGCCAAATCCATGGGATCACCGCTCAGCGAAAGATGAATTGGTAGATGGCCGTGATTGGCCCCGGAATAGCCTTTGTCGGCCACGTCGCGATCGGCATACCGAGCAACCAAATAAACGTACCGAAGCCGATCGCCAGCATAATGGCCGAGAAGATCGCGAATTCACGCCAGCGCGTTTCCGGCGTGCCGAGCGCACACAATGTCATCGAGATGATCATAGAAATGATCAAGCCCCAGTCGTCGATGAGCATGCCGAAGGCGACGGTTCCCAGCGTGACGCACAGCATCGAACGCCAATCCCAGGTGCCCATCGGCTCCCCGGGGACGGCGATCGACTTGAAGGCGATGAGGATGCCGCTGCCAATGAGACAACACGACAGGATCATCGGCAGCACGCCGGTGCCCGGCCGCTGCGGCGTACCCCTCGGGTATTCCCACCCAATCCAGAGCGCACCGAGGCCAATGGCCAGGAACATAAGTCCCGTCACGAAATCCTGGTCGTTTTTGATACGCACGTTACATCCCTCCCAACATACCCGGGCATGGTTCCCAGGTTCTTCGTTTTGTCGGAACAGACCACAAGCCAAGGGCCCCAACAAGGCCTATCTGCGGCGACCAAAGGGCGCTGGATTGAAGTACATTCTCTGCCCCGTGCCACAATCGGCCGGTGTTGGCCTGGATTGGCGCCACCGCCCGTCAGCCAGTACTCAGACATCCCCGAATCTGGCCGGCCGTTTCTCGCGGAAGGCGGTTTGCGCCTCAGCGGAGTCCGGGTGGTCGCCGAGTTCCGTCGTCATATTCTGCTCGTAGCGGTAGCCGTCGCGCAACGTCATATCCTCGATGGTGTTGAGTGTTCGCTTGGCGAGGCGGATGGCAGCCGGGCTCTTCGAGGCGATCTGGCGGGCGACGTCCAAGGCACGATCCAAGAGTTCGGCGCGGGGCACCGAGGCTTCGACGATGCCGAGACGGTAAAGCTCGGGTCCGGGCACGCGGTAACCGGTCAGCATCATGCGGCGGCGCAGCGAGTGCGGGAACAACCGCTGCGTGTGCTTACCACCACCGAGCAGGCCGACGTCGATCTCGGGCAGGCCCAGCACCGCCTCGTTCGCCGCAATGAGGATGTCGCAGGAGGCCGCAACCGCCAGCCCCGCGCCAAGCGCTGCCCCGTTGATGGCGGCGATGACGGGCTTCGTGCACTCCATGACGGCATGGTAGCTTTCGCGGGCGCGGCGGTTGTGCTGCCAACGCTCCCCGGCCTTGGATTTGTCCGGCCGGGACTTGAGGTCAGCGCCGGCCGAAAAGACCTTGCCCGCCCCGGTCAAGACGACGACGCGCACGTCTTTCCGATCGCTGAGACTGTCGAACACCCAGGCCATCTCGATATTGAACTGGGCGTCCTGCGCGTTGACGGGCGGGTGGTCCATGGTCACGACCGCGATATGATCGGCAACCACGACTTTGATGAGCTTCGTTTCCAAGGGGCAACTCCAGTGCGGGGAAGATTGGCGACATCCTAGCCGAGGCCCTGGATGAAGAAAGAGGCGAAATGCACCAGGCATTGCCGACGCCGGGGCGCCCTCCGCTGCCCGCCCGCCCCGCTTTTCCCACGCCCCGATCGCCCCTTGACCTGCCGCCACCGGCCTGCGATCTCCAGTAACCGGTGATTGGCGCCGGAATCATCCGGATCGCATCGGCCGTTGCTCTCCTCCCTCGTAAATCTGTTCCGGCTCGCCCGGGCTGGCATCGTGCTGGCGCAGTACGGCGTGCGCTTTGTGCCTGCGGGTACCAAGGCACCGCTGGCTTTGCATGCACTCCGCTGGATCACGGCGCCCGTCCGGGTGCTGACGTGGCCGCAACGGTGGGGCGTGCCAAGGGAACAACGGGTGGCTGCGGCGCTGACGCGGCTCGGGCCGTCCTACGTCAAACTCGGCCAGTTTCTCGGCACCCGTGCCGATCTCATTGGCGAGGAGCTGGCCGCCGATCTGCGGCACCTGCAGGACCGGTTGCCGCCGTTTTCCATGGGCCTGGCCCGGCTGGCGGTGGAAGAGGCTCTCGGTGGCAAGCTGGAAGATCATTTCGCGGAGTTCGGCCCGCCCTTGGCTGCGGCCTCCATCGCCCAGGTGCACAAGGCCGTCACGATCGGCCCCGATGGCCTGGCCCGCACGGTGGCCGTCAAGATTTTGCGACCCGGCGTCGAGCGGCGCTTCAAACAGGACCTCGACAGCTATTATTTCGCGACCCGCCTGATCGAAAGGTTGCATGCGCCCACACGCCGCCTGAAGCCTGTATCGATCGTCGACACGTTGGCCCGAACGACGGCTCTCGAGATGGATCTCCGGCTTGAGGCTGCCGCCATCTCGGAGATGGCCGAGAACATCGCCGCTCAGAACGCTGGGAACCCCAAACAGGCTGATGGCGCGTTCCGCGTGCCAACAGTCGACTGGTTGCGCACCCAGCGCCGCGTGCTGACACTCGAATGGATCGACGGCATCCCGATCGCCGACAAAGCGCGGCTCAAGGCGGCCGGTTATGATCTGCGCGCCTTGGGACTGACCGTGCTCAGGTCGTTCCTGCGGCACGCCATGCGCGACGGATTTTTCCACGCCGACATGCACCAGGGCAATTTATTCGTCGTTCCGGGTTCTGGTCGCCATGCCCGCATCGGGGTGATCGATTTCGGCATCATGGGCCGCCTTGACCGGCGCGCGCGCGTCTATCTCGCTGAAATTCTATACGGGCTTTTGGTAGGCAACTATTCCCGCGTCGCGGAGAT
Organism: Hyphomicrobiales bacterium; assembly: GCA_025353015.1. Taxonomy (GTDB): domain Bacteria; phylum Pseudomonadota; class Alphaproteobacteria; order Rhizobiales; family Hyphomicrobiaceae. The sequence goes on from JANXRM010000454.1 coordinate 3,326, forward strand.
ACACTTCGAAGCGGGGTACGTTCCGGCGCACCACAATCCTAGCGAGTTCGCCACGGCATTACGCGCCGTCGGCGAGCCGATACGGGGGCTGGCCGCGCGTGACATCTCGATCGCCAACTTGCTGGACGGCTTGTTTGCGATCACCCGCAGCTTCGACATGTCGGTGCAGCCGCATCTGCTGCTCCTGCAAAAGACGATGGTGATGGTCGAAGGCGTCGCACTGACTCTCGATCCTGACGTCAACATGTGGGAGGTCGCCGAACCGTTCGTCCGCGACTGGATGAAGGGCGAACTTGGCCCCT
>JANXRM010000186.1 GCA_025353015.1 Hyphomicrobiales bacterium
ACGCCGCATATTGGCGGCCTGACGCCGCCGGCCATCGAAGCCCAGGCCTTCGATACCGTCGAGCAGGTCCGCGAAATCGTCAGCGGCCAGATCCCGCACGGCGCCGTCAATGCCGAGCATTGGTCGCGCCGGGGAAGGTAATCAAGTCGTCGGCGCGCAGCAAAAAGGATTGGTTGCGCTGACGACAATGGTCTTGTAGCAGTTTTTCGGGCTTGAACGCGGACCCTGACCTCTCCGATGCACCCAAGCGTGGGCGAGTGCTGCCGCTCTGCCTTCGGCTGTCGTCTCGCTGATTTCGCAAGGGTTGCCCCTGCTGGAAGCAAAACGGGAGAATGCTGTGCAAACATCCATGTTCGACGCCTACGGCAAGTTGGCATCGGCCGGGTTGACCGCTACCGAGCAAACCGGACGCTTCCCGTTCCAGCAGTTGGCGGAGCGGATGATTGTCGCAGATGTGTTGGCTAAACTCGAGCCGAAGTCGGGGGACCGCCTGCTTGATATCGGGTGTGGGCCGGGTAATCTCCTGATCCCACTCTCATTCCATGTGCGGCAGGCCGTCGGCATCGATCACCCCGACATCATTGCACGCTACTCCGGACGGTTCCGGGACAGTGCGGTACAATGGCTGGGTGGCGAGTTCCCGAACGTGGTTGTCGATGGCCTTTTCGACCGGGTGCTGACCTATTCGGTGCTGCATTACCTCCCGAAGCAGGAGATGGTGTTTGAGTTCCTGGATGCGGGAACCCGTCTGCTCGCTCCGGGCGGTCGTCTCCTCGTAGGCGACGTGCCAAACCGAGACCGAAAACTGCGCTTCCAGAACAGTGCGTTCGGCAAGGCCTTCGAGATCGAGTGGCGCGCGAAGGTCGCCGCCACGAATGGAAGTAAACATCACGCAGCATTCGATGCGGTTTTTAAAGATATAGAATGCGTAGTGTCGTTCGGTGATGCCGAAATCCTCGATTTAACGAAACGCTATCGATCCCGCGGCTTTCACGCTTATGTCCTTCCACAACCCTCGGATTTGCCGTTTGGGCATACGCGCGAAGATCTCTTGATCGTGCGCCCATGAAAAACGTCGAAATCGCTTTCGTCAATCACGCTCCCGAGCCTGTGGCGCATCCGGCGAGGCGGAGCCGTGCGCAAGTCGAGGAAATTCTTGCCGAGTGGTTCGGTGCCGACGTCGTTCTGACGAGTTCGGGCCGCGCAGCGATGATGCTCTTTATGACAGCGGTCGGCATGAACAGGTATCGCCATCGCATCGAGATGCCGCGCATGATTTCGGCGTGTGTGTTCGACGCCGTTATCCGGCGTGGTTTTCCCATCGATGCGGCGTCTCGATCGCCAGCAGACATGACAGTTCTCTATCACCAGTACGGAATTCCGCAGCGCTATAGACCCGAACGCACAACGCTCGAAGACATCAGTCATGCGTTCTTCGCCAACCCCAGAACCGGAGAACGGGCGTGGGTTGGGGAGGCTGCAAGTTTCAGCTTGCCCAAGTTTTTCCCGACGGCGGGCATGATCGGCGGTCTTGTTGTGAAAAAGCCTGGGCTAGCTGCAGAGCTAAGGTCGTTGCGCGACGCAGCACCAGAAACGACGGAGGAAGAGCGGGCTGAACTGGGGCGGGTCTATCGCACGCGGCGTGGTCCGGATGCAGTCTACCTGACTCGCCTCTTGAACCCCCGCATTTTCGACGACGAGACCGGAGGCACTCCAGGTTCGGTTGCTGAAATCCGTGCCGTTGGTGCACGGCGTCAGGAAATGTTCTGCCGTATTCTCGAGGGCGTTGCGACCGCCGCCCTGCCGGAGGGCTGGCGATCACTGTTGTCGTCCGCGCTGCCGTTCGCCCTGCCCATATTCGGCGAGGAAGGACGTCTGGCGCGGGCAGACCAGGAGTTGATCAAACTAGGCGTATCGGCGGGTCTCTTTCAGATCGACCGCAATCGCGACATGTCGAAGCCTGATCTCAGCACGGCCTTACTGCTGCCCTGCCATGAGCATATCTCTCTATGCTTGGCAGATCAAATGGCAGAAATACTTAGAGCTGCCTGCTCGCCCTGACGGCGTACAACCGCAGAGTTCGCCTCTCCCCACGGTCGCGGTTCGGAGCCGCCCGGGCATCAAGAAAAACGCGCAAAGACAGCCCGATTTTTCGACTCATTAATAGGGTCCCCGCCCTGACCTGATCGAGGGCTTTTCGGGCGCGGGCCGCGATTTTCTGCGCCGTCTTGCCATCGGCAACGAGCCGCTCCAGTGTCGAAGGATCAACGGGGCTGACGTAAAGGCATGCCGCGATGTTCTTCATGCCATGCTGTGGATCTGATCTGCAGGCACATGGGAATCCCATAAATGCGCCGGAACACTAGAACCATTTGTCAGGCGCGCGGCAGATGACCAACGCGCCGACCCGAATAACAAAGTAGTCCGACATATTTTCGAATACTGAGGGAGACAAATGGTTCGAGCGAAATGCCGATGCCATTAAATCCAAGGGCACCCACCAGGAAGTCGAAGCAATTAAGCGTGTCCTGCAGCCTTTCAAACCGGAGATCAACGAGATCCTGGAAATTGGCGCAGGGAACGGGGTGAAGCTGTCTCACCTGTGCCAGTATTTCGGCGCGTCAGGCCGTGGGGTGGATCCATCACCGAAGGCCGTCAAGGATGGCAACGATAGCTTTGTTCAGCAAGGTGCGACAAACATCAAGCTGGAGGTCGGGACGGCGGCCGCATTGGCCTATCCCGACCAAAGTTTTGATTTGGTCTATTTCGGGTTTTGCCTCTATCTGGTCGATAGGGATGAGATTTATCGAGTTGTTGCCGAAGCGGACAGGGTTCTTAAAAAAGGCGGGTTCTTGGCGGTGCTCGATTTCGATCCTGCAGTTCGGCACAAGCGTCCGTATCATCATCAGCCAGGCCTTTTTTCGTTCAAAACGCAATACTCGAATTTTTTTGTTGCGAACGGCCATTATCATTTGGTGGCTAAAGAAAGCTTTTCGCATGGCACTGCTCATTTCGCAAAAGATAGCGATGAGCGCGTTTCCGTCGATGTCTTGTTCAAGGAAATAGATGCGTATTGAGCATGCTGCTTGTTGATTGTTTTGGTTGGTTCGAGCGTGGCTCGCGCTCGGCACTGCGCTCGGTGGTTGGCGTGCCATTGCTAGCGGTTCTGTTCGTCACGGTTGCGGCTCATGTCGAAATGGCCATTCTGGTCTTCAGGGGGCGCGGAAACATGGTTATAAGGCTAGGCCTCGATCTGGAAGTTCGCGCACGTCGATCGGGGCCGGGAACGGGGGAGACCACACCACGCGATGAGCAGCTTTCCATACTTGGCGCCCTTCTATGCGCTGGCGTCAGCCTTCCTGTTTGCGTTGTCGAACCATTTCTCGCACGTCGGGCTCGAGCAATCGGATGCGCGGTCGGGAACGCTGGTGACGATCGCGACGTCCTGTCTCGTTTATTGGCTGTTCGCGCCATTTTTCCTGCATGTCTCGTACTTCTTCACGCAGGCGGTCATTCTGTTTGCGCTGGTCGGCATCATCCGGCCGGCGTTGTCGTCGGCGCTGGCGATCACCAGCATCAAGATGATGGGGCCGACGCTGACGAGTGCGCTGACCGCCGCCACACCTCTGTTCGGCGCGTTGTTTGCAATCCTGCTCCTCGGCGAAAAGCTGACCCTGCCGGTTGCGGCCGGTACCGGTGCCGTGGTGGCCGGTGCCATCGTCGGCGCGTGGAATCCGCAGGGAATGAAGCGGGCCTGGCCGCTGTGGGCCATTGCGTTGCCGCTTGGCGCCTCGCTCATTCGCGCCACGGGCCACGTGGTGACCAAGATCGGCCTTGTGGAACTGCCGAGCCCGTCATTCGCCGTGCTCGTCGGCAACACCGTTTCGATGGCGACGGGTATCATCGCCTTCAAGTGGCAGCGGCGGCCGTTCCTCGGCACGCCGACAAGTCATCTCTGGTTCATGGCGTCGGGTGTTGCGAACGCGTTGTCGCTGCAGTTCCTGAACAACGCGCTGCAGGTCGGCGACATGGTCTCGGTCATCCCGATCGTCTCGGCGACGCCTGTATTCACAATGCTGATGGGCTACTTCTATTTCGGGCGCGAGATCATCACCTGGCGCACGCTGGCGACGATCGCGCTGATCGTGCCGGGGGTGATCCTGGTGGCCGTGAGCCACTGACACCAGCGAAGGCCGCTCCCCTGCGTGGCCTACGTTTTTGCAGCCACGCCCACTAGAACGGGCCGCAGCATCTGGCAGAGTGCCTTTGCAAACGCATCGTCCAGGGGCGCTGACGTGCCAGACAGCAGCCGGTACCAGAACGCGCCATAAATGATATCGAGGATCAGTTCCACATCCAGGGCGGTGTGGAGCTGGCCGCGGGCGACGCCCGCCTGGAGCAGGTCGCGCATCATTTTGCGGCGCGTGGAAATGAAGGTGGCGTAGAACTTCGCTCGGAATTCGGGATCGACCTGGGCCTCGGCGATGAGGCCAGTGAGCGTCTTGGTGACCGTTGGCACGCGGACGTTGGCAAAGAACGCTTTCAGCAGCGCTTCGAGATCGCGGGGGGCATCCCCTGTCGGCTCCGGCACTGGCAGCCGCTTCAGCGCGCGGTCCGTAAAGGCTTCGAGCAGCACGTCGGCCTTGCCGTCCCACCAGCGGTAGATCGATTGCTTGCCGACCTTGGCCTCGCTGGCGATCCGCTCGATCGAGATCGCCCGATAGCTTTCGCTGTCAAGAAGGCGCGCAGCACTTTCCAGCACGGCCTGCCGTGTTGTTTCGCTGCGAGGCCGGCCGGGCGGGCGTGTGGCGTCGGTCATGGTCGAGACTCGATTTTCTCGCGACGGAATTCGATACGAGGCGGAACGTAACGTGGGGTGGTGCGGGATACCAGCTCGGCAAGCTCTCGAACACGTGATCCGAACCGCTGCGTTCCCTATTGATCTTTAATAAAACATCGTTTAATTATGCTGCAGATTTTCCGGTGATCCCGGACACGGCGTTACCTGGAAGGCATGGCAAACTCAGGTCCGCGGGCATATCCCCGCGGACCCTTTTCTGTGGTGAGCCGTGATGGACGCAAACATGGCGCGCCGGTACGGCGTCGCTTATGGTCTTGCGCCATGACCGATGCCTCCGCGCCTGATCCGACCGCAAGTCCTGCCACCGACCCTGTCGCGACGTCTGCTCTCGACCCCCGGATCGCTTATGCGTTCTGCCGGTTCGCCGGCGGCTTCTGGACGGGGGCCACCTCCGTGCGCGCCTGGAGTTTGACCGGCGGCCTCGCGGTTTTCCTGGCGCTGAGCACGGTTGCCACGGTCGCACTCAATCACTGGAACCGCTGGTTTTTCGACGCACTGGAGCGCAAGGACGTCGCCGCCGTCGCGCAGGCAGTCTTCAGTCTGGCCGGTATCGTCGCGGCAATGGCGGCAATCGGCGTTGGCGTCGTGCTCACGCGCGAGACCCTGCAGGTGCGCTGGCGGCAATGGCTGATCGAGCGCCTGCTCGAGCGCTGGCTTGGTGAGCGGCGCTTCTACCATATGAGCGCCACCCGCACGGAGCCGGCCAACCCCGAATACCGCATCGCCGACGATACGCGCTGGGCCACCGAGCCGCTGACCGACCTCGGCATCGGTCTCGTGATCGCCCTGCTCAACGCCGTCGCCTTCATCTCGATCCTGTGGTCGGTGGGCGGCGCCTATACTCTGGCGATCGGCACCCGGACCTTCACGATTCCGGCCTACATGGTCGTGGTGGCGCTGGCCTACGGCATCCTCATGTCGCTGCTGATGCTCTGGGTCGGCCGCGCGATGCCGAGCGTCGTCTACAACAAGAACGAGCGCGAGGGCGATTTCCGCTTTGCACTGATGCGGCTGCGCGAGAACGCCGAGAGCATTGCGTTGAT
>JANXRM010000455.1 GCA_025353015.1 Hyphomicrobiales bacterium
GTTGCTGCAGGCGCTGGCCGGAAATTCTTCACTGCATCCGAATTTGCGCTTCTCGATGAGATGGCGGAAGCAATCATTCCGGAAGATCCTCAATCAGGTGGTGCGCGCGCAGCTAAGGTTGCCGAGTTCATCGATGCGCGGATTGGTGAAAGTCGCGATCTGGAAGTGCGGGCCAGCTGGCGCGACGATCTGGAAGAGATCAACCGGATCTCATTCGGAATTTCGGGCAAGACCTTCGTGGCGAGCACACTTGCCGAGCGGATGCGGGTCCTGGAGCGGATCTCACGGAACGAGGCGAACCCGAAGGAAGCGGGCGAGATCGCCTTCGGGACAATCAAGCTGCAAGTGGCGTTCGTCTACTACAAGACGAAGATCGGCATTCACGACGAGCTCAAGTATCTCGGGAATACGATCCTCGACGACTTTCTTGGGACCGACGTCGTAAAGCTCTAACGCCGTACAGGCGTTGAGCATTTCGGGGTTGCCTGATGCGATATCTCTATACTTTAAATATTCTGATTGACGACGTGGCCGGAAGATCGCCATCCTGTCTGCATAGCCAGAGTTTTTTGTTTCTCGCGAACCCTACCGCAATGCGGGGCAAGCGAGATGTGTGGGGCTGGGCGTGCAGCGTGGGGCGTACATTTCCCGGGTTGCGTTACTGTGCAGTCTCATGGCTGCCGCAGGGCTGTTTGGCGTGCCGGCTGTCGCTGGCGATTGGTCGACCGAGGTTGAGCCCGAAAATCCGGTTTTCAAGTACGATGCCTACGCTGGCGCCGAAGCGACGAGCCATAGCCGGTCATTCTACGGCGGCATGACGGCATCGCTGTCGGGAGATATCCGCGTCGATGGGTTCCGCGTGCGCAGTGCCGCTGGCTATGGGACCTATTCCTATACGAGCCCGCGATGGAACGGCATCACGCGCGTTCCAATGGCCTTTTCGGGAACGCAAACGTTCACCGATTTGATGCTCGGCTATCAGCACGCGTTCGGGCCGTGGATCGTCAAGGTTTTCGCCGGCGGGAACCAGGATCAGCATCTCATTGCGCCGTTCGACAACGAGAACGCTGTGCAAGGGCAGCAACGCGGGTTCAAGGCGGCCGTCGAGACGTGGCTCAATATCGACGACGTCGCTTTCATACAGTCGGAGACGAGCTGGTCGCAGGTTTTCGATACCTATGGCGGGCGAATTCGCGCAGGTTTGCGGCTCAATCCAGCGCTGTCGGCGGGCCTCGAGGGGGCCGTCAATGGTAACGCGGCCTATGACACCGGACGGCTTGGTGCATTCGGGCGGTTCGAGTGGACACGGGGTGAAGTTTCCGCGTCCGGAGGGCTCGCTGGGGATCGCGCCAACGTTACCGGCGGGTATGGCACCGTCGCCCTCATGTTTCGGTTTTGACGGTCGGGGCCCACGATTTTCAGCGCTGCAGGCGTTGCAAATATGATAGGCTGATTTGACGCAGGTGCCGCAAAGAGCACTGCGAGTGGCCAGTATTTGATCGAGGTTCGAGACTCGCGTTAGTGACTGGCCGCCTTTGGAAACGCGCCTTGCTCCGTCGCAAAGGAATACTGACATGAAATCGATCCTGCTCCCTGCCGACCATAGTGATGTGATTAAACCGGCACTGGTGTCCGCAGAATTGTTGGCGCGCGTCCTGGACGCGACCGTGGAAGGTACGGCGCTCAGGCCTATCCATGTCGAAATTGTTGCCCCCGATCCGATCGTTGCCGTCACGTTTCCGCCAGCGGACTGGAACGATGCCGAGTTCGTCGCCAAGGCCCGGAAAGTCTTCGAAACCCATTTCGCGACTTGCGGCGTGCGCTACCGCTGGCGGGCCGGCCCGTCGATCGATGATGCAGGCTTGGGGAGTCTGGCGCGGGTCTACGACATTGCCGTCGTCGGCCGGCCGTCCGGCAGCGGATCGGGGCCGCGCATGACGACGTTGGAAAGCGCGCTTTTCGAAAGCGGGCAGCCGGTTCTGGTGACGCCGCCGTCAGCTCCAGCAACGCTGGGTGAGAATGTTGTCGTGTCCTGGAACTGCAGCACGGAACAGGCGCGGGCTACAGCATGCGCGATGCCGATTCTGCGCAAGGCGAAAACAGTGACGATCCTGACCATCGAGGGGTTGACGGTGCCGGGCCCTTCGGGAGTTCAGTGCCGGGACTGGCTGGCCGCGAATGGCGTCACCGCGCGCGAACTGTCCATGGGGAACGGCGGTCGCAAGCCGGGCGAAGTGCTGCTGGCCGAGGCCAAAAAACTTGGCGCTGATCTGATTGTGAAGGGCGCCTATACTCAAAGCCGACTGCGCCAGATGATTTTCGGGGGCGCCACGAGTCATCTACTGGCGCACAGCCCGTTGCCATTGCTGATGGCGCGATGAGGTAGCTTCGAATGACATCTGGCTCGATGACAGCTGGCGTGATGGCTCAAGAGGCTGCCTCGTCGTCCCTGGAGCTTGCTTCGCGGCGCCATTCCGCTGGTGATTTCGATGCGGTGCAGGAGTTCTTTCACAGCAACGGCTGGACCGATGGCTTGCCAATCGTGCCGCCGACGGCGAAGTCCGTGTCGGCATGTCTCGCGTGGGCCGGCATGCCGTGCGGACAGCTGATCGGCATCGAGCCAGTACGCGAGCTGGCGGTGACGGCCGAAAAACTCGCGATCAACGCCGTCATGGCGGGCTGCCTGCCGATGCATTTCCCGGTCGTCGTGGCGGCGTGGCACGCGATGCTGCAGGACGAGTTCCTGCTGCATGGCGTCACGTCCAGCACCGGCGGATGCGGGATTTTCGTCGTCATCAACGGGGCCATTCGCGGTGAAATTCAAGCGAGCGGGTCGTTCAATGCCTTGGGCAACAGCGACAGAGCGACGGCCGCGATCGGGCGTGCCCTCAGGCTGGCCTTGATCAATCTCATGGATGTCAGGCCAGGCCAGATCGACCGGTCGACACTTGGCCATCCCGGCAAGTTCAGTTTTTGTATCGCCGAGGACGAAGAAGACACGACTTGGCAGCCGCTGTCGGTTTGTCGTGGCATTCCGGCCGGGTTGTCAGCGGTGACCGTTATGGCGGCCATGGGCCCGCGGCAGATCATGAACGAGTGGACGACCGACCCGAAGGAGATCCTGGAAACATTCGCTGCCGAGATGCGCGCCAATCAGCTGCACTACTCAATCTATGGCGGCAACTACGCGATCGTCATCCCGAAGCAATTGCGCGAGCATCTGCAAGGTGCCGGATGGACGAAACAGTCAGTCGCGGAATTCATTTTCGAGCGCGCGCGTGTACACCGCCGCGACTGGGCGGCCGTCGGCAAAGGCTCGATCGTGCGGGATCGTGGCGATCGCGTACATCCAGCGCTGGATTCGCCCGCCGCGCTTTTGGTGATTGCGGCGGGTGGGCCGGCTGGTGGATTTGGTGCGGTGATCCCGCCGTGGATGGGGAGCAAGACAAAGGCCGTTACGTCAGCGATCGGGGCTTGCGTCGATTGCGAACCACCGAAGACGGCCGCGACGGCGCCGTCAACCTGATCGGGGCGACACGTTGACGAAAACCTCAACCCCAGCAACAGACAAAAACCGAGAGCAGCATGGCAATCGAATTCCTCGATCCAACCGCCGAGAAGGCAGCGCCAGGAGGGAAACCCGCGCCGCGGCTTACGTCGCTCAGCGGCCGGACCGTCGGCATCATCTCGAACGGCAAGGAAGGCACCAAACGCTATTTCGCGCATGTGGAACACTTGCTGCTTAGCGAGCTTGGTGTGGCAAAGGTCGATTTCTGTACGAAAGCGAACTACAGCGCGCCGGCCGAAGCCGCCGTCATCGCCAGGCTCAAATCCTGGGATGCCGTCGTTGCCGGTGTCGGAGATTGAGGCAGCTGTTCATCGTGCAGTTTGCACGACGCTGTTGCAGCTGAACGTCAGGGTGTACCCGCCATCAGCGTGATGACGACGCGGTTTGTCAGCGCGGCCGAGCAGATGTGCCGGGTTCTGGGCATGCCGGGGTATGGGTTCGCTGTGATCGGCCATCCGATCAGCAGTGCACCGGATGATGAGCTTCTTGCCTTTGCACGGGCGACAATCGATCAGGCGCGGACGTTGCTGATTTCGCGATAGTACCGAACAAATCTACTACGCCCTGGACTTCCTCAGTCATCAAGCCGGGAACAGACGGACATCTGTGCCCGGCACTATGATTGATATGCAAATGCAACTTCGAAAGACCGCTCACGTTGTGTCGGATGAGCGACAGTCACGAATCAATGTGAGTGTTAAGCACACCTTAATTCGATCATCGTCAGAGCGGGTTTGGGTTTGCACATGCAGGGGCCTTTCCGCATCGCTTGGTCGAGGCTCTGCCTAGGGGCGGCCTTGTCAGGGCTTGTCGGTGCCTGCATGACGCCGTCATTTGACGAGGTGGCGGGTGACCGCGATCACGAGAAAAACGAGGCGATCGTCGCGGATGTCGTCGATCTGGTCAAATGTGAGTTGGGCAATGCCTTCCGGGACAAGGTTCCCGAGGACAAGTTCCGCTGGATGGCCGATTGGACTGTCAAAAGCGAATTGACGCTTCAAGTCAGCAATTCCGGCGGGGTCGCACCCAGCATCGGACTGACGAAACTCAACGGTCCCGGTGCATTTCCGATTTTCAGCGCGGTTGCCGGTGGCTCGCTTTCGGGTCAAGCGCAGCGGGTGGAAACGATTTCGTTCACGCTGGCCCTCAGTGAACTCGAGGGTGAAGTGTCGAGTTCCCGATGTGAAAATCTGAAAGAAGAAAACGAGGAGGCGCACGGCCGCGAACTTCGATCGGGCCTGAAGCTGCGTAAATGGGTTGAAGCCGCGTTGAGTCCTGTCGATAAAGGCATCCTGAAAGCCAGCTTCCGACCACAACCGACGCTGAAACTCAAGGCGCCGACGCTGCCAGCGACAAAGATGGCGCGGGGCCAGCGGAAGCCGTCGACGGTGCCACCGGCAAAGTATGCTTACGAAGGCTTCAAGGAAGAGCTCGAAGAGGTTGGCCGACTGGCCGAAGTCATCGAACGGGACGCCGGGCAAGTCCTCTCGGATCGCTGTAAACTTGATGAAGCGATGGTTTTGACCGAACGCAACATTGAAATCGCGCGCGCCAGGCTCCGCGGCGTGAGAGCGCTCTATCCGGATGAGATGCTGACTGATGCGGGCCAGAAAGAAATAGACGAGGTGGAGCGCGAACTGAAGCTGCTCACCCGCGTCAAAGCCGAAAAGAAGATGCGTTGTGAGAACCTGCCCAATTTCGCTGTTGCGGCCAGAACGGATGCCGCCGAGTTCAAGGACCAAATGGATCACAACCAGTATCTGGCGTTCAAGAAAAAGGACTATCTCGGCCAGATCAACGCTGAATCCATGTACCTCGGGCAAGCCAACTCATTCCTGAAGGGATCCAGCGAGCAACTGGCTGGCGCACGCCTGCAGTTCGAGCCGCCGATCGACTCGCTGTCGCATCACGTGCAGTTTGTCCTGACCAAAGGGTTGAGCGCGTCGATCGGGTGGGGGTTGGTTGCGATCGGGGGAGCGGGGCCGAACGGCAATCTTGCGTCGTTCTCGCGTGCCCGCACACACACGTTGGTCATGACAATCGGGCCGCCGGGGCCGCGCGGAATCGACGAGAAGAACCGGCTGCTGACGACATCCGCTGTGCGGGGTACTGCGGCGATTGCCGGTCAATAACGTCCGGTCGCGACGGGGCTGGCCGGATTTTGATCGGCCACCGCGATATTGTTCTAGAGGTGTGCTGCGACGGGTTGCGGCATGACCGGCATCTCCTCGCGCCGCAAGCTTGGCACGAGCCAGAACATCGACAAGCCCATCGCCGAGCCGAAAATCCCCAGTGCGAACGACGCGGTATAGGCGCCGGTGAGGTGTTGCAGAAGGCCTGACACGAACGAGCCGATGGCTTGGCCGAGGCCCATGGCAATCGAGAGCATGCCGAAAATGCTGCCGATGTTGCCACCACGATAGAGTTTCGAAAGCAGCGCTACAATGATCGGTCCGCGGGCGCCTTGCATGGAGCCGAAGCAAAGGACAAATCCATAGAGGAGCAGGAGGCTCGGCCAGTAAGCAACCAGGAGGAGCGACGTGGTGCCAGCAATCGAAAGGAGGTAGGTTACGGTGACGGTCGGTAAGCGGCCGAGGCGGTCGGATACCCAGCCTACAGCGACGATGCCGAACACCGACAGCATGCCGGTCATGCCAAAGGCGCTGGCAGCCACAAGCGGATTGAAGCCCTGCTCGATGAGATAGGCGACCGATTGCGGTAAAACGCTGTAGGCCGCAACCGACGTCCAGAAGTAGGCGGAAAACAGGCCCCAGAAGGCACCCGTCCGCATGGCCATGCTGACCGACCAGCCGCCCGACACGTTCGCGGTGGCTGTTTGACGAGCCTGCCGCCATTCGTCGGAGCCTTTCGAGATCCGGGTGAGCGGTAGCAGCAGCACCACCGGCAGGAACGCTAGCGTCGCTAGGCCGAGAAGGCGGTGGGCATTGCGCCAGTCGCTGGAGTCCAGGAGGATCTGGGTCACCGGTGGCACGATCAGCATGCCGGCGCCGATCGCCGCATAGGGCAGCGATACGATCGACCCCATGCGGCGTGTGAACCACCGCGACAGGATGCTGGAGGCGACGATCATGCCGAGCGCGGCGGCGCCGAATCCGCCACAGACACCGGCGGTCGCATAGTAGCCCCAAGGTGTCGTGACCGTGCCAGCCAGGTAGTAGCCAAGGCCCAGAGTAGCCAGCCCGAAACCGTAGGTGAGCCGCAGACCGAGCCGGTCGATGAGTTGTCCGACAAACGGCGCCGAAATGGCATAGCTCAGGGCGTAGACCGAATAGGTGGCGGTCATTTCGGCGCGGGTGACACCCAGACCCTTCTGGACCGGCAACAGGAACACGGCGAACGTTTCGGTGACGCCGCGGCCGACCGTATTCATCAGGAACGCCAAGCCGACAACTAGTGCCAGGAATGCCTGGCCAGGCTCGCGGAATGTCCCCGGCGGTTCGATCGTCATTCGCTATGCACGATGGCAAATTCAGTGCTTGGCGCGCGCTCGGTTTCCAGCGCGTTCTCCGGTACCGACCAATCAGGATGGCCGAGCGCCATGCCTGATATCAGTATTTCCGAATCGGGGATGCCCAGGGCCGTGTGAACGATGGGGCCATAATAGATCCAGGCCGCCTGCGGACACGTTTCCAGGCCATAGCCGCGCGCGAGCACCATCACGTTCTGCATGAACATGCCGATATCAAGCCAGGAGCCGAGCTCCATGCGGCGGTCCATGGTGAAGAACAGTCCGACAGGAGCACCAAAAAACGTATAATTCTTAATGGCTTGCTTCTTGCGGCCGGCCATGTCGCCACGTGCGATACCGGCGATGCCGTAGAGATCGAAGCCAACCTTGCGGCGGCGGGACAAATAGGGTTCCGGCAGCTCGTCGGGGCTGTAGCGGTATTCGTTCTGTTGCGGTCCCGTCTGGGCGGCGTCGATGAGCGCGGCGCTGAGGCGGTCGCGGGCGGCGCCAATGGCGATGTGCACGCGCCAGGGCTGGGTGTTGGTGCCCGAGGGAGCACGGGCTGATTCGTCCAGAATCTGGCGGACCAGGGCCAACGGTACCGGGTCCGGCTTGAAACCGCGGACGGATTTGCGGCCTATGACGGCCGTCCGGACGTCGAGCGTTGGGTTAGGAATCGACGTCATGGGCTGCAATCCTGTGCCGGGGACGGGTTGAGGTCGAACTCTGGTATCGCAGGACAGGCCCGATTCCAACGAAAGCTTTGGCTTTAGCGTGCCGCCGCCACGAGCTCTCAGGGTGTCAGTCTGAAGTCAGGCGCCACCGACGTCGCACAACGTTCTACCGCGAAGAGACAAGGTGTCGGTTCGCGCGATCGGCTAACGCGCCACGCCCTATCGCTTCAGGCTGGCGTCGCACTTGCCGGGCTCGAGGAATGCCAGTTCCTTCAATTCCCCGCGGATAGCAAAATCGCCGTAGTCGATGAACAGGCGTCGCGATACGCCGTTCTCGAAATAAAGGAACGCCAGTTCATAGGACGGCGTGGCGTCCTTCTTTTCTGCGCCTTCCTCGAAATAACTGATCGACACAGGCCAGCTGCGCAAGCTGTCGAGCTTGTCGGTGTTCGCCAGAACCCGCAGCTTCTTGTTATAGCCGGCTGGCTGTGACCGCCCGATGTAGGATGTCGTCGCGTATGTCTTGGCGCCCTTTTCCGAGCCGTCGTAGAGATCAGCCTGGAATACCGCCTCGCCTTTTCGGGCTGCTTCAATCAGCGCGATCGAGTGTTGAATCGGAAAATAGACATTACTCTTCAGCGCGATGCCCTTTTTCTCCGGCTTCGTCAGTTCGACCTTGCCTTCAACCGCCGTCGATCCGCGACTCGCATCGCCCTCGGTCGTTTCGCTGAGCTTGGCGTCCCGGTACTGGGTCGAATTGAACTTGAACGATTTCGCAATCGCATCCTCCCAGCTCGAGGATCGCATATCCGTGAGAGACGCAGCGCCTTCCTGATTGGTCATACGGGTCACGAACCGCATGTTTTGGGTGAACCCCTCGCAGGCCGAGCCCGTCAATTCATAGACCATGCGTCCCGACAGATCCGACACGCCCGAGCCGCCCCGCGCCTGATCCAGAGTAATCTCATAGACAGCACGATGCGGCGCCAGCACAACCGGCCCGCCCCCAGGCTGCGCTAGAAGACTCTGCGGCGCCAATGTTGCCATCAAACCGGCAGCCACGAGACCAAGCGCTGCAGCCGTCCGGCAGGTCTCAGTCGATCGAAACATTGAATGACTCCCGCAGCGGCAATTGCCGCACATCAAGTGCACGAATTCGTTGCTGAAACCTAATCCCAGTCGCGCCGGTTGCAAAGTTCACAATTCGGGCATCAGATACCGGAAAGCACTATCCCGCGCAGTCGCGGCGGAAAAGGGGCAAGCATGAGCACAACGCCAAGCACAACGCCAAGCACGACGCCAAACACCACAATCGAGCAGCGGCTTAAGGCTTTGGGGCTGGCATTGCCTCCGGCTGCGGCCCCTATTGCCAACTACGTACCGGCCTGTCGAACGGGTGACCTGCTTTTCATTTCGGGGCAGATCTCTCGAACGGCCGCCGGCGCGGTCATGACCGGAAAACTCGGCGGCGGCGTCGATATCGCTGGCGGCCGGGAGGCTGCAAAGATCTGCGCCCTCAACATCCTGGCGCAGGCAAAGGCGGCGCTCGGCTCACTCGACCGGATCGAGCGCGTCGTCAAGCTGACTGGCTTTGTCAATGCAACCCCAGGGTTCACCGACCACCCGCAAGTCGTCAATGGCGCCTCGGATCTCCTGGTCGAGGTACTAGGTGACAAGGGCCGGCACACGCGCTCGGCCGTCGGCGTCGCCGGGCTCCCGCTCGATGCGTCCGTCGAGATCGAAGCGATTATCGCCATCGTCCAGGGCTGACACCATGGTCGCAAAAAAGGCCGCTAAATCAACCCACGATACCGGCCGCCTCGACCGGTCAGCTTTTGTCCGCCCGATTGCCCATCGCGGCCTCCACAATGCCAAGGCCGGCATCATCGAAAACACGGCACCCGCGTTCAAGGCGGCCATTGCCAAGGGCTACGGCATCGAATTGGACCTGCGCCCCGCCAGTGATGCAACCCCGATCGTTTTTCATGATCTCGAGCTCGCCCGCCTGATCGACGCCCCCGGCCGCATCGACCAATACAAACCCAAAGACCTGGTAAAACTGAAATACAAGACGTCCAAGACGAAAGCGAACCCACTGACGTTCGGCGAGCTTTTGGACTTGGTCGGCGGTCGTGTGCCCATTCTCGCCGAGATCAAGAGCGAGTGGGCCGCACCCGACCCCGTGTTTCTGGCAGCCATTGCTGACGTGGCGAAACGCTACAAGGGTCCGCTGGCCTTGATGTCCTTCGATCCCGCCATGATGGCCGGCATCAGGTCTCTGGCGCCCAAAATCCCGCGCGGCATCGTCTCGGGCATCTATAAGGGTGACGGTTGGTGGCTCGATCAGCTCGATCCTGAACGTGCCGATCGGTTGTCCCACCTGATCGAGAGCGCCAGTGCTGCTCCCGATTTTTACGCCTACCACGTTAAGGATCTGCCGACGCCGGTCACGCGCTTTGTACGCGAGGCCTTACGGCTTCCGTTGTTCACCTGGACCGTTCGCAGTTCAATTGATCTCGAAACCGCGCATGCCTATGCCGACGCGCCAATTTTCGAAGGCTTGACGCCCTGATCCTTGGATCGTTGCGGCGAGCCGCTGGTTCCTACGAATTCCCATAACCCTCTGACACAGAGCGACATTTTTACCACGAACTGAAGCAGGGTGAAATCCGCGGGCGGGCAAACGCTGGCCATTGCACGGCCCACCCTATAAACTAAGCGCGGAGTAATAAGAACACGTGTTGAACGTGGGAGGGAGTAGTGCGTATGGCACGCCTTGCGCGGCCGGCCTCAGAGGTGCGCCCACAATACGATGCCGTAATTGTCGGCTCGGGTTACGGCGGTGGCGTCGCCGCCTCGCGGCTAGCACGCGCGGGCCTCAAGGTTGCTGTCCTGGAGCGCGGCCGGGAATTTCTGCCCGGCCAATTCCCGGCCGGGATGATCGCCGCCCAAAGCGAAACCCAGATCAGTGCACGCGGCAAGCGCGTCGGGAACGGCAATGCATTGTTTGATATCCGGCTCGGCCGTGACGTCCATGCCTTGGTTGGGTGTGGCGTCGGTGGCACATCGCTGATCAATGCCAACGTCTGCCTGAACCCCGACAATCTTGTCTTTGAGGATGAACGCTGGCCGCTGGCATTACGGACGGACCATTTCCTGGGACTTGGCTATCACCGCGCTCGCGAGATGCTGGCTCCCGAACCGCTGCCAGAGACGTCCACGCCGCTCAAGTTCGCCGCTCTCCAGAAAGCCGCGAAGGCCTTGGACCGGGACGCCGAGCGCGTGCCGCTGCACATCACCTTCGTAGAGAGCGTCAACCGCGCCGGCGTCCGCCAGCCGGCCTGCACGCAATGCGGCGACTGCATGGGCGGCTGCAACGTCGGCGCCAAGACGACAGTCCATTCGACCTACCTCACCGATGCCGTCAATTTCGGTGCCGAGATTTTCGAGAACACTAACGCGCGCTTCTTCGAGCGGACTCGCGATGGCCAATGGCGCGTCGCTTACCAGGTCAACGGCGAGACCAGCCAAATCGTTCCGCGCCTGTCGGTGACCGCACCCATCGTGGTCGTCGCTGCCGGAACGCTCGGCTCGAACGAAATCATGATGCGGTCGCGCGACCGCGGGCTTGCGTTATCAGGACTTCTCGGCAAGCGCATCTCGACGAACGCCGACGCCATCGCTTTCGGTTACAACAACAACGTTGCCGTCAATGCCATCGGTGTCGGCAACCCGCCGCGCGCAAAGGTCCCCCCACCCGGCCCAGCCGTATCGGGCCTGATCGACTTCCGCCGCCGTCGCGAACCCAACGAGCGTCTGGCCGTCGTCGAAGCGTCGGTGCAAAGTGCAATGGCAAGCCTGCTGCCGTTCATGTTGCCTCTGGGCGCTGCACTGACGCCGAACGCCGTGGCTGATCAGAGTCAGCCTGCCGTCACGCAAAAAAGTATTGCCGAGATCTTTGCCGGTGCACGATCGGTTGCGGAAAATCTGACGGGTGGCGCCTACGCCGGTGCCGTTCATAAGACACAGGTTTTCCTCGCCGTCGGCCATGACTCCGGCACCGGCGAGCTCGTCTTGAAGGGCGATCACATCGAGTTGTTCTGGCCCAACGCCAAGGACGAGCCGGTCTTTGCAGCCATCCACGACACGCTCGGAAAACTCGTCGCAGCGACTGGCGGCCAATACGTCCCGAACCCGGCATCGAACCGGTTTCTCGGCGGTAATCTCTTCACGGTGCACCCTCTGGGCGGCTGCGCCATGGGCGAAGATCGCAATTCAGGTGTCGTCAACCACATGTGCCAGGTCTTCGACGGCCGCGCCGACGCGCGCGCCAATGCGGTGCACGAGGGCCTTTTTGTTTGCGATGGCTCGGTGATGCCACGCTCCCTCGGCGTGCACCCGCTGCTGACGATCACGGCCGTTGCCGAGCGCGCCATGCTGCTTATGGCGCGCGAGCGCGGCTGGACCCTCGACGTCGAGCCGAAATCCGATGCCCCCGTTCGCGAGTTCGTGGCATTCGCCCCACCAAAACGGAGCTGGCGCGGATGGTCGCGCCGGACAAGCTGAAACCCGCCGGGTCAGCACCGCCCGGCTCGATAGGAACGACTGAGGCCCCATGCGCCTGTCTCGCGATCTCGACCAGCTGAAATCCCGCTATGACGCGATCGTCGTCGGCTCGGGCTACGGCGCCGGCGTATCCGCATCGAGGCTGGCACGCATGGGTCTGTCCGTCGCCGTACTCGAGCGTGGCCGCGAGATTCCGATCGGCGATTTTCCCGACAGCGTCCCAGATGCCGCCCGCGAATTCCAATACACCATCGAAGGTGTGCACCAAGGCAAACCCAACGGCCTGTTCGATCTCCACGTTGGCCGTGACATGCACGTGTTGGTCGGATGCGGATTGGGCGGCACATCGCTGATAAATGCCAATGTCTCCCTGCCGCCCGATCCGCGCGTCTGGGAAGATCCCCGTTGGCCGCATGAGCTGTTCGCCGACGGTTCGCTCAACCAAGGCTTCGAGCGCGCAAAAGCGATGCTGCGTCCGTTGCCC
>JANXRM010000254.1 GCA_025353015.1 Hyphomicrobiales bacterium
GCAATGTTTCCGGCGCGACGGCGAAAGTGTTGGCTCGGCTTGGCTGAGCCATTTCTGCCCGCGCGGCTCGACACTTCCAAAGTCGAGTGCCGGGCGGCTGTCGTGGGATATCGGCGCGCTGCGTCGATTCCATGCGTGCGGTTGAAACGCTTATTCCAACGACCTTGACGTTCAGTTCAGCACTCGAGGCTGGGCAGCCATCGCTTGGCCACAAGATCATGATTGGCTTCGACAATGCCGGATCCGGCTGGGTCGCGGAGCGCCTCATCGAATCAGCTGGCTGAGAGCAACGGGAATGGAATTCGTTGCCGGTGTTAAGGTCTCATTCACCACAAAATGGTGATCTGGACCGGTTCGTGTTCCTGTACAGCGTCGAGCGTGTGAAATGTCCAAGTCAATTTCGTTTCCCCTGATCGTCGCATTGACTGTCGGCCTTTTTGCCACCGCCTGCGCGCGAGGTGGCAGCGGACCGGAGGCTCGATTGGGCAGTGCCGAATCCGGTAACGGCAAATATGGGCGGAATGGATCTCGCACCGGCATGGCCGCCCCTGGGTCGGCGGAGCAGTTCAAGGCCGCTGGTAACGATACGGTCTATTTCTCGTCCGATAGCACCGATCTGACACCGGAAGCGCAGCAGGCGCTGGTCGCCCAGGCGCGCTGGTTGCAACAATACCTGAACCATACGGTCACGATCGAAGGTCACGCCGACGAACGCGGGACGCGGGAATACAACATCGCGCTCGGTGCCAAGCGCGCCGTATCGGTCAAGAATTTCCTGACACAGCAGGGTGTCAGTGCCGCGCGGGTGCGGACCACGTCCTACGGCAAAGAGCGGCCGGTTGCGGTGTGCAACGATATCTCGTGCTGGTCGCAAAATCGCCGCGCGCAGACCGTGCTGAGCACTGTTGCGGTGAGCCGCAACTGACGTTCGGGACGGCGCGTCCCTTCCGACCATAAACAAGGCATCGGTTCATAGGACGGCTGCTATCCGGCCGGCTGGAAGATTCGTGCCCAAAGCGCCGACGAGTAGATTCCAACGAGACCAATCGATGAAGATCACGACTTACGCCGCTGGTATGCTGCCAATCGTATTCCTGGTTTCGGCGGCGAGTGGGGCTGGGGCGCAATCATTGCCTGTTATCAAAGTGGGAGCGAGTAACGCGGTGCCACAGTGCGCCACGCCTGGGCGGCTGGCCGCCTATCTCGCGTCGCGTAATCCACGTCTCGATCCTAGGTTTTCAAACATCGCCGTGCACTATATGCGGCAGGGCGAAGAGCTTGGGCTGCGCTGGGATGTGGCGTTTTTTCAGATGATCGTGGAGACGCGAAGTCTCGAGTTCCGACGGAGCAACGGCGAGCCGGCAGCCGTGGCGCCGACGCAAAATAATTTCGCGGGCATTGGTGCGACGGGCGGCGGTAATCCTGGCGAGACGTTTGCTGATATCGCGACCGGTGTTCGCGCGCACCTGCAGCACGTGCAGATGTACGGTGGCGAACGCGTCGTGGCGCCGGTCGCCGAGCGGACGCGAAAGGTGCAGGACTGGGGTGTTCTGACAGCCTGGCACAAAGGCTTGACAGGGCCGGTTACGTTCAACGATCTGGCGCGGAACTGGGCGCCGGGTGACCGCAGTTATGCCGCCAGCATCGACGTCGTCGGGCGGCGATTCTACGAGAACTTCTGCAACGTCCCCGACCCGGCGCCGCAGCTCGTCGCGGAAGCGCGAAAAACAAGCGCGCAACCGTTCATGGTGGCGGAGCGCGAACCCCCGAAGGGTGCCGTGCTCGCCAAGCAGGCCGTCGAACGTTCGCGCACCGAGGCGGACGGGACACGGTCGGCGCTGGGTGCAGTTATCGACATGCCGCCGCAGCAAGCCGCTGTGGTCACCAGCCGGCCGCCGTCGCGCCCGTTTCGTCTGCTCAACGCCGAGCCGTTGCCGATTGCGATCGAGCGGGAGCCCATGCCGCCGCCACAGCCGGCCCTTGCAGCGGAGCCCAATCCCGCGCCGATCCGACTGCAAGCGGCGCTCGGGTCTGAGGCCGAGACAAGGTCACAGACACCTGCAGCCCTGACGTCGCTCGAAACGGATCCGGCCGAGGAGGCGATCAAATCCCTCATTGCCGGCAAGACCTTTCTGTTGGACACGCCCCTTGGGTCATCGATCCCGATCGCATTCCGTGCCGACGGGACGATGAGTGGCCGCGCCAGCATCACGCTTGCCAGCATGCTGGGAGCCTCGAGCGACAGCGGCAAATGGTGGGTGGACAAGGCGCGGCTCTGCCAGAAGTGGCGCATCTGGTTCGACAAAGAAAACCAATGCCTGAAGCTACGACAGGCCGGGTCGACCATTCATTGGACCCGTGACGACGGGAAGTCGGGAACCGCGCGTATCAGTACGCGGTGAGCGGCGGACTTGTTGTCCTTTGACGGGAGGGGCTGGCGATAGCTTGCCAGTGACGTTGCATCGCCGTACCAATTCCGGCCTAAGCGTTCGCGCCGGAATTTGGGGGATGACGATGAACCAGCACTTGCGGCCACCCGTGCGGCCATCGGCCGGCGCCGATGCGATTGCAGCGGTGGATCAGACCGTCGTTGCTCCGGGAGACGACGCGGCGTTTGTAGGCGTCGGCGATCCCGGCGCACTCGACGCCTACTTCGGCGGCGGTGATGGCAAGCCTGCGGTGCGACCCAGAGTGCACGGCTTTTCCACGGCGGGCGCTGGCGAGGCGGCGCTGATCGAGGCCTATCGGACGCGGGGATATTTGCGCGCGCGACTGGATCCCCTCGGGCTCGCAGCCGGGCCTTCGGTACCTGAACTCGATCCTGCGCTCTATGGCGTCGATGCCCGGGTTGCGGCGCCGTTGATCGCGCGCCTGGAGCGCACCTATGCCGGCGCGATCGGCTGGGACATTGGCTACATTCACGACACGCAGCGCCGCCGTTGGCTGGAGGCCCAGGCCGAAGCGGTGGAAGGGACGGCGCCCTCGGATGTGGAACGTCTGGCGATTCTGGGGCTGCTGAAGCGCGCGGAAGCCTTCGAAAGTGGTCTCAACCAGCGCATTCCCGGCGGCAAACTGTTCGGCCTCGGCGGCGCGGAGACATTCCTCGTTGCCATGGAGATCATTCTGGCTGAAAGCGTGCGGCTCGGGGCCGAGGAAGTCGTCATCGGCGGCATGCATCGCGGCCGGTTCAGCATGCTGGCGAACGTGCTGGGGAAGCCGCTGCCCGCCATGGTGGCAGAAATTCTGGGCAAGCCCGCGGTGCCCGACGGGCTGGATTGTTCCTCGGACGTTTCTTATCACCTGGGCTATTCGGGCGAATTGGACTTTGGCGGACGCTCCCTGCACGTGTCGGTCTCGGCACATCCTTCGCATCTGCAACTGATCCCGATCATCGCGCAGGGCCGTGCGCGCGCCAAGCAAACGGTGCGGGGGGCGGACGGACGACGCCAGGTGTTGCCGCTGCTGCTGCATACCGACGCGAGTTTTTCGGGCCAGGGTCTCGTCGCGGAGATGCTGCAGTTGGCGCGGCTGGCGCCGTTCGATCTCGGCGGCTCCATTCACATCGTCGTCAACAACCAGCTCGGCTTCACGACGATGCCGGACGAGGGGCGCAGCGCGCGTACGGCAACGGATATTGCCAAGATGACCGAAACGCCCGTGCTGCACGTCAATGGCGACGATCCGGAAGCGGTCTGGCGTGCGGGTCGTGTCGCCGCGCATTGGCGGGCAACGTTTGCCAGCGACATTCTCATCGATCTGGTGTGTTACCGGCGGCCCGGCCACAACGAGATCGACGAGCCGCGGTTCACGCAACCGGTCATGTACAAGGCCATCGACGCGTTGCCACCGGTCGAACAGCTCTATACCAGCACATTGAAGGCGCGAGGCCTCGATGTTTCCGCAGCCGATGCGGAACGTGCGGCGATGGCCGACGGGCTCAAAGCGGCGTTCGACGGCGCCAAATCTTGGAAAGTGAATTCGGCAGATTGGTTCGACGGTCAGTGGAAGGGGCTTCGCGCCGGTAGCGAAGCCGACATGCAGGCCGCGACGCCATCCGGGCTTTCTCGCGATGCGTTGCTGGAGTTAGGACGTGCGATCACGACGCCGCCTGATGGTTTCGCAGTCGACAGCAAAGTGCAACGGTTCCTGGACGAGCGGCGGCGTTCTATCGACGCGGGTGCGGGGATCAATTGGGCGTCGGGTGAGGTCTTGGCGCTGGCGTCGTTGTTGTCCGAGGGCACGAGTGTGCGATTCGGCGGGCAGGACAGCGTTCGTGGCGCGTTCACGCAGCGGCATCTGGAGGTGCACGATCAGGCGACGGGCGAGCGGCATCTGGTGCTGGCGCCGGTGGCGCGAAACGGTGTCACGCCGGAGATCCACAATACGCCGCTGATCGAGCATGCGGTGCTTTGCTACGAGTACGGTATCTCGCTCGCTGATCCGCATCGGCTGGTGGTCTGGGAGGCGCAATTCGGCGAATTTCTGAGTTATGCTCAGGCAGTGTTCGACCAGTGCATCGCGTGCGGCGAGGACCGGTGGCTGCGGTCCAGCGGGATCGTCATTCTACTGCCGCATGGCATCGATGGCGGTGGACCGGATCATTCGACGGGTCGGCCGGAACGGTTGCTGGCGGCGTGTGCGGGCGCCAATCTCGCGATCGTCAACGCTTCGACGCCGGCGAACTTCTTCCATGCGCTCAGGCGGCAGATGGTGCGGCCCTTCCGCAAGCCGCTGGTTGTGCTGACACCGAAAGCGCTGCTGCGGCACAAAGGCTGCGTCTCGTCGCTGGCGGAGTTCACGGCGCCAGCCGGTTTCCGTGCCGTGATGCCCGATGCAACGGTCAGGAATGCGCGGCGCGTGATCCTGTGCACGGGCAAGGTGTATTATGACCTGCTGGCGGCGCGGGCGGAACGCGGCTTGGAGCGGGAGGTCGCATTGATGCGGCTGGAACAGTTGCATCCGCTGCCGGAGGCGGAGTTGCAGGCAGCGTTGGCTGCTCATCCAGACGCCGAGCTGGTGTGGTGCGAGGAGGAGCCCGAGAACATGGGCTACTTCACACAACTCGACCGGCGGCTGGAGCGTATCGCGGGTGCCACGTTCCGCCGGGCCGGCCGATCGGCAGTTGCAACACCTGCTGTCGGCGTGAAGTCCTGGCATGAGGCCGAGATTAAAGCGTTTCTGGCGGCGGCCTTCGAGGGGTAGCCTCCGCGTTGCAAAAATTTCATGCAGCGGCGACTGCCGCTACAGGGCGGTTTGCGGTAGGTTCAGGGCGCATCGTTTCACGGTTTACGCTGCAACCCAAAGGACAGGACGTCGTGGCGAAATTTCCAGTTCCGGTTTCGAACACCGTCAAGGATTTGCGCGCGCGCGTACTGCAATGGCGGAAGGCGGGGGAGCGCGTTGCGTTGATCCCGACGATGGGCGCGTTGCACGATGGGCACCTGGAGCTGGTGCGGATCGCCAAGCGTTCGTGCGAACGGGTCATCACATCGATATTCGTCAATCCGGCGCAGTTTGCTCCAACCGAGGATTTCGACAAATATCCGCGCACGTTCGAGGATGATCTAGCGAAGCTCGCGAGCGTCGGCGGTGAACTCGTCTGGGCGCCGGACAAGGGCGAGATGTATCCGGTGGGGTTTGCCACCAAGGTCATTCCGGCGGGCACGGCGGAAGGTCTCGAAACCGATTTCCGGCCGCATTTCTTCGGAGGGGTCGCAACGGTCTGCTGCAAGCTGTTCTTGCAGGCGCTGCCGGATATCGCGGTGTTCGGCGAGAAAGACTACCAGCAACTCTGCGTTATCCGGCAGATGGTGCGCGACTTGAACATGCCGCTAGAGATCGTCGGCGCGGAGACGGTACGGGAGGCGGATGGCCTCGCCATGTCGTCGCGCAACCGGTATCTTACGGCCGACGAGCGCGCCAAGGCAGTGAAGATCCATCACGTGGTCAACGGCGTGGCAGCGGCCGCGGCGCGTGGCGCGGGTCTCGAAAATGCGTTGGTGGAGGGCCGCCGGGCGTTGACGTACGCGGGCTTCGGCACAATCGACTATGTGACCGTTCGTGACGCCGAGACGCTGAAGGACTGGACGCACGGAACGGGGCGGCCGGGCCGGGTGCTGGCGGCAGCTTGGCTTGGGAAAACGCGGCTGATCGACAATGTTGCGGTGCCAGCCGCAGCGTGAGATGTTGACGGGCAAGCAATCGCGGAGATGACCATGGACCATCGCATCGATCCGCTCGTCGCCGATCTCGTGGAATGGATCGCGGAGAGACCGCGCGCCTACCAGGACGTGATGGACGCCTGGCGGACGTCGTGCCCGCGCCTGACGGTGTGGGAAGACGCCGTGGACACGGGTTATCTGGAACGCCGTCGGATGGATGGGCACGGTGTCGAGGTCGTCGTGACGGCGGCTGGGCTGGCCTATCTGGCGCAAAAAGGCCGGGGACATCGCCGTCAGTCGATTGCAGCACCGGTGCCGGCGTGACGCGCGAATGAGGTGCAATGTCAGACGCTGATGCTCATATAGCGGCGCGGCCGGTGGCGCTGATCACGGGAGCTGCCTCGGGGATCGGGGCGGCTACGGTGCGGGCTGTAGCATCGGGTTGTCATGGGCTGGTGTTGCATACGCGCGGCGCCAGCGAAAAATCGCTGATGGGTTTGGAGAGCATTGCCGCGGTCGTCCGGCAACAGGGCGCGGAGGTGCTGACGCTGACCGGCGATCTCGGTGAGCCGGGAGCCGGGCACCGCCTTGTGCAGGACACGCTGGCGCGATTCGGCCGGATCGATCACATCGTTTCAAATGCCGGTTTTGCCGACAAGCGCGGCATCCCGGAGTTGACGCGGGCGGATCTGGACCGCTCGCTGGCAGGCATGGCTGGCGCCTTTTTCGACATCGTGAAAGCGGCTATGCCGACGCTGCAGGCATCACGCCAGGGTCGGGTGATCTTTCTCTCGTCGTTCGTGGCTCACCGTTTCGTGCCCGGCGGTTTGTTTCCAGCGTCCGCTGCGGCCAAGGCGGCGGGCGAGGCGTTGACGCGGGCGCTGGCCGCGGAGCTGGCGCCATCAGGCGTCACCGTCAATGCGGTCGTTCCAGGATATACGCGGAAGGACGGCGGGCATTCGGCGCTGGGCTCGGACGCCTGGAAGCGGGCGGCCGAGGTGACGCCGCTCGGCCGCATCGCCGATCCGGGGGACATTGCGGCGCTGATCGCATTCCTGTTGTCGCCGGCGGCGCGGCACATCACGGGCCAAGCGATCGCCGTCGATGGTGGGCTATCGTTGGGGTGAGGTGCGAATGGGCTTTGTGCGCATGCGTGGCCACTCTTGCACCGCATGGCACTGGAGCCCTATGTAGCGCATCGATACCGAATGCCCGGTCATCGCGCGTCCTGGAGCCCAAGCTTTGCTTGCAAATATCATTCGCATCGGAACGCGCGGCTCGCCGCTGGCGTTGGCACAAGCGCACGAGGTTCGCGCCCGATTGATGGCGTCAACGGGACGGCCGGAGACGGCCTTTGCGGTCGTCGTGATCCGGACATCGGGCGATCGCATCCAAGACCGGCCGTTGGCGGAGGCGGGCGGCAAAGGGCTTTTCACGAAGGAGATTGAGGACACGCTGCTGGCGCGCGAAATCGACCTCGCCGTGCATTCCATGAAGGACATGCCGACGGCGCTGCCGGCGGGGTTGGATATTGCAGCTTTTTTGCCGCGCGAAGACGTGCGCGATGCCTTTGTTAGTCTGAAAGCTCGCAACCTTGGCGAGATGGGGCGTGGCGCGGTGATCGGAACATCTTCGCTGCGGCGGGCGGCGCAGGTGGCGCGGGCGCGTCCGGATCTCAAGATCGTGCCGTTCCGAGGCAACGTCGGCACGCGGCTGCAGAAGCTGGCCGATGGGGTGGCGGATGCGACGCTGCTGGCTGTCGCGGGCCTCAATCGGCTCGGCGAGGCGGCGCGCATCACCAGCGCCATCGAAACCGATGTGATGTTGCCGGCCGTAGCGCAGGGCGCGATCGGCATCGAAATCCGCAGCGATGATGGCAAGACGCGGCGTTTGGTGCATGCGCTGAACGATGCGGCAACGGCGCTCACGGTCGCGGCCGAGCGTGCGTTTCTCGGCCGCCTTGAGGGATCGTGCCGGACGCCGATTGCGGGGCTGGCGCGGTTGATCGATGGGGCCGTGCATTTCCGGGGGCAGATTTTGACGCCCGACGGGCGCGAGGCCTACGAGACGGCGCGGCAGGGGAGGCCAGAGGAGGCCTTGAAGCTTGCCGAAGCGGCTGCCGATGAATTGCTCGCACGGGCGGGTCCCCGGTTTTTCGATGCTGCGTCCGGGAAAGTTGGGATCTGATGCGCATCCTCGTCACGCGACCGGAGCCGGATGCCCTGAAGTTGAAGGGAGTCATTGAGGAGCATGGCGATCACAGTGTAGCCGTCGAGCCATTGTTGCGCGTCGTGTATCACGCGTTCGACCCGGCCGAACTCGATGGTGTGACTGGGCTCATCGCCACCAGCCGCAACGCTCTGCGGGCGCTCCGGACCTCGCCGGCCTTGGCGAAAATGCGCAAATTGAGGGTCTATGCGGTGGGTGCAGCCACGGCCATGGAGGCGCGGCGGCTTGGATTCGAGACGGTTGTGAAGGGGCCGGGAACCGCGGACGCGCTGGTGCCGATCATCGCCTCGACGCTCGATCCCATGGAGGAGATGCTGCTGCATCTACGGGGTGCTAAAGTGGCGTCTGATCTGCGGGGCGATCTCGAGGGCCTGGGCTTCCACCTGGTCGAGGCTGTCGTCTACGAAATGCGTGCCACCGAAGTGCTTTCGGAGGCCATTCGCGACGAAATCGCCGACGGCTCGATCGAAGCCGTCATGCTGATGTCGCCGGAAACGGCTTCGATCTATGTGCGACTGGTGACCAAGTTCGGCCTGAAAAACATGTGCCGGCCGATTGTCCACCTCTGCCTTTCCGAGCAAGTTGCCTTGCGTCTCAAACCCTTAGGGGATATTCCGATAGAAATCGCCGAGGAGCCGACGATCGACGAAATGCTTGCGCTGATAGATCACGCGGCTGCAAAATTGGACATATAGTTGGTTAACCCTCGCAATGAGTGCGGCTTTCGCAAGCCTCAAGCCTCAGGCTTCGCGCACGCATATGGCGCGGCTGATACGCTGATCAAGCCGGTGCCGGTGCCGGCGTGCGAGGGTCGGTTGCGTAACGTTTCACGGAGGCTTGTCAGCCCATGACAGACAAAAAAGACGGCCCGGCAACGGGCGCCGATCGTACAGCGGCCGACACTGCGGCCAAGCGCCCATTCGCTACGATTGATCTCAAAGCCACCGAGGTGAAGGTGACGGCGACAAATACGTCCGCTGCCAAACCGGCGGGACCGAGTGCGCCGGACGCTTCGCAGACGGCGGCGGCTGAGAAAGTGGTTGCGGCGGCGAAGGCTTCGGCAGCAAGCGGTGCCGCGGCCATGGCGTCGGTCCCATCAGCAGGCGCGAAGGGACAAGCGGCGGCGACGTCACCGAGCCAAACAACGGCCGGGCGGTCAGGTGCCGACCGGTCTGGTGCTGAAACGGGCACATCGGCTGGTAGAGCTGGGCCGGATCATTCGGTTCGGGCACCGGTTGGTGGTGCGCCGTCGCCGTCAGCGGCGAATGCGGCGTCTGTACCGGCAGGGCCCCCCAAGGCGACGGCATCAACTAGCGCGCCCAAGGCGCGTGGCGGGTTCCTCTCGCATACTGCGGCCGGCATCGCCGGTGGGGTGTTGGCGATGCTCGGGGTGCCGTACGTTGCGCCGCTCTTGGGTCTCGACCATTTGGGGCCGACGCCGACGGTTGTTTCGGGGATTGCGCCCGACTACGTTGCACGGCTTGGCGTGCTGGAAAAGCAAGTGCGTGAGCGGTTGGCGGCACCTGCGGCCGTCAGCGACGCCGGCAAACCTTCGGCGGACACCGCGCGTCTCGACGATCTGACTCGCCAGCTTGGTGCGCTGGCCGAGGGGCAGGGCAAATTGCAGACCGAGAATGTGGCGCTGCGCGAGGAACTGGCCAAGCAGGCGAGCCTCAAAGACGCCGGCGACCGTCTGGCCAAGATGGAAGAGCAGTTGAACGGGATGGTTGCGGCCGCAACAGCTGACCCGCAGAAGGCCGGGCGTTTGCCGCAGCTCGCTACGCTCACGGCGCAGGTTGCGGACTTGAAGAGCGCGCTGGATACGCGGTTGGCGGCGCATCGCAAGGATCTGGCGCAAGACGTCGATGCGCGGATGGCGCCGGCGGCGGCGGCGGCCGATACGGCCATTGCCGGGACGAAGCGGCTCGACGGTGATGTTGCAGCGGTTCGCAGTGAAACGACGCGGCTGGCGGAACGCCTTGAGCAACTGAAAGCGAGCGGCGAGCGCCTGGATCAGTCGCTCAAGTCCGTCAAGGACGAGCAGACGGCGGTCAAGGCGGCACTCGAGGGGTACAAGACCGATGTCGGTGGGCAGTTGAAATCGACGGCGCGCCTCAACGATGTCGCCATGGCGCTGGCGCCGGTCGCCGCGAAAGTCACGTCGCTCGAATCGAGCGTGCAGGGCGTGCTCAAGGCGGAAGAGGATCGCAAATCGAATGCTGAGCGCATCGTTCTGTCGCTGGAACTCGGCAATTTAAAGCGGGCGATGGATCGAGGACAGAAGTTTTCGACCGAACTCGACGAGGTTAAGAAAAACGCTGGCGGCAAGCTCAATCTGGCCGTGCTCGAACGGTTCCAGAATCAAGGTGTGCCGACGATCGTCGATCTTGCGAAGGCGTTCCGGCCACTCGCCAATTCCATTCTCGATGCGGAAGCCGAACCGGCCAACGGGTCGATCGTCGATCGTCTGCTGACGAGCGCCAAAACCGTCGTGCGGGTGCGCAAGACGGCGTATTCTCCGGATGACGTGTCGGCGGAGGCTGTCGTCGTGCGCATGGAGACGGCGCTGAAGGAATCGCGGCTCGGGGATGTGCTGACCGAAGCCAAGAAATTGCCCGCCAAAGCGGTGGTTCCGGCCAAGGATTGGCTGGCGCAAGTGGAGGCGCGGCATGCGGTGGAGGCTGAACTTGCCACCATCGATCTGGCATTGAAATCATCGCTTGGGGCCGGGCCGGGTGCTGCCGGTCAGAAGGGTGGCAAGTAATGTTCCGTGTTGTCCTCTTCCTTGTTGCAGTCGTTGCCAGCGCTACCGGGCTCTCTTGGCTCGCGGATCGGCCGGGCAATCTCGTGCTCAACTGGGAAGGCTACGAAATCGAGACCAGTGTGTTTCGCGCCGTCGTGTTATTCGCGTTTTTAATTGGATTGGCCATCTTTGCCTGGTCGATCTTCCGACAGATTTGGACAACGCCCGCGTCGGTTGGCCGGTACTTTACGCGGCGGCGCCAAGAACGTGGGCTCGATGCGCTGTCGAGCGGCATGATCGCCATTGGCGCGGGCGATAAGAAGCTGGCGCTGCGCTACGCGGGTGAGGCGCGGAAAACGCTGCCGAACGAGCCGTTGACGCATTTGCTGCGGGCGCAGGCGGCACAGTTGTCGGGCGACCGGGCGACGTCGCGACGGATTTTCGAAGCGATGCTGGCGTCGCCGGATACGGAGCAGCTCGGGCTGCGTGGGCTGTTTCTGGAAGCGCAGCGCGAGAGCGAGCATGAAGCGGCATCGCAATTCGCGGCGCGTGCGTTGGAGCTCAATCCGAAACTGACGTGGCCCTTCGAGTCGCTGTTCGAGCTGCAATGCAAAGGCTCCGAATGGGCCGGTGCGTTGAAGTCGCTGGCGACGGGGTACAAAAACGGGCAGATCGAAAAGGCAGATTCTGATCGGCGGCGTGCCGTGCTGCTTACGGCTCAGGCCCTGGCGATCGAGGTAACGAATGGGCAGACGGCGCTCGATCTGGCCATGGAAGCCCACAATCTGGCCCCGGATCTAATACCGGCAGCGGCTGTTGCAGGCCGGCAATTGGCCTCGCGTGGCTCGACGCCAAAAGCAGCCAAGGTGATCGAGCGGACCTGGAAGCAATCGCCGCACCCCGATCTTGCGGTCGTTTATGCCTTCGCCCGGCCTGGGGATAGCCCTCGCGACCGGCTGGACCGTATCAAGCGTCTGGCGCGGACGGCGCCCCATTCTGCCGAGGGGCCGATCGCTATCGCCAACGCGGCTGTCGATGCGCGCAATTGGGATGACGCGCGGGCGGCCTTAGCGCCGTTGCTCGAGAGCCGGCTATCGCCGCGGGTCTGCACGCTGATGGCACGGATCGAAGGCGGCGAGCGTCAGAATGCTGGCGCCGTGCGCGAATGGTTGGCACGGGCTGTCACCGCGCCGCGCGATCCAGCGTGGACGGCTGATGGCATGGTGTCCGACAGCTGGGCGCCGATTTCGCCCGTCACCGGTGCGCTGGACGCTTTCCAGTGGAAAGTGCCGCTGGAGGCGACACCTGGCACCGAATTGCCGGTGGGATTGGATCAGCTCGCGGAATTCTCGGACCTTGGCCGACGCGCAGAAGGAGGTGCAGCACCGGTCTTGGGCGCGCCGGCTACTGCCGGTCCGGCTGGGGCGCGGCCAAATGGTGGTGGGCAGGGCGCCTCGCAAGCCGGAGTGCTGAAACGGGATGCGGACGTGGTTGACGTCTTGCCGCCTGACAGGATGGCAGTCGCTGATGTGGTCGAAGCGGCGGCCTATAAGAATGCCGCGACGCAAACACCATCGATGAAGGTCGGACAGCCGGCCGATACATCCCAATCGATGCGCGGAGCGCAGGCGCCATCGCCGCAACCGGCGATCCAGATCCGGTCGCCAGCTGCCAAGAGTGAAGCGTCTGTTTCGGTCGAAATCGTTTCGGGCGAAAAGCCAAAGCCTGTCGGGGACATGGCGGCCCCAGCCGCAACGAAGTCTGCCGCTGCGCCGACGATCACCGTCGCAAAGCCAGCGGCGCCTGTGGCGGCCAAATCCTCCACTGCCATGGTGGCCGGGAACGGTGGGGGTGCGTCGAGTGGTGGTGTGACGGGCGCGAAGCCATTCGTTCCACCGCGCGCACCTGACGATCCGGGCCTAGAAGAGAGCGACGAGGTGCATGTGCCGCGGGCTGATTATGTGGCGAAGGCGCCGAAGCGGACGCATTGATCGATCGCAACGGCATGCCGATCGGCGGTGGCCGGTGCGGCTGGAGCCGGTAGGTTGGGACCGGGCTGGCTCGACGATCGTTCGCGTGCGTGTCAAACTCCTCGCAAAGTCGACGTCGACTGATGGAGGGCGGCATGATCAAAGACCGTTACGGCAACGTTCTTTCAACGGCGTCGCAAGTGGCAGCGGATGCCTATGTCGTCGGCGTCGACCGCATGTTGTCGGCCAGCGCTGGAACTGAATCAGCGTTTCGCGATGCCATCGCGGCGGACGAGGACTTTGCGCTTGGGCATATCGCCCTGGCGCGGACGCTGCAAATTCAAGGTCAGGGTAGCGATGCCAAGGCGCCTCTGGCGCTGGCGAAGGCGTTGGCTAGTGGCACCACGGCGCGCGAGCAAAGCCACGTCGCCATCTTCGCATTGATCCTGGAAGGACAAGGTGCTGCTGCGCTTGCGGCGATTCGCGAGCATGTGACGTCGTGGCCGAGAGATGCGATGGCGCTGGCGCCGGCGACCAGCGTGTTCGGGCTGATCGGCTTTTCCGGTAAGGCTGGGCGTGAGGCCGACCAACTGGCGTTACTCGAGCCGCTCATACCGCAGTATGGCGACGACTGGTGGTTCCGGATGGTGCTGGCGTTCGCTGAAATCGAACTTGGCCACCTCGATCGCGGCCGCCACAACATCGAGCGTTCGTTGGCGTCGTTTCCCCAGAATGCGCACGGCGCGCACATCCGTGCACATCACTACTACGAGGCTGGCGAGCGCGAGGCGGGGCTGCGTTACCTCGGCGATTGGACGAAAAATTATCCGCGCGATGCGCAACTGCATTGTCATTTGAATTGGCATTTGGCGTTGTGGAACCTGGAGACCGGGCGTCGCGATGAGGCGTGGCGCGTCTATGAAGCGGAACTGCGCCCGACCGCTGGATGGGGTCCGCCGATCAATGTTTTGACCGATTGTGCGTCGTTTCTGTTTCGCTCCGAGCTGGCAGGGGAAGCGCGTGCGCCGGAGCGTTGGCGGGAACTCAGCGCGTATGCGGCACAGTGGTTCCCGAATTCGGGCGTCGCCTTTGCAGACATACACAGCGCCTTGGCGTTTGCCATGGCTGGGGACAGCGAGGCGCTCAGCCGGATTGCGGAGCAGCCGAAAGGTGTCGCGGCAGATGTGGTGGCGCCGATCGCCCGGGGATTTTCCGCGTTTGCGCGGGGGGCGTGGAACGAGACTGTTGCTGCACTTCAACCGGTGCTTGCGGTCCATGAGCGCGTCGGTGGCAGCCGGGCACAGCGGGATCTGCTGGAGTATGCGGTCGTTGGTGCGTTGCTACGGGCCGGGCGTGGGCAAGAGGCACGGCATCTGATTTCGACACGGCGGCCGCAGAATGCTGGTGCCCACGGATTTCCCGTGGCGGGGCTGGCGGCGGGGTCGGTGTGACCGAGCTTATTTGATTGGGCTTGTGCGCTTATTCGGCGGTTATGTTGGCGTCCTTGACGACCTTGGTCCACTTCGCGGTCTCGGCTTGGATATAACCGGCGAACGCGGCAGGGCCCATGCGAACGACTGCCGCGCCTTCCGCATCGAAACGCCGTTGCAACTCGGCTGAATCCAGAATTGCGGTTGTTTCCGTGTGCAGGCGTTCGATGATCGCCGCGGGTGTGCCTGAGGGCGCGAGCAAGCCCCACCAGTTGGCAGCGTCGTAGTCGGCCAAGCCTGCTTCAGCCGTGGTGGGTACATCAGGCAAAGCCGCGAGCCGCTTTGGGCCCGCCACAGCCAACGCTTTGAGTTGGCCTTCCCTGATGAACGGCAACGTCTGGATGATGGTGCCGATCGAGACGTCGACGTGACCGGCGACGAGATCGTTGAGGGCTGGTGCGCCGCCCTTGTACTGGACGATCAGGAACTCGGTGCCGGATTGCTTGCTGAAGAGTTCGCTGACGAGGTGCTGGTAGCTGCCGACGCCACCCGACGACAGCCGCAGCTGGCCGGGCTTCGATTTCGCGAGGGCTATGAGGTCTGCGAGTGTCGCTGCCGGTAATTTTGCAGTCGTGGTCACGATGCTTGGTGCGCGGCCGAGCATCGTGATGGGTATGAACGCGGTGGCGGGGTCGTAGGGCAACTGCTTCTGCACGGCCGCGTTCATCGTGAACGTCGATGAAATCAGCAGGATCGTATAGCCGTCGGGTGCGGCCTTCGCGACCGTCTCGGTGCCGATGATGCCGCCCGCGCCCGGTTTGTTGTCGACCACCACAGACTTGCCCAGACGTTGGCCAAGTCCTTGCGCGATGGCGCGGCCGACGATGTCGTTGCTGCCGCCGGCGGGAAAGGGAATGACCATCCGCAGCGGGTGGTCGGGGTAGGACTCGGCCGCTGCGGATGGTGGGACGACGTGGGCTAGAATAGCGACGGCAAGCGCCGCAATCATGGCATTGGGCGCTTGCCGGTTCCGCGTGCTCATGGCCGATCGACCCTCATCCACGGTTGCGTTTTGACGGGTCGTGTCGTTCTCGGAGTTCCAGTCTCGTCCAGAACGCGTGCCGGCTTCAGAACAAGTGTATGGCGCTTGGGAAGAACAAGCCGATAATCGTGAACACGATGCCGATGCCCGCCAGGATGCCGGCGCCAACAAGGGTATAGATCACGTGCGTGATCAGAAATACGGAGGCCAGCACGATGCCGATCTGGAAGGCCGCCGAGGCCAGCTCGAAGTGGTGATATTTCTCGCCGTGCAGATCGCGTTTCTTGGCGGCATCGACCGCGCGCGCCTGCAATTCGACCCGGCCTTCGCCACCTTCTGGCTTCGGCTCCGACTGATAACGTGCGATATCGTCCTTCCAGCCTTTGACCCGCTTTTCGAGCGCTTGTTTTGTGCCCGGATCCTTGGCCAGCAGGATATCGACCTCCATCTGTTCGGCGGCGGTTTTCAATGTCGTCTGCCGGATGGTTTTCGCCTGATAGAATGCCCAGAGGTTCGATGCCTCGACATTGTATGAAATCGAGCTCGTCTGCGCACTCTTGGCGAATGTTTCGGCAATCGCCAGGAACAACGCCAATATCGAAATGAAGATGGCGATGTATTTGTTCTCGCCTGCGCCGCCGTGATCGGCGCCGTGACCGTGTGACATGTGAGTGAGCCCCGCCCTGTTTCCAATCCCTGAGTCCTGCTACCTTGACGAATCGGCAGCCTGATGGATCAGGACTATTGTTTTTCAACGATAAATACCAGTGGCTTGCGACCACTGGTTAATTGGACCAGGCGGAACCCGCCGGTTCACACGACCGTGACTTCAAGATCGCCGACGCCGTCGACGTGGCCGTGCAACTTATCGCCCTTGACGATGGCGCCGACGCCGGCCGGCGTGCCGGTCATGATGATGTCGCCCGCACGAAGCTCGAATAGCGTCGAGATGTAAGCGATCTGGCCGGGAACGTCCCAGATCATTTGGTTCAAATCGCCGGTTTGCCGACGCTTGCCATTGACGTCGAGCCAGATGGCGCCTGTCTCCGGATGGCCGATTTTTTCCGCCGGAAGCAACGCGGTTGCCGGTGCCGAGTGCTCGAAAGCCTTGCCGACTTCCCAGGGGCGGCCCAGGTCTTTGGCCTTGCCCTGCAGGTCGCGGCGGGTCATGTCGAGGCCGATGCCGTAGCCCCAGACATGCTTCAAGGCATCTTCGGTCTTGATATTGGTGCCGCCGGACTTCAGGGCGACGATCATCTCAATCTCGAAATGCACGTCCTTGGTGCCCGGGGGATAGGGGAACAGTCCGTCGGTCCGCAGGTTATTGGGGTTCTTCTGGAAGAAAAACGGCGGTTCCTTATTGGGGTCGTGGCCCATTTCGCGGGCGTGGTCGGCGTAGTTTCGGCCGATGCAGTAAATGCGATGAACCGGAAACAGCTTGTCGGTGCCCTTGATAGGCAGTGCCGCCTGTTTCGGCGGATCGATGACGTATGACATTAAGGACCCCTTTTCGCTTGACGTGTTGCTGAATGTGATTTGCGGCCTCCCTAACAGATCTATTCGGGCTCTGTCAGGGAAATTCGCTCAATCAAGCTCGCCAGCCAGCGGCGATGGAGGCATCGGCGCGCTGAGCCAGGCCAGGTCACCCGAAGTCTGTTGCCAGAATGATTGCCATGCGGGCTGCCGAGACATAGCATCGTCGCGAGTAGCGCATTTTGTGATCGGTCATTCCCATGTTCCATGTCTTAAATGCACTTCTTCTTGCTGCTGCGCTCGTTTTGACGTCTGGCGCACCGGCCGACGCAAGGCGTGTCGCGCTGGTGATCGGCAATGGTGCCTACAAAGCGCAAGGTCGCCTCGACAATCCCGCAAACGATGCCCGGCTCGTCAGCGAGGCACTTGCGGCGGTGAAATTCGACGTCATCGACACCAGAACGGACCTGGGTATCGCTGATTTCCGGCAGGTTTTGCGTCGCTTCCAGACACAAGCCGACGGCGCGGAGCTGGCGCTGATTTACTTCGCGGGTCACGGCATCGAGGCGAACGGTGCGAACTGGCTGTTACCAACCGATGCCGAACTCAACGGCGAACGGGATCTCGAGTACGAGGCGATCAAGACCGAGCTCTTGCTGCAGGCGTTGCAGGGCGCCAGGATGCGCGTGCTCATGCTCGACGCGTGCCG
This sequence comes from Hyphomicrobiales bacterium, assembly GCA_025353015.1. Classification (GTDB taxonomy): domain Bacteria; phylum Pseudomonadota; class Alphaproteobacteria; order Rhizobiales; family Hyphomicrobiaceae. The sequence goes on from JANXRM010000254.1 coordinate 17,758, forward strand.
CGCCAATCCATTCGGCCGCAATTGGCGAGCGTCCGTGCGCAGTTTGGCAACCGGTCTGGCCAAGATCGAAGCCGACGACGTGCTGGTGCTGTTCGCCGCTGCCCCAGGTCGAACCGCGAGTGATGGCACCGGACCCAACAGCCCGTTCGCTTTGGCTGTTGCGAAGCGGCTCCCAGAGGCGGGCGTGCCGATTCAACTCCTGGGTGGCAACATCCGCGACGACGTGCTGGCCACGACCGGCGGCGCACAGCGGCCCTATGTGAGTGCCAGTATTACTGGCCAGCCCTACATTATGGTTCCGTTGCCAACCACCGGTAATGCTGCGGCCAAGGTCGTGTGCGATGAGGCCTGCCTCGGCCTCCTTGCCGGAAAGTTCCTGGAACAACTTGCTACTCCCGCCCGCAGCTTCCGTGATCGAACATTCTTCGATGACCAGTTCCGGCTGAGCCAGCGTGGCTTGCGGCCTCGGGATGAGCAGATTGCCGCCATCCAGCGAAAGACTGCGCCTTATCAACGGATCGATTGCGCCATACAGCCGGGGAGCTTGCGTCCCGCGACTTCGCGTCAAGGCACGACGGCGGTGGATTTCGACAGTCTTTGTAAATTCAAGAACGCCCGTGGCGCCATCGCTCGTCCCGACGTTAAAGTCCGTTTCAACATGGAAGCAACGACTGAAAACGGTCCGCCGCGTATTGTCTTTCTCCAGACCGATCAGGCAGGGCTGTTCTGGGAGCGCGACAGCGGAGGTGGTACTGGCGGCGGTGGAGGCAAGTCCCGGTAAATCCGCCGGCAGTTCGGGTGTTAACCACCAGGCACCTGGTCGCGGGAACGCGCCCGTGCGCCGTGAAGCCGTCGTATGACTGCTGCAACCTTAAGCCTCTCTCGCTTCCGCCAGCTTGCCCATCAAGCGGTTTCCGGCTAAGCCCTGTGCCACTTTGGAATTCTGGGTCAGAGCAACCCCGACGGAGCTCCCCCTGGACAGCTGGATTGCCTGAAAGTTGGGCAGAATCCGGTTGATATCGCAATGGACCTCACGCCTTCCAACGGAGACCCTGACCCCATGGCACGCACCAAGATTGCGCTGATCGGCGCCGGAATGATCGGCGGTACACTCGCCCACCTCATTGGTTTGAAAGAACTTGGCGATGTGGTGCTGTTCGACGTGGCCGAGGGCATGCCCGCCGGTAAGGCGCTGGACATGATGCAGAGCGGCGCCGTCGAGGGCTTCGATGCGGTCATCAAGGGCACCAACGCCTATTCGGATATCGAGGGTGCCGACGTCGTCATCGTTACCGCCGGCGTGCCACGCAAGCCCGGCATGAGCCGCGACGATCTGCTCGGCATCAATCTCAAGGTGATGGAGCAGGTGGGCGCAGGCATCAAGAAGTACGCGCCGAACGCATTCGTCATCTGCATCACCAACCCGCTCGACGCGATGGTTTGGGCGCTGCAGAAGGCTTGCGGATTGCCGAAGACCAAGGTGGTCGGCATGGCCGGCGTGCTCGACACCGGCCGTTTCCGTTACTTCCTGGCCGACGAGTTGAAGGTCTCGGTGGAAGACGTGACGGCCTTCGTGCTCGGTGGCCACGGCGACGACATGGTGCCGCTGGTGCGCTACTCGGCCGTCGGCGGCGTGCCGCTGCCGGACCTGATTAAGATGCGCTGGCTGAGCCAAGACCGCCTCGACCAGATCGTGGACCGTACCCGCAAGGGCGGCGGCGAGATCGTCGGCCTCTTGAAGACCGGCTCGGCGTTCTATGCACCGGCCTCCTCGGCGATCCAGATGGCCGAGAGCTATCTCAAGGACAAGCGCCGCATGCTGCCGGCCGCCGCGTTCCTCAATGGCGAG
>JANXRM010000278.1 GCA_025353015.1 Hyphomicrobiales bacterium
CTGGCGCTGCGGCGCGCCGACCAAGTACGCGCGGCCGTGCTCGCTTCGGCAGCTCCCGGCAAAATCAATCCCCGGCTGCTCGTCGCTCATGGTTTTGGGCCCCTGTCGCCGGTCGCCTGCAACGATACGCTGCAGGGCCACCAATTGAACCGGCGCGTCGAAGTCTGGGCCCGCGATCTGAACCCAGCGGCCGTCCTCAATGATCCCGCAGAGGCCCCCCGGAATCGCCCGCCGCAGCAAGCCGCCGCGCAACCTGCACCGAAGCAGCGCTCGCGGTGACGACCTGAGCGTTGACGGGGAGCGGGCCGTCTGACCATTGTCGCTTGCCCGGCCTACCATGAGGACCACATGCAGGATCGCCCGCACCAACAGCCGCATGGCTTCCATCGCCGGATACCGCTGCGTCCCGATCAGATGACGGCGGAGACGACACCGGCCGCCGACGTCATCGTTCTGTGTCATCTGGGCGTGCCGCAATTGAGCGCCCCCGATTGGTCAATGACCATCGACGGAATGGTGCGCAAGCCGTTCAAACTTTCATTCGCCGACCTCGAGCGCTATCCCATCCGGCGTGTGGAATCCGTCCACCAGTGCGCCGGCATCCCGAGCCAGCCGCGCCAGGCGACGCGCCGCATCTGCAATGTGGTCTGGGGTGGCGTCCGCCTGTCGGATGTTCTCGCCGACGCCGGCGTTGAGGACAACGCAAAATTTCTCTGGTCCACCGGCGCCGATTGGGGTGCCTTCGAGGGCATCGAGGTTCAGGCCTACCAGAAGGATCTGCCGCTGCCGCGGGCACTTTCGGACGACGTCCTGCTGGCGTTCGCAATGAATGGCGCACCACTCTCAGCCGAGAACGGGTTTCCCGTCCGGCTCGTGGTGCCCGGTTTTTTCGGCACCAACAGCGTCAAATGGCTCACCCGCCTGACGCTTTCGGACCGTCGGGCCGACAGCCCCTTCGTGACACGTTGGTATAACGATCCCGTTCTCGATGCCGCAGGCAAATCGACACCGGCAACCCGGCCGGTCTGGTCGCTGCATCCCGAGGCAATTATCGTCGCGCCAGCGCCCGATGGTCAGCTGATGGCTGGAAAACCGACGACGATCTGGGGCTGGGCCTGGGGCGACGGCGCCATCGCCAAAGTCGAAGTGCGCACGGGCGACCGCGCACCTTGGCAACACGCGCAACTCGCCCGGCGTCGGCAGCGCGCATGGCAACGTTTTTCCTTCGACTGGACGCCCGAAAATACGGGCTCCGTAGAAATCGCCGTCCGCGCCGCCAGCGTTGACGGTGAAATCCAACCCGAGACTGAATGGCGCAATTGTTGGCACAGAGTTGGCACTACCGTCATTTGAATGGCTTCGTGCGGGATCGCAGACCTGTTTCTGCCTCTGCCGCAACAATCTGAGCCGGACCGAACCGAGACAGCGACTGAAAGGGAATGGTTTCAATGGCCGCAAACGAAACAAAGCACACGCACGGAACATGCTCCTGCGGCGCTAACCATGACGCCCGCGAAGCCCGTTGGCTGAACGGTGACGGCGAACAGGTCATGTCGAACGGTGTCGAGCAGGCCTTGCTGCACGGCCTGTTCCCCGATCCAACGACGCGCCGCAACGTGTTGCGTGCAGTTGGCGCCGGCGTGCTTCTGGATGCCCTATCGAGCTTCCTGCCGATCGATTCGCTCAAGGCCTTGGCGCAGGAGCGCCCCGTGCCCGAAAAATCCGACATCCAGATCGGCATGATCCCGATCACTTGTGCGACACCGCTGGTCATGGCCGAGCATCTCGGCCACTTCAAGAAAAACGGCCTGACCGGCGTCAAGTTCTTCAAGACAGGCGCGCCCGGCATCATCCGCGACAAGCTGCTCAACGGCGAACTCGACCTCTCGCAGCAGGTCATGCCGGTGCCGATCACGGTGTCGATGGGTGCGGGCTCCGTCGCCGACCTGACTAACGTGCTCACCATCCAAAACCAGCACGGCTCATCGCTGGTCATGGCCATGAAGCACAAGGACAACCGCGATCCGGAGAACTGGCGCGGCTTCCGCTTCGGCGTGCCTTTCGAGCAGTCGCAACACGCGCTTGTGCTCCGCTATTTCCTCGCCGAGCACGGCATCGATCCCGACAATGACGTGAGCTTCCGCGTCGTTCCCGCGACCGAGTACGTCTCCAACCTGCGCACCGGAAACATCGACGGCTTCTACGGCGGCGAGCCCGGCGGCCAACGCGCCGTCTATGAAGGTGCGGGCTACGTGCACACGCTCTCGCGCGATCTGTGGGAGGGCCATCCCTGCTGCGCCTTCACCGCCCGCGCCGCCTGGATCAAGCAGTACCCGAACACGTTCCTCGCCGCCTACCGCTCGGTCGTCGAAGCCAGCGTGTTCGTTTCCGAGCCCGCCAACCGCACAGGCATCGCGGCGATCCTCGCCAAGCCCGAATATCTCAACCAACCGGAAATCGTCGTCGAGCAGGTGATCTCGGGCAAATACGCCGATGGTCTCGGCAACGTGCTGGAGGTGAAGGACCGTATCGTCTTCAACCCGTATCCGCACTACTCCATGGCGATCTGGTTCATGACGCAGTTGAAGCGCTGGGACATGATCAAGGGCGACATCAACTACAAGGAAATCGCCGAAAAAGTGATGCTCGCCACCGAAGCCAAGGCGCGGATGGCCGAGCTCGGCGTCGTGCCCGATGCCAACCGCAAGGAAGTCATCATGGGCCGCACCTTCGATCCCTCGAAGCCCGAGGAATATATCCAGAGCTTCAAGATCCGGCGGGTGTAAGGCCGGCGTTCCCCTCTCCCCGCCTCACAGCACTTGCGATGGGGAGGGGGGCAAGGAAAAAATATGACCAAGCCGGTTCCTGCCTGGCAGACCATGAGCCTCTCGCTCCTGATCGGCGTCGTGCTGATCGTGGCGTGGCATTTCGCGACTGTGAAGCCGCCGGTCGCGGCCGGTCCGACGTCGGAGTATGCGCGTCTCAGCGGTGCTGGGAACGTCAAGGCCGCCAGCGCCATGCCGACGCCGGGGCAGGTGGCCGAGCGCGGCGCCGAGTTGCTGCGCGGCGCCTTCAAGGGCTACGGCAGCAACAACCAGGGCCTGGCGTTCCACCTGCTCGATTCGCTCGCCCGCGTGCTCTCCGGGTTTGCCTTGGCGGTCGCCGTGGCATTGCCGCTGGGCTTCGCGCTCGGCATGTCGCCGCTGCTCCTGGGGGCGCTCAATCCTTACATCCAGGTTCTCAAACCCATTTCCCCGCTCGCCTGGCTACCGCTCGCGCTCTACACGTTCCGCGACAGCGCCACGAGCGCCATCTTCGTCATCTTCATCTGCGCGCTCTGGCCGCTGCTGATCAACACCACCTTCGGCGTGGCGCAGGTGCGCCAGGACTGGCTGAACGTCGCGCGCGTTATGGGGCTGCCGCTCTGGACGCGCATCCGCCGCATCATTTTTCCCGCCGCCCTGCCGATGATCCTGACCGGCATGCGCATTTCAGTCGGCATCGCCTGGCTGGTGATCGTCGCCGCCGAAATGGTCGTCGGCAACAGCGGCGTCCTCTACTTCGTCTGGAACGAATGGAACAACCTGCAGATCGCGAGCATGATCGTCGCGGTCATCCTGATCGGCCTCGTCGGGCTTGGACTCGATCAACTGCTGGGGCTCGCCGCACGTCGCCTGGCGTTCAGGGAATGAGGGCCGCCATGAGCAACACGATTGGCAGTTCGATGACCGGCCCCGGTTTCGTCAACATTGATCACGTCGACATCGGATTTGCCGTGAAAGGCGGCCGGCAGAAAATCGTCGGCGATTTCTCGTTCGCGGTCGCCGAAGGCGAGGTCGTCTGCCTGATCGGTCATTCCGGCTGCGGCAAGACCACGCTACTCAACGCGATCGCTGGCTTGTTGATGCCGGATGCGGGCGCCATCACCTGCGCCGGCCGTCCCGTGACCGGTCCCGGCCCCGATCGTGGAGTCGTCTTCCAGAACCATTCCTTGCTGCCCTGGATGACGTGCTTCGACAACATCCATCTCGGCGTGCAGCACATCTTCGGCAAGACGGAAACGCGCGCCCAATTGACAGAGCGCACACATCAGGCGCTCGCCATGGTGCGGCTGACCGAGGCCGCCCAGAAATACCCGGCCGAGATATCAGGCGGCATGAAGCAGCGCGTCGGTATCGCCCGAGCGTTGGCCATGGAGCCAAAAGTGCTGCTGCTCGACGAGCCCTTCGGCGCGCTCGATTCGCTGACGCGCGCGCATCTGCAGGACGAGTTGGCGCGCATCATCCGCGAAACCCACACGACGACAATCATGGTCACGCACGACATCGACGAGGCGGTACTGCTGTCCGACCGCGTCGTCATGATGGGGCAAGAGAGCGAGGGCTCGCTCGGCGGCGATCTGACGGTCGATCTGCCTCGTCCGCGCGACCGGCTGGTGCTCGCCAATGATCCCGCGTACCTGCGCTGCCGTTCGAGGCTGTTGGAATTTCTGCACCGTCGCACGGTGTCTGGCCTTCGGCTTGTCACCGCCCGTTGAGCGGTGACAGCGACGGTGTCAGGCTGAAGCCAGACACCGGCGTCAGCCCTTCTCAGCCTCCAGCAACTCGCCGATCCGCTGCGTCGCCTTGAGGCCGGAGCCCGTCAGGATCAGAACCGTCGTCTCTGTTGGCTTGATCACGCGCGCAATGCTGAGTAGCGTCAGCGCCGCTGCAACCGTCGCACTGGTCGGCTCCACATAGAGACCGGTGCTCGTCGCCAACTCTCGCTGAGCCGCGATGATGGCGAATTCACTCACAGCCACCGTCTGCCCACCTGACCGCCGGATGGCATCCAGCACCTGCTTCAAGCGTACCGGTTGCGCAATCGCCGTCCCCTCGGCGACGGTGGGTTTTACGACGACCGGGATCAGCGCGTCGGTGCCTCCCATGAAGCTGGCGTGGATCGGCGCGCAATTTTCGGGCTGCACCGCGAAAAGCCGCGGCAATTTGGTGATCTCGCCCCGCCGCAACAGCTCGCCAAAACCGATATCGCAGCCAAGCACGTTGCTGCCGGCCCCCGTCGGGATGAGCACGTTGTCGGGCGCGCGGAACCCCAAATCCTCCCAAAGCTCGTAGGCCAGCGTCTTCGTGCCCTGCAGGAAGAATGGCTGCCAGTTGTGGCTCGCATAAAAAATCTGCGCCGCCTGCCGTTCCGCTTCCTCGGCCGTGTTCTGCCGGGAACCTGGCACCAACTCAACTTCGGCCCCGCAGGCGCGCATCTGCACGGTTTTGCCGGGGCTTGTCGATGCCGGCGTCAGGATCTTCGCCCGGATACCCGCCGCCGCTGCAAACGTCGCGATCGCCGCGCCGCCGTTGCCCGAGCTATCCTCCAGCAGGTGCCGGACGCCCTGCTGCCGCAACGCCGAAATCATGACGCTGGCGCCGCGGTCCTTGAAGCTGCCCGAAGGCGCGAACCATTCGAGCTTGAAGTGCGCGGTCTGCCCGCGGAAGCGGTGCTCGACCAGCGGCGTCATGCCTTCGCCGAGACTGACCGGATCCCTGATGTCCAGCGGCAGCGACGCTGCATAGCGCCAAAGTGACTTGACATCGCGCCTGATGTCATCGCGGCCGATGCCGGGCAAATCGCCGATCATCAGCGGCCCCCCCGTGTCCGACCGCCACCGGGGCACATCAAGCGGATAAGTGGCACCGGTCGCCGGATCGATATAGCTGGGCTTCATGTGGTCACCACATGGGTTTCAGTACGGCTGGGGTTTCAGTACGGCTGGGGTTTCAGTACGGCGGGGGTTTCAGTACGGCGGGGGTTTCAGTACGGCGGGGGTTTCAATACGGCTGGGGTTGCAATACGGCAGGCCCAATTACAACCCCAACCCGCCATCAAGCAGAATGGTCTGCCCGGTCATGTAATCAGACGCTGGCGAGGCCAGATACAGCGCCAACAGGCCGGCTTCACGCAGTTTTCCAGCACGGCCGAGCGGCACCGCCGTCTTCGAGCGCTCCTCGGTCTGGCGGACGCGTTCCTCGCCCGAGGTGACGACATCGGGGAAAAAGCCAGGCGCGATGCAGTTGACCTGGATGCCGAAGGGTGCCCACTCCAAGGCCTGCGCCCGCGTGAAGCCGGCAAGCGCCGTTTTCGCCGTGGTATAAAGCACGATCTCGCGACCGCCCTGATGCGCCGTCCACGCCGCCACGTTGATGACCTTGCCGGACTTTTGGCGCAACAGATGCGGGCCGGCAGCCCGCGTGCACAGCAGCGCCTCCGTCAGATTAATGTCGATGACAAAGCGCAGATCAGTTTCGGAAATCTGCGACAGCGCCCCGTCCGTGCCCGGCAGCGCCACCAGCGGTTTGCGGATGGAATCACCCAGCGCGTTGACCAGCACATCGATGCGCCCGAACGTGCCGATCACCTGATCGATGGCACTTTGCGCACCCTCAGCCGTCATGACATCGGCAATGACCGGAACAACGCGGCGGCCCGACTTCGCGGCCAGATCCGCCGCGAGGCCGGTCACATACTTCGGCGTCAGCGCATTGATGGCGACGTCGGCGCCAGCCTCCGCCAGTACCTCCGCAATGCCCTTGCCGATACCGCGCCCCGCGCCCGTGACGAGCACGACCTTGCCCGTGATATTGTATTCCGCCGGCATCATCAGGTGCGCTCCATCTCAGACCGTCGCCGCAGGCTTATTTATCCAGCCAGGCATTTTCCATGCGCCAGCTATTGTAGAGCGAGTTCTCGTGACTGGTGACGCCCTTGACTTGGGGTTGCCAGCAGGTCGCGGCCCGGTTGTGCAGGATGATCGGCCGCGCCACGTCCTCGGCGATCTTGCGCTCCGCCTCCCAGAGCAATTGCTTGCGTTTCGCGAGATCGGTTTCGCGCGACTGGGCGAAGATCAGCTTGTCCACGTCGGCGTTGCAGTAGCCGGTGTAGTTGCGATCCGACTTGCAGGTGTAGTTCTCGACCAAATTAACGTCGGGATCATCGACGCCGACGCCCGTCGTGTTGAGGCCGACGGCGTAGTCCTTGCGCTGAACCTTCGCGTGCCAGATCGTCGTGTCGACGACTTCCAACTCACCGTCGATGTGGATCTTTTTCATCTGATCAATGAAGATGACGGCGGGATCGCGATAGAGCGGGATGTTGCGCGTGGACACCTTGACCTTCAGCGGCTTGGCGGCGCTGTAGCCGAGGCCTTCCATGATCTTCTTCGCCTCGGCCTGCGATTTCTCGATGTCGGCGCCATAGCCCGGCAGCTTCGCGAGTTCCTCAGGCGGCATGCCCCACTTGCCCTCCGGCCCCGGCAACATGACGACGCCGACCGAGGATTTGCCTTCCGACAGGATCGTGTTGAACGCTGGCCGGTCGAGCGCCATCGCCATGGCCCGGCGCACCTGCGGGTTGTCGAAGGGCGGTGCCGCCGAATTGACGATCATGTTGATCGTGTTGTTCGAGGGCACGAACTGGCAGACCGCATCCGGCCGCTTGGCCTGGATGTCCTTCAACAGCGGCACCGTGATATCGGACACGAACGTCAAATCGATATCGCCGGACATGAACGCCAGCACGCGCGTCGACCGGTTGTCGATGACGCGATACTCGATGCGATCGAGGTAGGGTTTGCCCTTCTTCCAGTAGTCCGGGTTCTTCGTCAGCGTCACGGACTCGTTGCGCTTGAACTCGACGAACTTGAAGGGCCCCGTGCCGACAGGTTTCGTGCGCATGTCCTTGAGGGAGACGTGGCAGCCATAAACTGGCGAATAACCCGAGGCCAGGACGGCCAGGAACGAGGGCTGCGGCGCCTTCAGCTCAAACGTCACCTCTGTATCGCTGGTCGCCGCCACCGACGCGACGTTGTGATACCAGACCTTGCGCGGGTTCTTGCGGAAGTCCTCGGAATTGGCGAGCCCTGCCACCAGATCGAACGTACACTTGACGTCGCGCGCGCTGAAGGGCTTCCCGTCATGCCATGTGACGCCCTCCTCGAGCTTGAACGTGATCTTGGTTTTCGTCTCGTCCCAGGCCCAGCTTTTCGCCAGATCCGGCACGATCGTGTCCATACTGGCCTGCGGCTTCGTCTGGTCGAAGACGACGAGGTTGTTGAACACAGGCATGAACGGGAACACGGTCGAAATCGTCGCTTCCTCGTGGATCGAGGCACTCGGCGGATTGTCCCAGAGGTAGGCGCGCAGCGTACCGCCGGATTTTTGCGCCAGCGCCGGTGACGTCACGGTCGCCGAGCCCATGGCCAGCACCCCGGCCGCAATCAAACCAACCCGTACCAATCGCATTCCAGATCCTCCGCTGTCCGTCGATCCCCGATGATTGTCCGCCAAGGGGCTACTCTCGCGGCGGACCCTAGCACGGACCGGCCCGGCGGCAACAAGCGGGCGGGTGGGCCCTCACCGGCAACCCGCGTCGCCTCGCGCACGCAACGGTTCGGCGAGTAATGACGACGTGGACAGCCCGTCCGGGTCCAGCAGCTTTCGCACCTGCTCGACCTCGTCCCGATTCGGGAAATAATCGCGGGCCGCTTCGTTGTCGGGATAATTAGGAAACGCCTGGTCCTTGAAGCCGGCGATTTTCACCACCTCGGCATTGAGCGTCCTGATCCGGCGATGCGCATTGGCGTCGGCCCGCGGACTGTAGGTCGTCCACTCGACCAGGAATTCCGCAGGATGTAGGGACGTTTCAGGCCGCATCCGTGCGGCGCCGCCCGCTGTATAGAACGACGCAAAGACCTGTCCGGGCAAATTGCGGACAAGATGTTGGATCGCGGGCAACGGCAGCGCGCCTGACAACGCCGACGATGAGCCATAGAGCAGGCGGCGGCGGCGGTTGTTGGTGGTTTCATCATCGTCGAGGAATGTGCCAACGACGCTCGCGGCCGTATGCGTCGGCGTGAAGCTTTTGCTGCCGAAAGCCGCAACCTGGAACAGCCGGTCGAGTGCCCGCCGCACATCCGCGACCGTTTCCTTGGCGCCTGCAGGAATGGCGATCAGACCGCCGATGTCGATGCCATAGCCATTGCCGGATCGGGAGAGGTTGAGCTTGGAACTGACCATCGTATGCATCGGCTTGGGAAGTTTTTCCCGCCACTGGAACCACGCCTGAAGGATCGCCGTGGCCTGTTGTGCCGAAACGCCCTCCGCGCCCTCGAGCTTGAAGCTCGCGAGCTTCATGGCACGTACGTCGTGCGTGCGGAACGTCATGTTGGTCACGACGCCGAAGGCACCTTGCCCCGCACCACGCAGAAGCGTCATCAGCCGCGGCGCCTCGATGGCTTCCGGAAGCGCTGGGCTCCCATCTCGCGTCAGGATTTTCTGATCGTCCACCGTCAGGACGGCACCACCAAACGTGACGAGCGTCACCTCCGTCAGCGACTGCGCCGCATAGCCGAAAATGGGGAGAAAATCGCCGATGCCACCGCCGAGTACGTGCCCTGTGATGCCGACCGTCGGACAGGTGCCCGCCGGCAGCACGCGGCCCTTCGCGGCAAGTAGCTTATAGGCGTCGCCCAACCGAACACCCGCTTCCACCGACAAGGCCCCGTCGGCTGCATGGCTGAGCTTTGTCAGGTGCGACATGTCGATAACGATATCCGGATGGCTCGACTTGCCCTCGAACGAATGGCCGCCGCCGCGGATCGCGAAGGTCCGGCGGTTGGCCTTGGCCCAGGCGACAATCTTTTGCACACCCTCGGGCGCGGCAGGGCGAATAAAGGCCGTGGGCCGCATGCAATCGAAACGCGCGTTGTAATATTTGATTTTGGCATAATCGGTCTGGCCCGGACGCACAACCCGGCCGAAAGCAACCCCCTTGAGGTTTGTGGCCTCGAGTTCTCCCGCCAATGCATCGAGCGCGGCATCCGCCGCTGGCACACGAACCTGCCCGAAAGCGCGCCCGGACAGGCTTGAAATAAACGCCAGGCTCGAAGCCGATTTGAGGAAGGCACGCCTGGAGCGTTTGGGGACCATTGTTCTCTCGGAGCTCGCATCGCGGTCGTCTCGTCAACGTTATGCAATGGCCGACGACGGGCGCCAACACAATCCGGCCCCGGGCGATCCGAGCCAGCCCGCGTCAAAACGCGTGTCCTGTTTGCAAAATTGCGGTGCACCCTGCTATCCTGCGACCTAGCACAGCGCGGGACCTTTTTTGACCCGCACACAAATGCCCGTGCCTGGGAGGTCCTCCCTCCTGAGATGCCGTCCCTCGACTCGATCGAAGCCTTGCAATCACTTGCAATCAGGAGAACGCCCATGAACGCCGACACCACGATCGTCATCGCCAGCGCCGCCCGCACGCCAGTCGGCTCGTTCAACGGAGCCCTGGCAAGCGTCCCGGCGCATGACCTCGGCAAGGTGGCAATCATGGCTGCCCTCACCCGCGCCGGTGTGGCTGCAGCCGATGTCTCCGAAGTCATCATGGGTCAGATCCTCGACGCCGGCGCTGGCCAGAACCCGGCCCGGCAGGCGTCCATCAACGCCGGCATCCCCTTCAGCGCTCCAGCCTGGGGCATGAACCAGCTCTGCGGCTCGGGTCTGCGCGCGGTGGCGCTCGGCGCACAGCAAGTTCTCGACGGCGCCAAGATCGTCGTCGCCGGCGGCCAGGAGAGCATGAGCCAGGCGCCGCACGTCATGCACCTGCGCGACGGCACCAAGATGGGCGACGTCAAGATGATCGACACCCTGATCAAGGACGGCCTCTGGGACGCCTTCAACGGCTACCACATGGGCTCGACGGCGGAGAACGTCGCGCGCCAGTACCAGATCACCCGTGACGAGCAGGACAAGTTCGCCGTGGCCTCGCAGAACAAGGCCGAGGCTGCCCGCAAGGCCGGCAAGTTCAAAGACGAGATCGCCCCCGTCACCATCAAGGGCCGCAAGGGCGACGTGATCGTGTCAGATGACGAGTACATCAAGGATGGCGTCACGCTGGAAAGCGTCACCAAATTGCGCCCGGCGTTCGACCCGAAGAGCGGCACAGTCACGGCCGGCAATGCCTCCGGCATCAACGATGGTGCTGCAGCCGTCGTGCTGATGACCGCGGCCGAGGCCAAGAAGCGCGGCATCAAGCCGCTGGCGCGTATCGTCTCTTGGGCCAATGCCGGCGTTGATCCCGCCATCATGGGCACGGGCCCCATCCCCGCCTCGAAAATGGCCCTTGAAAAAGCTGGCTGGAAGGTCGGAGATCTTGATCTCATCGAAGCCAACGAGGCCTTCGCCGCGCAAGCCTGCGCCGTCAACAAGGACCTCGGCTGGGATACCGCGAAGGTGAACGTCAACGGCGGCGCGATCGCCATCGGCCACCCGATCGGCGCTTCGGGCGCTCGCGTGTTGACGACGCTGCTTTATGAAATGCAGCGCCGCGGCGCCAAGAAGGGCCTCGCCACTCTGTGCATCGGTGGCGGCATGGGCGTCGCCATGTGCGTCGAGCGGGATTGATCCAGGACTGATGCCACGCGTTCCCGCGACCGCTGAGACCATCGATCAGGCCGCCCTGTTGCTTCGCGACGGGCGGCTTGTCGCGTTTCCGACCGAGACCGTCTACGGCCTCGGCGCCGACGCCACAAACGGGATGGCTGTCGCCGCCATCTTCGAGGCCAAGGGCCGCCCACATTTCAACCCGTTGATCGTGCATGTGCCGAGCCTGGAGCAAGCGGCGTCGCTTGGGCAATTTGGATCCCTGGCCCACCACCTCGCGCGCGCCTTCTGGCCCGGGCCGCTGACACTGGTGGTGCGCCAAGTCGCGGGCTCGCCGATCGCTGACTTGACAACCGCCGGCCTCGATACGATTGCGCTGCGCGTGCCCTCGCACCCGGTCGCCCGCGCTCTGATGATCGCGGCCCAGTGCCCCATCGCGGCGCCTTCGGCGAACCGGTCCGGCCATGTCAGCGCCACCGAAGCGCATCACGTCGAGGCTGATCTCGGGCCTCGTGTCGCGATGATCCTGGATGCTGGTCCGTCCGAGCAAGGCCTCGAGTCAACTGTCATCGACGCCACGGGAACCCTACCCGTCTTACTGCGGCCGGGCGGCATCACGGCAGAGGAAATCGCCCGCGTAACCGGAGTAGCATCGGTCAGGGCCGCTGACGTCACCGCACGCCCGATCTCGCCAGGCCAACTCGCCAGCCATTACGCGCCTGGCGCCGCCGTTCGGCTTAACGCGACTAATGTTGCACCGGGCGAGGCGCTGCTCGCCTTTGGACCGTCCGGTCCCATGCATGCCGGCCCGACAATCAATCTCAGCCCATCGAGCGATCTCCGGGAAGCGGCAAGCCGGTTGTTCGCAGCGCTCCGCGAGCTCGACGCCTCAGGTGTCAGGGGCATCGCCGTGATGCCTGTACCGGAGACTGGTCTCGGCGCCGCCATCAACGACCGCCTGCGGCGCGCGGGCGCGCCCCGCTGAGGGCAAAACGTTGTGCGCCAAGCGTCGAATGCAATGCGCTGCTTTCAAATCGTTGATCTCGATCGCCGAATGAGGCACTGATTGCAGCCATGTCGATCTATCTCCCCATCGCCGAAATGTCGCAAAGCCTGCTGCTGCTGCTGGGCCTCGGCTTCGCCATCGGCATCATCTCAGGCATGTTCGGGATCGGCGGCGGCTTCATCCTCACGCCATTTCTGATTTTCCTCGGCATTCCCGCGGGCACGGCCGTCGGCACCGG